>CAIJTF010000001.1 GCA_903823565.1 uncultured Flavobacteriales bacterium
ACGAACTCGTTCCACTTGCAATTGTGTGGCTAAGGCTCCCATACGAACGCCTTCAACGGAAGGATCACCTACCATGATGCTGCCCAATCGCTTGATTAGGGCGGTTTGAACCTCATCAATTAATGATTCGGGAACAAAAATTCTGCGAACTGCCGTACATTTCTGTCCGGCTTTTACGGTAATTTCCTTACTTACTTCTTTTATGAACAAATCAAATTCAGCCGTTCCAGGAACCGCTTTCTCACCGAGAATGCAAGCGTTCAGGGAGTCCGCCTCCAAATTAAAGGAAACGCTGCGATCGGCGATTTGGGGAAGCCCTTTCAGGATTATTCCCGTTTTGGCTGAACCCGTAAAGGTTACCGTATCTTCGGTCTGAACATGGTCAAGGATCCCTCTTCCTAATCCCACAATCAATTGCAAGGAACCTTCTGGAAGAATATTGGAGGCAACGATATCACGAACCACTACTTCTGTTAAAAAACTCGTGTATTCAGAGGGCTTAACGACGGCTGGTACACCCGCCATCAGATTAACAGCAATTTTCTCAAGCATTCCCCAAACTGGGAAATTAAACGCATTGATGTGCACCGCCACGCCTTGTTTTGGAAGCATGATGTGATGCCCAATAAAGGTTCCGTTTTTTGAAAGAGGAGCGGCAATTCCGTCAACGTAATATGGCAAATCAGGAAACTGTCGGCGGAGCGAAGCGTTGGCAAAGAGGTTACCAATTCCCCCTTCAATATCAATCCAAGAATCAATCCGCGTGGCACCCGTAAACGCACTCACTTCATAATACTTCTCTTTTCGCTCCATTAAATAAAGGGCAAGGGCTTTTAGCATTCGACCCCGTTCCTGAAAGGTCATTTTTCGTAAGGGATTTCCCCCTACGGTTCTACCATAGTTCAATACCTCAGAAAAATCGATTCCTGCACTCGATACCTCACCGATTTTTACGCCAGTAATGGCATGAAATTGTTCTGTTTCTACCCCATCACCACTAACCCATTTCCCTAAAATATAGTTTTGAAAAGTCTGCATTTGATCTTAAATTACGCATGGTAAAAGTAACGAAAGAAACGAATTGTAACAGGCTAATCGTCCGCTTTTAATACCTGAAGTTTTTCAAATGCATCTTTGATGTGGGCGATGGGCTCTATCACCAGTCGAAGTTTCTCTTCTTTTTGAACCAACCGATATCCGTTGCCAAGGGCCGTAATTCGATGAAGGAGTATCGTAAACTGTTCGGTTTCGTAAAAAGGAGATTGGGGATTCGAAATAAAAGACCCTACTAATTTACCTGACTTGACCACCACCCGCTCCATGCCTAAGGATTGGGCCAACCAACGCAATTGAAAAGAAAACAAAAGTTCTTTTCCAGCCTTTGGAATGGGTCCAAAGCGGTCAATTAGATCCCGTTTAAATGCGTCCAATTCTGCTTCGGTTTTTAAATTATCCATGGCTTGATATAAACTTAAGCGTTCTGCTACCTGGTTCACATACGTGTCCGGTAAACGCACTTCGAAATCCGATTCAAAAACACATTCATTGACATAGGAAGTGAACTGATCGGAAGTGCGTTCATCAAAAAGGGTTTTAAATTCGGTTTCGCGCAATTCTTGCAGGGCTTCGTTGAGGATTTTTTGGTACATCTCAAAACCAATTTCTGATATGAATCCACTTTGCTCACCGCCAAGCATGTTTCCTGCTCCCCGAATATCCAAGTCTTTCATGGCGATGTTGAATCCGCTGCCTAGGTCCGAAAACTGCACCAGCGCTTCAAGGCGTTTACGTGCCTCGGAATTCAATACACTAAAACGCGGTGCAATGAGGTAGCAAAACCCTTTCTTATTGCTTCTTCCCACCCTTCCTCGTAACTGATGCAAATCGCTTAGACCAAAGGAATGGGCCTCGTTAATGATGATGGTATTGGCATTGGAAATGTCAATTCCTGACTCAATAATGGTGGTAGCAAGAAGGACGTCGTAATTGCCTTCCATAAAGTCCATCATGACTTTCTCTAACTTTTCTCCATCCATCTGGCCGTGACCTATACCCACCCGTAAGCCCGGACACAAGCGTTGCAATAAGCCCGAAATCTCCATTAAGTTAGACACCCGATTATTCACAAAAAACACTTGTCCTCCCCGACTTACTTCGTAAGAAATCGCATCTCGGATAATTTCTTCATCAAACGCAATAATTTCCGTTAGAACCGGCTGACGATTGGGCGGAGGGGTGTTGATAATGCTAAGGTCGCGCGCTCCCATCAAAGAAAACTGTAACGTTCTAGGAATGGGAGTCGCAGTAAGGGTCAAGGTGTCTACCGTCGCTCGAATGGTTTTTAATTTATCCTTCACCGCAACCCCAAATTTTTGTTCTTCATCAACAATCATCAACCCAAGGTCTTTAAATTTTACCTTACCTGAAACGAGGGCGTGCGTTCCTATGAGGATATCGATTTTACCGGTCTTTAAGCGCTCCAAGGTATCGGTCGTTTCTTTGGTAGATTTGAAACGGTTTATGAAATCTATTGTACAGGGAAGTTCTTTAAGCCTTTCCTTGAAGGTTCTAACGTGTTGCATGGACAAAATGGTTGTGGGAACCAAAACTGCCACTTGCTTTCCGTCGCAAATGGCTTTAAAAGCCGCACGAATGGCCACTTCCGTTTTACCAAAACCCACATCCCCGCAGACTAAACGATCCATAGGCAGTGCGGATTCCATATCTTTTTTTACATCGCTTGTCGCTTTCATTTGATCCGGAGTATCCTCATACATAAAAGATGCTTCCAGTTCATTTTGCAAATAAGAATCAGGAGAAAAAGCAAAACCAGGTTGAGCCTTTCGTTTAGCGTACAGCTGTATTAAGTCATACGCCAGCTCTTTTATTTTCTTTTTAGTTTTATTCTTTAACGCAGACCAAGCTTGAGTTCCTAGCTTATTTACTTTAGGTATTGCACCTTCCTTCCCTGTAAATTTGGCAATACGGTGCAAGGAATGAATGCCAACATACAATACATCTCCATCCTTATATACAAGCCGTACGGCCTCTTGTGGCTTACCATTTACATCAATGGTTTCGAGCCCGGAGAACATCCCTACCCCATGATCAATATGGGTGACATAATCCCCTTTTTGTAAATTATAAAGTTCCTTTAAGGTCAGGGCTTGGTTCGCCTGACGAAAGCCCTCCTTCAATTGGAACCTGTGATACCGCTCAAAAACCTGATGGTCCGTATAGCACACTACCTTTTCTTCAGGCAAGACAAATCCCTCGTGCAAGGCAAAATGGTTCCTTGTTAAGGGTATTCCGCCCCCAGTATCTTCGAAAATCTGTTCAAGTCGCTCTAATTGCTTAGCTTGATTTGAAAAGAAATGTACATGGAATCCTTTGGATTGATAGGCTTCCAAATCCGCCCTTAAAAAGTCAAAGTTCTTGTTAAAAGCAGGTTGGGCGTTGCATTCAAAAGTTTGCGTATGGGAATGGCTATCCGTCCCCCCCTTACCCCAGCATATTTTTGCCATTCTAACGGAAGATTCCTTCCATTGGGTAATGGTTAAATACAATTCATCCGGTGGGGTGGCTTTTATTTCCGAATGCAAACCGCGATAGATCTTTTCTGCCTTACCTTGCATGGATTGAATGCGGTCTTCCATCACCTCCATGTTTTGAATCCAACACAGGGCATTCGTACCTAGGTAAGCGAATAAATCGGTAACCTCCGTGAGCAAGTGCGTAGACTGGACGTTTGGCAGGATTTGGAAAAAGGCAAAAGTTGCCTGGGATAATTGTGTTGTTGGATCAAAACTTCGTATGGATTCCACTTCATCACCAAAAAACTCAATGCGATAAGGATGATCTGAGGAAAAGGAAAACACATCAACAATCCCACCGCGAATGGCAAATTGTCCCGGATGGTAGACAAAATCCACCCTTTCAAAGTGATATTCCAATAATAACTCATTGAGAAAATCCAGGGAATACTCCTTTCCTACCTCCACTGTCATTGTATGAAGTTCCAACTTCTTTTGGGTAATTACCTTCTCAAATAGGGCTTCTGGATAAGTTACGAGTAAAAGGTCTTTTCCAGCTGCCATTCGCTCCAATACTTCGGCGCGATAAACAACATTAGCGTTATCGGTTTCTTCTAATTGATAGGGCACCTTCATCGATGCCGGAAAAAACAATACAGGATAAGAATCCCCATTGATGCCTTGAAGATCGTTCAGAAAATAAGCGGCAGTTTCTTTGTCCTCAAGAATAAAGAGGTGTTTTCCTCCTTTGAGGTGAGCCAACCCTGAAGCAAAAAGCGCCACAGAAGAACCGACAAGCCCTTGCCAATAGATATTTTTTTGTTCCTTTCGCAACGCATCCATGGTTGCTTGGAGGGAGGGAGATTGTTTTACAATAGAAAGGGCCGAAGGGTGCTGCATGAAAGGTGCAAAGGTAGATAAACAAGAAAAAAATAGGCTTGTTTACGTTAAAAAAGACATGGCCTTTTCCACCATGCTTTTAGACCCAATATAATAAGGAACCCGTTGATGAAGGGTGGTAGGTTGAATTTCCATTATCCGCTCACGACCTGTTGTAGCAAGACCACCCGATTGTTCGGCTATAAAGGCCAAGGGATTACACTCATAAAGAAGCCGTAATCGTCCCTCCGGAGCTGCGGGAACGGCAGGGTAAACATAAATTCCACCTTTAATTAAACTTCTGTGAAAATCGGCCACTAAGGAGCCTATGTACCGACCCGAATAGGGCATTCCCGTTTCGTTTTCCCGGCTCTGGCAATACTTTATGTAAGCTACCAAACCCATTTCGCATTCATTGATGTTGCCCTCGTTCATTGCGTATAATCTTCCGTTTTCAGGCATTCTCATGTTGGGGTGTGACAAACAAAACTCTCCGATGGAGGGGTCTAAGGTAAAACCATTCACCCCATTTCCCGTGGTGTAAACAAGCATCGTTGACGACCCATACAAAACGTAACCCGCGGCAACTTGCTCGGTGCCGGGTTGAAGCATGTCATCCATGGTCGCTACGGTTCCTAGGGGTGACCGCCTGCTGTAAATGGAAAAAATTGTTCCAATCGATACATTGACATCGATGTTGCTTGAACCATCGAGTGGATCAAATAAGACCACATACTTGCCGTGTTTCGACGTTTCCGTTTGGAAAGCGACAAAGGAATCGTTTTCTTCAGAAGCAATTCCGCACACGACCCCGCTCGATTCAAAGGCGCGTATCAAGGTTTGGTCCGCCAATAGGTCTAGTTTTTGCTGTGCTTCGCCTTGAACATTCACCATACCTTGAGCCCCTAACACATGATCGGTAAGCCCCGCTCTTCTCACATCACGGCTTATAATTTTGGCGGAAAGCACAATGTCGTTGAGCAAAGAAGTGAGTTCGCCTGTAGCAAAAAGAAAATCCTGCTGATTAAGCAGGATAAACTCATGTAAGGTGATGGATTTGGACATTTTAATCAAACCAAGCTCCGTAGACTTCTGTAGTTTCTACAGGGTTCAAAATTAATACGGGAATTAGAGCGTCGTTTGTAATGAGATACTGCTCATAGCTGGTAGTAAAAATGCCCAACAAACTGTTTCGGTTCAAATTCATAATAGCAACCAGATCCGCATTGACGCTTACCGAGTGACGCACCACTTCTTTCTCAAAATCTTGGCCAGGTAAAACCGCAAAAGTCACTTCAAGGTTCATTTCTTTGAAATAACTTTCGGCAAATAAAATATTCGTTTCTACTTGATGCTTCAGGTATGAATCGGTTTCTTCAGGAGTTACCACATAAATCGTTGCACCAAGGTAACGGGCTAACTTACTGACTACCGATAATTTTTGCTTTGTTTCTTTGTGTAGGTCGAGGGGAACGACAATGGACTTATATCCACCTTCCTTGATTTTCTTTTCTTGAACAATAATGAAAGGCACCGAAGAACTCGTAACCACGCGAAGGGCATGGCTCCCTACAACATGTTGCCATCCATGAGCCCCATGAGTTCCCATGAAAATTAATTCTGCTTGACATTCCGCTGCAAATTCGGAAATGGCCGTAAAGATGTTCCCTATTCTAACAAAAGCTTTTACCTCGACTTGATGGTTGGTATGCGCATTAGCCACCTCCTCCAATCGGGCAGCATTTTGACTGATTTGATTTTCATGATCAACCACATGCAAGAGGTTTACCTGAGCATTCGATTTTTTAGCCGTTTCAACAGCATGTTCAAGAGCGATTACAGCGACGGCTGTAAAATCAAAGGGTACTATAAAAGACTTTTGTTTCATAAAGGAAGATTTGTGATCAAAGTTAAGTCAAAGTTGCAAGAATTAATAAATTTGAAGGTAAAAAAATTTCCGTTAACCTCCATAGCAACATAATTATTTGAATCTATGAAAGTAATTGGTCGCCTAATAAAGAAAACGACAGAGATAGGATTCAAACGAATCAACCGCAAACAACTAAGTTATAGGAACCAATTGGAGGTTTTAATGGCCTTGCTAAAAAAGGCACAAAATACCGAATTAGGATTTTATCATGGTTTTAAAAACTTATTAGTAAACCGAGATGTCGTAAGTAAATTTCAGGACGAAGTTCCTATAATGGACTACGAAGAATTTCACAGCCGTTGGCTTCACAAAGCCCTAAAAGGGCAATCGGATTGTGTATGGCCAGGAAAAATTAAATACTACGCCTTGTCCTCAGGGACTACCGGAAGTCCAAGCAAACGAATTCCAGTAACTATGGACATGATTCGGTCCTTTCAGAGGAGCAGCATCCGACAGTATTCGGTATTGCATGCGCTTGATTTAGACGAACATTTTTTCAGTGCTTCAGGATTAGCGGTGGGTGGTACCACGCGCCTAAAAAAGAGTAACCAACACGTTGAAGGGGATCTCAGTGGGATTTTGAAAAAACATACCACCTTGCTTATTCGTCCCATGACCAAACCAGGAGATAGAATTGCATCCTTGAGCGACTGGAATGAAAAACTGAACCGAATGGTTGAAAGGGCTCCGTCGTGGAACATTGGGATCGTTGCAGGCATTCCCAGCTGGTGCCTAATGCTCATGGAACGTATTGTTGAAGAGCATAACCTAAGGTCTATTCACGACATATGGCCAAATTTTCGCGTTTATGTCCATGGCGGAGTTTATATGGACCCCTACGTTGCTCGCCTCCAAAAAATTTGCAAACAAGAGGTTTTTTTATTTGATACCTATTTAGCCAGCGAAGGATATTTTGGCTTCCAAATACATCCTGACCAGCCCGGAATGAAGCTCTTAATTAATAATGGGATTTTCTTTGAATTTATCCCCTTTGATTCGCGTTATTTCAATGAGGAGGGCGAATTAATTTCTCAATATAAAGCCCTTTCCATAAGCGAGGTGAAAGAAAACGTCGATTATGCGCTAGTAATTTCAACGAATGCTGGGCTCTGGAGGTATCTTATCGGAGACTTAGTTCGGTTTATTGATGTGGAGGATTATCGCATCGTAATTTCAGGGAGAATAAAACAATTCTTAAGCCTTTGCGGAGAACATTTATCCCTTGATAACATCAACCAAGCCTTTCAATCTCTTTTAGAACAAGGGTTTTTAACTCACTCGGAATTTACCATCGTAGCGGACAAAGAAGCGATGTTACACCACTGGTTCATAGAAAGCGATCCACAGGAAAATGACTCCACTAAGCTTTTAAAGGGGTTAGATGGACGGTTAGGAGAATTAAACGACGATTACTATTCCGCGCGAAAATATAGCTTAAAGGAACCAAAAATCACCCTTTTAAAACCGGGGACCTTCTATGCCTATATGCAATCCTTGGGTAAAATAGGGGCACAAAACAAGTTGCCAAGGGTTATGAACGAGGAGCAAGCAAAAACTTGGTTCGCATTCCTAGAAAGGTTGGATTAGGCTATTTAATTTTTGAATTTTTAAAAAGGGATTTCTTCGTAAAACTATAGGAAACCGAAAATTCTAAAGAACTCCGGTAGGCACGAGAAATTTTACCCAATTCTATATCGTAATTAAACCCGAACTGCAAGCCACCCATATCTACAAGAAAACAGGGAGAAAGGGTTCCTGATGAGCTCATATAACTCCCTACAGAGAGGTAAGAATCGTTTTTGAACCGTGTAATGGATGCAGAGGGTTTAAAAAGTACTTTTAGAAAGGCCCCGTAGCGCCCTAAATAGTGTTTTCCTTGTAACATTTGTAAGGATTTCAAGGCTAATCCAAAAGAATTGCCCAAGGAAATTTCACCCTCTACGTGGGCGCCCCATTTAGGTTGGAGGCGGTCGAAGGTAATGTCATTATACCTCAGTCTTGGTTTTGCAATGTGTTGAGCAAACAATCCAACGTTTAAGTAGCGCTGGTCCCTTTTCGAAACCCGACTGCTTGCTGACGAAAAGGTGTAGGAAATTCCTGCAGCGGCATCCACAAAATTAAATTTAGCCACTTGATTGGGTTCATTAGTGGCTATTGATGGGTCAAAGGTCGATCCATTCCATTGCGAGTAAAAAAGTAAATCCGAAAAATTTCCGGAGCGGTTGGTGTACGACGTTTGAATACCTGCCGATACTTTTGATTTTTTGGATACCACGAGATGACCCGCCAACGTGGCTGCTACTTGATTGTTCCCAAACCGAGCATCTCCGCCGACATCTCGAACAGCATGAAGCCCCATGCCCAAATAAGACTGGTTATCAAAGCCATTCTTTTTCCAGGTAAATTCTCCAGCGGCAAAGGAAGTATTGAATCGGGTTGCTGCGCCTACCCATTGGTTCCTCTGTTGTGAGGTAAAGCGCTCAAATCCATCAAAATTTCCCGCAGATGAAGGGTTAAGCATGAGCATTGCTTTGTCATATTGTGTGTAGGTATAATCTTGCCCTAAGGCATGAAGAGTGAGCCCCAAAACGACCCATGTAACAAAAAGTTTTGCTCTCATTTTAGCGAATCAATGTAATGTTACCCGAGTAGGTTTTTTTCTCCCCATTCATAAATACAACATCCGCCAAATACGCATAAACGCCCGTGTTACACATGTTACCCTCATAGGTTCCATCCCACACAAAATGCTTATCTGAGGATTTAAACAGGGGATTTCCCCATCGATCAAAGACATAAAAAACAAACTCTTTCACATCCTTTCCAACGATAATTGAATACCCTTCATTTAAAGCATCACCGATTCCGTCCGGTGAAAACGCGGTTGGGAAGTGTATACCGGTAGCACAATCTGGAGAACTATCGTCTGGGTCACACGGGTCTAATGGATTACTACCTTGATTCACCTCTTGGCTATCAGAATAACCATCGCCATCGGTATCAGGATTCGAAGGATTGGTCCCTAAAATTCCTTCTTGTGCATCGGTTAATCCGTCCCCATCGGTGTCGATTTGACATCCCGGGAGTGTGTCGTCAGGGTCACAAGGGTTCATCGGATCGGAGCCATTAGCAACCTCGGTTCCATCGTTAATTCCATCGCCATCGGTATCCGGGTTGGTCGGGTTGGTTCCTTCTGCTGCTTCTTGTGTATTGGTTAATCCGTCTCCATCTTGATCGCATGGGCCTGCATTTGGGTTGGGAATACATGGATTAGTATTGCCGGGATCCGTTTCATTCGGCACCCCGTCCCCGTCCACATCCGTGATTGAAGATTCCAGCGCATCGATAATTCCATCCCCGTCCGTATCCGTAGGATTATTGGGGTCGCCTATTTCAAGGCAATCGTTTTCACCATCACCATCCGTATCGGGATTATTTGGGTCTGTGCCAGCCGCAATTTCATCGGTATTTAAACAACCGTCTCCATCTAAATCGGGAACATCAGGAACAAAAACGGCAACGATTGTGTCTGGACCGATAATGTTTACGTAATTATCGGCAATGGTATTAGCCAATCCAGTAGAGGCGTTTGATACTGCCCAATGGCTGAACATAAACCCTGGTGCAGGATTAGCATCGATTAGGGTTTGGATGCCACCAAAGTAGGTTGTGGACCATGGATACTGTGGGGGATTGATTGAATTCACTTGAAGGGTTCCTGCGTTGGCCGGTGTTACATCGAAGGTAACCGGGAAAGGACCGGTTAGCTGATAGCAATCAATTAACCCTTGTTCTAGTGCTACACACCGTTGGTTGATAAAATTCCTTAGCTGGGTAACTCGGCTTTGCCATCCGTTATAGGTCCCGCCCCATTTCGCACAATGGGCCGTCATTTCAGGGGCTATTTCATTGACCATACTGTCCAAAAGGGCAATCATGCTGGTGCAACTAAAGGAGGTATTTATCAAATCCGCGTAGCGGGTTATGTAATATTGTTCTACAATCGGGTTTTCATTGATCAGTTTATCTAAGATGTCGGTATGGCCTTGACCACCTGGATTGGGTAAGTTTTCGGCGTTGCAGGGGTCCGCGTTTGCGGAAGGATCTGGTATGCCCGTATAATTGATATAATGACCAAAGGTTGCATCCATATCCCATAAGGTATAACGCCATTTGCGTTTATCCTCCGCGGTATCCAATCCCCTCCACCAGGAGGTGTTCCAATTTAACCAATCTTGGTTAACGGTGTAGGAATTGATCATAAAATAATCCGCCAGAGATTTCCAATTTAGTAAGGAGTCAACATAATTAAAATTCGCTGGAACCGCCATGTTGTTATTCATAACGAAATTTCGCAAGGAAGTCCAGTTCGGTTGGGCATTGGGCGCTCCATATTCTTGCCAAGTGCCTCCCCAGGTTTTTAGATAGTATAAGCTATACTTGTCTTGTCCAAAATAATATTCCGTGTAATCATGATCATCGGCTTTTTCACGAATTTCGTACACTCCCCAGTAATTGCCATTTAAATATACAACCGCTGGTCGCCAAGTGCGTTCATCGAGGCGCATGTCTGCACGTATCGACAAGGTATGTATAAAGGCATCGCGGATGTGAGCTCCTTGTTCGAAAGGGTAATTATCGCTGGCACCAGGCTTTAAAATCACCCGTTGGAAATCATTACGCGACTTTTCAGGAAAGATTTGATGATCTAAATCGCCGTTATATCCATATTGATCGCGACAAATATAATCGAAGCCCCGTTGAGGATAGGCCCACGAATCATTGCCATGCTTATTGAAATCACCTTGTCCCTCATCGATAAAAACACCGTTATCTTCAAACAACTCAAAAGATCCAATCCGGTTCGGAGGGTTTGTACTTCCTTGAAGGAGCTGTTGTACTCCACCGCTGCATACAGATACTACGGGTACGGTATGGCTTACGTTGAGAAAATAGGTGTTGGTTTCAATAAAGGAAGGGAGATTTAAACTAAAGGCTGCGGCCCTTAAAACTTTGGTGGTAGTCAGCGTAATTGGACCAGTGTAGGCCGTAGATGTTACAACGGGATCGGTGCCATCCAAGGTATACCGAATGGTGGCTGTTGGGTCAGAGCATGTAATGGCAACCGTTTGGTTTCCATTGTAAAATCCTGGAGGGAGACTAAAAACGGGTTTGGGAGTGTAAAAGGCAACAGGATTCGCATTGGCTGCATTGGGCGTAGGCGTCGTAAACAATGAAAAGGTAGGCGCGCCATTGCTGGATCGACCAATCGAATGGTCCGATTTGGTTAAAAACTTGATTTTTAGCGAGTCGACAACAACCAAAGAAGGATTGGTTAGAATAATCCATTCTCCGTCGGTTTGAGAAAGGTTAAAATTCGGATGGTATTGATTGCCATTTACGGTATTTCGTTTCGAACAAAACACCATTTTGTACCCATTGGCAGGAATGCTTCCGCTCGGAATTTGCCACTTGGCAAGGTTCGTTGCGCGGTCGGAGAGGTACCATCCTGTTAAATCAATTGGGCTTCCTGTTGTATTTAATAATTCTACCCAATCCTCGCGTTCACCGTATGCATCCGTTGGCCCAGAAACGTTTGAGCAGGAATATTCATTGATTAACACCTGTGATTGAACCATCGATAGGCCGAAGAAGGTAATGAATAAGAATAATTTTACGCGCATTTTATTAATTTACAACGTTGAAAGGTACGGGAAAATGAAGAAAAAGATGCGCCTATTTCCAAAAAAACTATCTTTACGATGACACATGTATTAATCCTATGTTATGAAACGATTTATTTATTTTAAAACAATGGTCCTGATGCTATTGTTTTCGTTAAGCTGTAGCAAAGAACCTGGACTTGGCGGAAAAGCAACGATTAAAGGAAAGTTAACGGGGCGATTTTACAGCGACAAACAATTGACTCAGCTGGCTGGACAATCCGCTTTAGGGGATGAAAACGTATACATCATTTACGGTAACGATCAAACCTTTTATGACGATGACATCAGCACTTCCTATGACGGTACGTTCGAATTCAAATACCTTCGGCCGGGAAAATATGTCGTATTCGCTTATGAGAACTGTTACCCTTGTGCCTCGCTCCAAAAAGAGAAACTCTTCGAGGTAGAAATTACATCGGCTAATCAAGTGTTTGACTTAGGTGAAATTATCTTGAATAAGGAACAATAGTGAGTAAGAAGGTTCTGTATCTAATTCTGTGCTGTTCGCTTTATAGTGCTGGTATTGCCCAGCGCGTATCCAATGAAGTTTGGGTGTCAACCGGAGTTAAAATTCCTATCAATAAATCGCTTGCGATGGGGGTGGATCTAACCCAACGGTATGGAACGTACGGCTTAGAAACTATTTTCCCGCAAGTAAGCGTTCGTTACAAGGTGAATAAATGGTTCAAACCTTCTATTGATTATCGCCTCATCGGAAGACGGGACTTTGACGCCCCGATGGTTTTTTCCCAACGAATTAATGGAAATCTACAATTTAATTGGAGTAAGGACCGATTAAGTGCGGGGTTAAGAGCTCGGTATCAGTACAGCATAGCATCCTTCGGAGGAAACGCCGACGCGGAGTTTGATCAAGCGTTTCGTTTAAAACCCTCTTTGTCGTATGATCTTCCTGACTTCCCCTTAAGTCCTACGCTTTCAACGGATTGGTTTTATTCCCTGAACCATGAATCCCGTGGCACGAACCGATTACGCCACTCCTTGAGCTTTGATGTTGACATAGATGGACCTCATTCGGTAGATTTTGGAATTATGATCGACCAATGGGTAAATGATATTCCACGTTGGCGCTTTATGTACAATGTTGGGTACGCTTACGCTTTCAAATCAAAACAAAAAAGCAAAGCAAAAGCAAGAAATCTGAGGGATCTTTAATCGTATTTATTTGCTTGTAACCGCTGGCTTACCTTTTTAAGGTTTTCCTTTTTCTTTTTTAAACGCGTTTGAATGGCTGTGGTTGTAAAATACCGGTGCACCTTTAAAAAAGAAACTTGAATTTCATCCCACTCTTTTTTGGTTTGTATTTTCCCCTTCGCTAGTAGTTCCTTGGATAAATTATTAGAAATTTCATCAAAAGAATCCGTTCCTAAATAATCAAGGTCGGCATCGCACATAATTTCCTGTAATTTATTGACGGGTTTGTGGGGTATTTGTGTCACGTAAATCAATTCCGTTATCGTTTTGATATGGAGCTCCGAATACCCGTGTTTTGGTAACATTTCTTCTGCTAACCTGGCACCAATGGGTTCGTTATGCTCATATTGTTCCGTAAACCCTGCATCATGAAAAAGGGCGGCCGTTTTTAGGAGAAATAATCCTTCATCCCTAACGCCTTCCAATAAGGCAAGCCGTTCAACCGCCTTCACCACGTCTTTGGTATGACCCAAGGTATGGTAGTGTAAATCTTTGGGTAATTTTTGATCCAGAAGTTGAATTAACTCGTTCTCCGCAGAGTAGTATTTTATGGAACTGTAATGATGCAAGCCTACAATTTCGTAAAACAAATCATTTGGCACCAACCCTTCCCCTTTACTTGATAATTCCGGTTTTATCCGAATTACTTCATAGCAGTCCAATAAGGCATTTGACTTCATTTTAGCCTGCCCTTTATACTCAAACTCAAAATAGGGCTCTACCCATTTAAAGGTGTTTCCTGAAATAGTAACCGTACCCGGCTGAGCCAACATTTCCATACGCTGCGCTTGGTTAACGGATGAGCCCCAAACGTCATAGGCGATTTTCAGTTTTCCAATAATCCCTGCCGTAACGGGCCCTGTATTGATCCCTATTCGAATTTCCCAAAAATCCTTGTGATTGGCTATGGCATCGAACTGTTTTACCTTCATGTAATGTTGTATTTGCAGGGCTGCTACACAAGCGTCTATGGCATGGGTTGAGTTTTTTTCTGGAATTCCGCCAACGGCCATATACGCATCGCCGATGGTTTTAATTTTTTCAAGGTTATTTTCATGAATAATTTGATCAAATTTTTTAAACAAAATATCCAACTTGTATACT
>CAIJTF010000002.1 GCA_903823565.1 uncultured Flavobacteriales bacterium
TCCTGGTTTACCTGCAATAGAAATTATTCCTTTTAAACTCATTTACGTTGTTTTGGGCCAAAATTAGAAATTCTTTCTGATTTCGCTCCATCATTTTTACTTCAAATGAAAATAATAACAGGAAGCCGTATATTATACCTACCTTTGCACCTAATTTTTAGAATTTATCCATGACATTTGAAGCGTTGGGATTGCGGAAAGAGGTGCTGCAGTCAATCAAAGAACTCGGTTATCTCGAGCCAACACCCATCCAAGAACAAGCCATCCCGCATTTGCTTCAAGAGGAAAGCGATTTTGTTGGTTTAGCTCAAACCGGGACCGGAAAAACGGCTGCCTTCGGTTTACCCCTATTAAGTCGAATTGAACCAGGACAGTTATTTCCAACTGCAGTGATCATTTGTCCAACCCGAGAACTTTGTTTACAGATTTCGAATGATTTAAAAATCTTTGGCAAGTATTTGAATGCGAGCGTAGTGTCGGTATACGGTGGAGTAGACATCAAAAAGCAAATTACAGACATAAAAAAAGGAGTAGATATCATTGTTGCCACTCCTGGGAGATTGATGGACTTAATGAATCGAAAAGTAATTAAGTTGAACGAAATTGAATTTGTTGTGTTGGACGAGGCCGATGAAATGTTGAACATGGGCTTCAAAGAGGACATAGACGATATTCTGAAATATACTCCCGTAACGAAAAGCGTTTGGCTGTTTTCCGCAACCATGCCGAAGGAAGTAGCAAATATCGCGGCCAATTACATGAGCGATCCCCTTGAGATTTCCATTGGACACAAAAATCAAGGAAACGAGAACATTCATCACATCTACTACTTGGTCTATGAAAAGGACCGTTACCCTGCGCTCAAGCGCCTCATCGACTTCAATCCCGATATTTATGGACTCATTTTTTGCCGAACCAAGAACGAAACGGCTAATGTTGCCCAAAAATTAAGCAGGGACGGATACAACGCAGAACCGTTGCATGGTGATTTATCACAAGCCATGAGGGATATGGTGATGTCGCGATTTCGCAGCAAAGAAGTTCAGTTGCTGGTTGCCACGGACGTTGCCGCGAGAGGAATAGATGTCGATTCTATTTCCCACGTTATTCACTACAACTTACCGGATGATATCGAGAATTATACGCACCGAAGCGGTAGAACTGCCCGTGCCGGAAAGAAAGGGGAGTCCCTTTGTCTACTGACCCAAAAAGAATTGTTTAAAGTGAAAGGCATCGAACGACAAATCCGAATGGATTTTACGAAAGGTGTTATTCCAAATGCCCAAGAAATTTGCCAAGTACAGCTGAAGAAATTAGTGGAAAAAGTAACTTCCACGTCTATCCGTGAAAAGGAAATTCAACCCTTCCTTCCTGACATGTTTAGCCATTTTCAAGAATTGACCAAAGAAGAAGTAATTAAACTTTTTGTTTCCGCTGAATTCAACCGTTTTATTGAGTACTACGAAAGAGCAGGGGACTTAAATGCCTCTGAACGCGCCGAGAAGGGAATGTCTTCAAAAGCGGATCGATTTGGTGAACGAGGAAAAGGAGAACGCCGACGCGACGAAAACAAGACCCGATTCTTTGTTAACTTAGGAAAACGCGATGGGCTTAACGTGGGTGGATTGCTGCGCGTGGTGTGTGATGCGACAGGATTAAAATCAGGTAACGTAGGAAGAATTGATATTATGGCTTCTTTTTCCTTTTTTGATACCGATAACGAACACGTAGACAAAGTCTTGAAAAAACTTAATGGTGCGCAGTTCGAAGGCCACACCATTAATGTTGAAGTTTCCGCCGGTGGAAAGGGTGGAGGATCTTCTGCTCCTCGTCGCAGCGGTGGGGATCGCAAATTTGGAGGTGGCGACCGAAAATTTGGAGGTGGTGAGCGCCGAAGCGCAGCGGGAAATCGTAAACCTGGGTCTAAAGAGTTCAATAAAAAACGAAGATAGAAAGGACATTATGGAAATAAGAAATATTGCAATCATTGCCCACGTTGACCACGGTAAAACAACCCTGGTGGATAAAATGATTGAAGCAGGAGCGGTAGTAAATGAAAGGGATCGATTGACAGGTGAACTCATTTTAGATAACAACGATCTTGAGCGAGAACGAGGCATTACGATTGTTTCAAAAAACGTTTCGGTCAGCTACAAAGGAACAAAAATCAATATTATCGATACGCCAGGACACGCCGATTTTGGTGGGGAGGTCGAACGGGTCTTAAACATGGCCGATGGCGTTTGCTTGTTGGTGGATGCCTTTGAAGGTCCAATGCCCCAAACCCGATTTGTTCTAGGAAAAGCCCTTTCCATGGGAATTAATCCATTGTTGGTGATTAATAAAGTTGATAAGGAAAACTGTACTCCCGACGAGGTTCAAGAAAAGGTTTTTGAACTTATGTTTGAATTGGATGCCTCCGAGGAACAATTGGATTTCCCAACGCTTTACGGGTCAGCCAAAAACGGTTGGATGTCAGAAGATTGGAAACAACCCACCAACGATATAACCCCCCTTCTCGATAAAATCCTTTCCTATTTTAAACCACGAGAAATTCCAGAAGGAAACACCCAGTTGCTCATTACCTCATTGGATTACTCCTCCTACGTGGGAAGAATTGCTATTGGAAGATTAAGCCGTGGAACGATTGGTGAAAATCAACCCATAATCTTGGCGAAAAGGGATGGTACCTTACAAAAACACAAGGTCAAAGAAGCCTATGTTTTTGATGGTTTGGAACGTCGAAAGGTTACTGAAGTACAAGCGGGAGATATTTGCGCCTTGACGGGATTAGAAGGATTTGATATAGGTGATTCGGTTTGTGATGCGGAAAATCCAGACCCCCTACCGACCATCGAATTGGACGAACCAACCATGTCCATGCTGTTCACGATTAACGATTCGCCTTTCTTTGGTAAAGAAGGTAAATTCGTGACCTCACGTCATATTCAAGAAAGGCTTCACAAGGAATTGGAAAAGAATCTTGCGCTTCGGGTCATTGACACCGATAAAGCAGACCGTTGGATGGTTCACGGTCGTGGGGTTCTACACCTTTCCGTCTTAATTGAAACGATGCGCAGGGAAGGCTATGAGCTTCAAGTGGGTCAACCTCAAGTTATTTTAAAGGAAATTGATGGACAGCGTTGTGAACCCATCGAAGAATTAACCATCGATTTACCGGAAGAATTTGGCGGAACAGCCGTAGAGGCCGTTTCAAAACGCAAAGGGGAACTTACCTCCATGGAACCTCGGGGTGGAAGGATGATTATTCAGTTTTTGATTCCATCGCGTGGTATTATCGGACTTCGAAGCTACTTATTAACCCAAACGGCTGGAGAAGCTATCGTAACCCATCGCTTTCTCGAATATCAACCTTACAAAGGGGAAATACCGGGCCGACAAAACGGTTCGCTTATTTCGCTAGAGCAAGGCACTGCCATTCCTTATTCGATCAATAACCTTCAAGAAAGAGGGCGCTTTTTTATAAATCCGAACGAGGATATTTACGAAGGTCAAGTCATTGGCGAAAATGCACGGGCAGGTGATATGACGGTGAATGTCACAAAAACGAAAAAGCTAACCAACATGCGGGCTTCAGGTTCCGACGATAAGGTTAAGATAATTCCTGCTAAAATAATGAGTTTAGAAGAGGCCCTAGAATACATCCAAAGCGATGAATATGTAGAGGTTACCCCAAAAAACCTTCGAATTCGTAAAGTGTTTCTTAAAGAAGCGGATCGTAGACGTTTGTCCCGTGATTAATCGAATTTAATTGTTTTAATGGGGCTCATTTTGGCAATAACCATGCTGGGAATTAGTAGCGCCAAGATACAAATGATGAACGTTCCTAGGTTCAGCAGAACGAAGTGTGTCAAAGTCAATTCAACGGGTATGGCATCCAAATAATATACTTCCGGATTCAAGGAAAAAACCTTGGTTGTCTTTTGGATAAAGTATAGGGATAATCCGATAGCGTTCCCGAAGAGCATTCCTTTACCAATTAAATATGCGGCTTGCATTAGGAAAATGTTGCGCAAGGTACGATGCGAAGCACCCATGGCTTTCATCATACCAATAAAGTTTGAACGTAAAATGATCATGACCAACATGGCAGATCCCATGTTAATGATGCCGATGATGAGCATTAGGGTGATGATTATAATGACGTTAAGGTCTAATATTGAAAGCCAATTGAATAAGTCTTGCTCTAAATCAAAAATACTTACAACTTTCGTCAATTGTCCGTGCTCGTCGGGGATTCGCTCTATTTTTTCTTTTAATAAAGCTTTTGTTTTTTCCAAGGCATTCCAATGGTTAACACGGATTTCATAACCTGATAGGTATGCATTTGAGGTTCCCTTCATGGGTTCAACATCCACGCGATAAACTGCACTTTCTTTAGGATTGATAGGATAGCGAAATTCGTACTGGGTTCCTTCTTCGTTTAAGGCATATTTTGACACCATTGGGTCCTCGTTGGATTCTTTACCTATAAAATGCATACGCAGCTGGCTGCTCCCTACTTTTTCCAAGTTACCGGATGTTCCTCGAACCATCAAGGAAGTTTGAAAAACCGAATCTTTTAGGGGATTTATGAGCGTAGCAGACTCCAATTGTGGACCCTTCCCCCAATCGAAATAAACCTCCTGTTTTTGTCCGTTCACCGTAAAACCAAGGATAGGTTGTCCGCCATACAAGGAGTCGGCTAATTCAAGTTGACCTTCCAGTCCCCAATCGTTTAGGTTTTGATTCTGTTTAAGGTCACAAATCACCATCTTTGAGTCGTAATCCTCGTAACCGGTGTGGTAAATCCCAGTAACTGTAAGCTTCCTGGTAATGGGTTGATTTCGTACAAAAAATGCCGTAACTTCATCGTTCACCTTTAAATGCAATTGCTCGCTAATTCGTTGTGAGATAACAATGTTCTGGCTTGGTTTACCTCCGTTGTAAACGGGTATTTTACCGGCAACAAGATGCGATTTGAGGAATTCAGTGTTGTATGTGGCATCTATTCCTTTGAAAACTAAGCCTAGAACCTCCTTTGGCTGATTGTTCTTTCCCGAAGATTGTAGCATTCCTGGTTTATAGGCTACCCGATCAAAGGAGCAATCCGCTGAAAGCGATTTTAATTGTTTTTCGACGTTCCGGGAAATACGGATGGGATCGGATTCATAAACATTGGCATTATTAATGTTTTGTAAAAACAGAGGGGCGGAAAAGCCAATAACTTTTTCTCGAATTTCGTTTTGAAAACCCGTTACAATGGCAAGGGTAAGGAGGTTTACAACAATGGAAAGTGAAATACTTATTACTGCTATGCGTAAAATAGGTTTTGAAACTTTTTTACCTTGCAGGCGATTCGGTAGAATCCTTTTGACTATGAATGACTCAAAAAACAATGTTCTTAAATAGAATTTCTCAAAAATACGCTAAACCGCGGGTTTCTTTCATGTTCCATGGAAAAATCGTAAAAAATCAAGGGGGCTTCTTAGCCGTAAAGCCCTTGTTGTTTTTCTCCATAATCTTACTGTGCTCGGTATTCGCACATGGTCAAAAGCCACTACCAGGAGCGAATCAAACTGAATTGTATTTGCCGTTGCTGAAGGATAAAAGAATCGCTATAGTTGCCAATCAAACCTCAACGCTAGGGAGCCTCCACCTAGTAGATACGTTGCGAAACCTTGGATGTAAGGTTATACGAATTTTTGCGCCAGAACATGGATTTCGTGGAGATGGGGATGCTGGAGAACACCTAAAAAATTCGGTAGATCGAAAAACCGGAATACCCGTTGTCTCCTTGTATGGAAACTATAAGAAACCAAGCTCGGATCAATTGGCTGATCTCGATTTAGTCCTTTTCGATATTCAAGATGTTGGGGTTCGATTTTACACCTATTTATCCACCCTCCATTATGTCATGGAAGCCTGTTCGGAAAACGATAAGCCCCTGTTGTTGCTCGATCGTCCAAATCCAAACGGCCATCGAATCGATGGCCCTGTACTGGAGCCCGAATACGCCTCTTTTGTAGGCTTACATCCTGTTCCAATACTCTACGGAATGACCATTGGTGAATACGCCGCTATGATTAATGGGGAGCAATGGTTGGAGGGTGGGAGACAATGCAGGTTAACCGTTATCCCCAATAAATTTTATACCCATAGCACTCCTTATTCCCTTCCCATTCCGCCTTCTCCAAATTTAACGTCGGATCGAGCCATTGCTTTATATCCGAGTTTGTGCCTCTTTGAGGGAACTTCTGTAAGTGTAGGGAGAGGTACCCTTCTTCCGTTCGAATGTTATGGCCATCCTTGTTTTCCCAAAACAGACTTTTCGTATCTGCCTAAACCTCAAAGAGGGTCAAAGGAGCCAATGTATCTAAATGTAGAATGCCACGGTTTCAATTTGAAGGAAAAACCGATTTCCGAGGCGTTCGATTTAACTTTTCTGATAACCGCACGCCGGTTGTTGGCGGATACTTTGGTATTCATTGACCACCCTAAGTTTTTTAATAACCTAGCAGGAAATGCTTCGTTGGCAGAACAATTACTAAATGATTGGGATGATCAGGCTATTCGAGCTACATGGCAGCCTGGTCTTGAAACCTTTAAAGCCATTCGAGCCAAGTATTTAATCTATCCTTAAAGGATTTGGTCTTGGCTTTTTTCAACCTCTTCTTTCATTTGTTCCTGGTGTTGGGCTATTGCCTTTCGAAGGGAAGCGTTCGAACTCCCAAGGATTCTTGCTGCTAAAAGTCCAGCGTTTTTTGCGGCGTTTAACGCTACGGTGGCAACAGGAATACCGTTAGGCATTTGAAGAATGCTTAGTATACTATCCCAGCCGTCAATGGAATTGGATGATTTTATAGGTACGCCAATAACGGGAAGCGGCGTAAGGGAAGCGACCATTCCAGGAAGATGGGCCGCACCACCGGCGCCAGCAATAATCACCGAAAAACCATCCTTAACCGCATTTTTAGCGAAAGCCATCATTTTTTCTGGGGTACGATGAGCAGAGACTATTTCAGTATGATAAGGGATACTGAATTGAGCTAAAATTTTCTCTGCTTCTTTCATAACGGGATAGTCCGAGGCACTACCCATGATAATGGCAACTTTCATTCCTCTGATTTTAAGGGATTATCTTCTAATTTTTCTGGTTTAACCGGAGAAGCTTCAATGGCTTCACTGGTTATGGGACTGGGCTCCTCTTGGGTTGCTTGAGCGGTAGTGTTCGGATCGTATCGAATGGATTGGTCTAATTCCATTATTTGTTGGTCTAATGGATTAACGATTTCGATTTCTTCCTCTTTCAAAATATCTTCAACCTTGATTTCTCGCCGTAATTCAGCCCCTGATTTCTTAATTTCGTTTTGGATTTCTTGTGACGCATTTTTCACAGAGTAAATGGCTCTACCCAAGGTTTTAGCAATGCCAGGAATGCTTTTGGGACCAAAAAAAATAAGAACAACCAAGATGATTACAAGAACTTCGTATCCATCTACATCATTAAACAATAACGGTACGTGTAACATGCCTATCAAGGTATTTACAAAAGTACTATAAATTACTTGGTTTGCATTTTTTCAACGACTTTTAAGATAAAGCGATCCGGAATAAAAGGGGAGAGGTATTTAATTAAAATAGCAAAGCCGAAGTCGGAGATAACAATGGCTTTTCCTTTCATCATGGCTTGGTATCCCTTTAATGCGGTTGAATATGCATCAGCTCCTTTTTCAAACATTTTTGAATCACCCATACCCGCTGCAAATTCGAATTCAGTTTTAACGGGACCCGGACAAAGTGCGGTAACACGAACCTTAGTTTTTCGCAATTCAAAATGAGTGGCTTTGGTGAGGGATACAACAAAAGCTTTCGTGGCAAAATAAGTGGCTTGCAAGGGGCCGGGAATGAATCCAGCGGTACTTGCAGTATTTAATATTCTCCCTTCGTTTTGTTTTACCATTTCAGGGAGGAACGCATGGGTTAATCGGATAAGCGCTTGGATGTTTACAGCAACCATGTTCCGATCCTCGTGAGCATTTCTATCGGCAAAAGTACCCCAGCCACCGAATCCGGCATTATTGAAAAGATAATTCACGAAAATGCCTTTGGATGCTATGCTCTCAATCAGTTCCTCAACCGCCTTTTCATCTCCTAAATCGCATTCAAAAACCAGGGCTTGAACCTTAAATTTGGCTTCAATCTCTTCCGCAAGGACCAATAATTTCTCCTTTCTTCGAGCCACCAAAAGGACATTTTCCCCTTTCGAGGCGTGTATTTTGGCGAGTTCTAATCCAATTCCGCTGGAGGCCCCGGTTATTAATCCTGCTTTCATAGTTTTGATTATCTAATTAAATGAATGAAAAAATAGCTTTGTAAGTTTCCGATTTCCGTAAGCATTACAGTGTAGACGCCATCCGTAAGATCATCGCCTTTGTCATCCTTTCCGTTCCAATCGTTTAGATAATTAACGGAAGAATAAACGACAACTCCCCAACGGTTGAGGATGCTAATTGCGGTATTTGGTTTTAAGGATTGGATGTAAAGCACATCATTGACGTTATCTCCATTTGGTGTAATAACATTAGGAGTTATCATTTCATCGTATACGGTTATAAAAGCATTGGCGGTATCCACGCATCCGTCGTCATTGGTTACGGTCAAAGTAACCTGGAACGTTCCAGTGGTATAACTATAAGTCCAAGGTGAAGGTTGAAAAATAGTAATGCCAGCATTTACCCATTGTTCGGTCGTATAATTGAGCGAGTTATTCGTAAAGGTAACCGTGTCCCCAAGATTAATAATGGCGGGCGAGTAGGTAAATGAGGCTACGGGATATACCGGAGGATTTAGCGTATACTTTGCAGAGGTATCGCTGCAACCATTAGCGTCCGTAACTACGAGGGTATAATTCCCCGCACCAACCCCTGTTAAAAATTGAACTCCTCCACCAATATTTCCAGGTTCCCATGTGTAGGAATAATTTCCGGTCCCACCTTCGGGGATAATGCCGTTTATGCTTCCACTAGTGACGCAGGTAGGGTGCGTTAAAACAACTTGGTTCTCGTTAAGTGTAACAGGCGTTAATGAATCCACCACAACGGTAAGGGTCGATACACAATTGTTAGCATCGGTTATCGACAACACATAGCTTCCTGCGGCCACGCTTGGGTTATTTATTGTCGTTACACCGTTGCTCCATGCGAAGGTTGCTCCACCTGCATTGCTCGTGATTCCGGAAATAGAACCGGGCTCACCCAAACATCCTACCGGAGTAATGACCATTTGGGAGGTATCAATAGTAGGTCCTCCAACTGACCCTATGGTTATCCCACTAATACTGTCGGTACAGCCCTCACTATCTGTGACCACAAGGGAATAACTTCCAGGGGATAAACCAACAGGAAGATTTAATGTCGTTTGTTGATTAGACCATAAATAACTTAAAGGGGCAGTTCCTCCTGTAACCATTATGCCTGTTATTCCTCCGTTATTTTGTCCACATAATTCATCCATTACTTGAATAAAATTGACATCAATGGAAGGGGGGAGGGAAGCGGGAATAGTAATTGGACCCACGGTATCGGAGCAATTGTTGGCATCGGTAACTACCAACGAATATTGTCCAGCTGCTGCATTGATTAAGTCGATAGAATTACTATTTCCAGGCGTCCACTGGTATTGTAATCCATTTCCCGAAGCGGTAATCCCAACAATTCCGCCATCTTGTTGACCGCAATGCTCGGTTAAATAAGCGATTTGACTTGTATCCAAGGATGGGCCGCTAACAAAGGGTATGGTCAAAGGACCGGAAGTTGCGATACATCCGTTGGCGTCTGTAACGGTAAGCGTGTAAACGCCACTTGTCAAATTGTTCGGATTTAATACGGTTCCTCCATTGTTTGACCAAGCGTAGGATAAACCTGTCCCGGTCGCTGTTATTCCCGAAAAGCTCCCAAGACTGCCGGAACAATTTTGCGGCGAAATAACAACGTTGGCCGTATTAATGGTAGGACCATTGGTGCCCGTAATGGTGTAAGGGGAGGAGGTTGTAGAACACCCTGCTGCATCGTATACCGTTAGGGTATAGGTACCTGCAGGGGCATTGGTTAAATTCAAGGAATTGCCAGCATTGTTAGACCATGCATAGGTATAGGGTAACGCGCCGCCATTTGCGGAAAGTCCTGTGATCGAACCGGGAGTTAAGCACGTAGCATTTGTAACAACAGCATTTCCCGAGAGGGAAGGAGAAGCACCAATAACCACCGTTACGGGTTTTCTAAAGGAACCTGGGCAGATACCTACATAATACGTGGTTGTGGTATTTAATACGGGTGTGGTAAAGGTATTTCCCGTTCCCGCAACCGTATTACCGAAGGGAGTAGTATACCACGTTAAATTTCCTGCGGGAGGATTTCCTACCGTTGATGCGGTGAGTTGTGCGCTTCCATTTCCACAAATGGTATCATTGGAGGCTAAGATATCGTAAAATGATGTGTTGGTATTGGATATGCCTGGGGCTCCGCCCGTAGCACCGTTCTGTGGAAAGTTTGGAACAAAACTGGAGTTCGTAACGCCTGCAATACCACCCGATACTTGAATGGAAGGCGTTCCGGAGCTAATGGAAATATAGCCACCGCCGCCACCGCCGCCAGGACCGTCGGCTTCCATCGTAGGAGAGGAAGCAAAAGCACCAAAAGAAATTACTTGGTTTCCGCCAATTCCTCCATTGGCTTGAAGGCTAATGGTATTGGTTATGGCGGAGCCAATTGATAGGTAGAGCGATCCACCACCACCGGCACCGCCAGCACCGTCGTTTCCGAATTTTTGAGTGGATGCATTTAAAGCGGTTTGACCATTGGGATTGGCATTGATACCATTCGCGCCATTGGCTTCGATGGTGCCTGATCCTGAAAGGGTACCATACACTTTTATGTAGGCAATACCGCCTCCGCGGCCTCCACCACCACCTTGCCCGTTGTTTTGATCGCCGGCACCGCCTCCGCCCCCCATAAAGATTCGACTGTTATCTTGCTGTAAGGGATGTCCTCCCAGTCCTCCTTCCTTTCTTCGGTAATCCCCTCCCCAAGTGGTATTATTCGGTCCAACGGTATTTTCGTTTTGGTTAATCGTGGCACCCGAATACCCACCGCGTCCTCCACCAGGACTCACAGAACCTCCCATACCTGCGGCTTCAAGGTTCCAATTAACGTTGTATACAGGGTCTGGAATACCCTTCCCGGTGTAGGTTAATGCCGTATTTCCAACGTTACTTCCTCCTCCGCCTCCGGAATTGTGATTGTTCCCTCCTCCGCCACCATTGGCGGGAGCGCTTTTACAATAGCGCGAGTAGATGGCATCGTACTCGGTGTAGAATCCTGCAATACCCTCTCCTTTTTCAGCGCCTTGGGTGGCTATGTGGGAAGCACAAAAACCAATATCATTTACATTTCCCGGAGGACTTCCCAAGGTTTGATCCTCCGTTACACCACCGCGGAATCCGAATCCCGAGGCTGAAATTTTACCGTTTGCATTAATTACCAAGTTCTGATTAACCTCAAGGGCCACTATGCCTCCCGTACTACCATTCCAAGAGGTAGGAACAATAGAGGCATTAGCATTGACAGTTAGATTCACGAAGCGAGGAACCCGAACAATCTGTACACGTCCAGCGCTGGTGTAACTATTGACTAAAGGGCACATTAAGCTGATGGAATTGTTTCCAGCTAAGGATTTAACTTCAGCCAATTCAAATTTACCCGAGTTGTTGTAATTGATAACTTCTCCCCACAATGCGATGAATTGATTCCAATCGTTTAAATGGCCAATTGGAGTAGTGTAGGGACCCCAGAAGGCGCCTCCTGAAGTTACATATTCGCTCGCGGGATAGGTGTCTACGTTTAACGATGCACCTTGCATTTGCACAATTAAAATCAAGTCACCCGGGGTAAGAACACCGGTAAAAAATCCTCCTACCATGGCGTTAGATGCAACGGTAATGATAGATTGCCCTGCGGTAGCGTTTGCGTTCAGTACGGTGTAACTGTTCACTAAGGTATTGGCTGCGGTAACCGTGTAACTGCCATCCTTGCCACGCTGGGCCAACGGGGAAAAGGATACAGCCAAAAAAATAAGGAGCGTAGAGAGGTATTTCATATAAAGCAAGCCAAAAAGTCTAGACGAATTTAGCTAAAATTTAGTTGTATTATTCATGTGGAAATTGATGCATGAGCGTTGATATACCGTTTTCACAATAATAATATCCTCGTTCTTTTTTTTGTTGAAAAAGAGCGTAGCTTTGGCTTATGTCCTTCTCTCGGTCGGGTCTATCGTGGTATAAATGGTATTGAATGGCTCGCCAACGCATGTTTTTGGAAATAAGGCCTTTTCTTTTTGCCCTAAATTCAATGTCCGTATCCTCTCCATACCCAGGCAGGCTATAGTCCATATCAAAGCCATTCAGGGCTATTAAGTCATTCTTATGCCATCCCATGTTGCACCCCAAGAGTTTCGGGTCTTTTTTATTTGATATTGGAACAAACGGAAGGTAGAAACCTTCTTCAATGCGTTTGGTTTTATTCCATAAAAGTATGATTAAGTTTATGGTGTTTATGCCTTTTTTTCGGATGGTTTCGGAGGATTGAAAATCCAGGTCTAAGCGCCTTCCTGCTGTGAAAACGCCTTCCTTTATGCCTTTGCGGTGGGCTTCGATAAATTTAGGATGTAAAATACAATCTCCATCAATAAAAATAATTCTATCGTTGTTGGCGGCTAGAATGGCCTTGTTTAAAATTCGGTTTTTATTAAATCCTGTATCCTCCTGGTTAATATAGGTAATGTTTAATTGGGGAGTGAATTTATCGATTACCTCCTGAATGGTAGCATCAATGGTGTCATGGGCAAGAATAATTTGATTTGGAATTTGGGATTGTCTCAAAACGGAATCAAGAACTCTTTCCAAAGCCAAATAATCCTTGTAAACGGTTATGATTAGAGTTGCAGGCATGTTGTTAAATATACAGAATTATTCCATGAGTTTTAGGACAATTTCTGCTACTGCAGGACAAACTTGGGTGTTCCGCTCCGTAAGTTCCATGATTTGGTGCATGTTTTTTCGGTTGGTATGCGGGTATTCGCGGCAAGCCAATGGCCGATGTTCATAGATGCTACAAGCATTGTCTTCACCCAGAAAATAGCACGGGCTGGATTTTAGTACATAATCGGAATCTTCATCGATTCGAAGGTAATCCGAAATGAATTTTACCTCCTTCACTTTTAAATGCTTTGCGATTCTTCGTATGTCCGAATCTCGAAAAATTGGAGAAGTTGTTTTACAGCAATTGGCACAGTGAAGGCAGTTTGTTTTGCTGAAAACTTCTTCGTGCGCATGATGGAACAATTCATCAAGGTTCTTTCCTTTTTTGATTTTTTTTAGAAATGCTTTAATTTCTTTTTGTCTCTGTTTACTGGTTTGAAGGTAGGCAAGACGGGCATTCATGTTATGAACGGTTCGTTTGTTTGGTATTTAGGAATTTTTGATCAAACCAAAAGGTCCCAAAAGGTAGCAATGACATCACCCATCCGATCCAAAAAAAGTTCATTTTCTTTTTGTCTTGAAGGCCAACAATCAATACCCATAGGCAATAGGCAATGAAAAGAACACCGTGTATTAAACCGACGTATCGATTCGGTCCTGGAAGATTGTAGCCGTATTTTAAGGGCATGGTAATCGCAAAAAGAAGGTAAGAAATCCCTTCCAAATTGGCTAAATACTTTAAGGTTTTTACGTGATTCATTTTAGGATGGTTTTAATTGCTCTAAGGCTTGAATTTTATCCCTATAAGCGGCCGCTTTGATGAAATCAAGTTCCTTGGCTGCTTGTTTCATGGCTTTTTGTAGGGATTTAATTTCTTTTAGTCGTTCGTTTTCATCCCGATATGCTTTACCGGGTTCTTGAAGTGAAGGTTCTGCTTTAATTTCCGGGATTGAAGGATAATCCATTGGCAGGGTAAAATGCTGTTCTATGGGTTTATTCAACGGTTGGGGGCTTATACCGTGTTCAAGATTATACGCCATTTGACGTTCTCTTCTTCTCGTAGTTTCCTCCATGGTTTTTTGCATGGATTGTGTCATTTTATCCGCATACATAATGACCCGTCCATTGACGTTTCTTGCTGCCCTACCAACGGTTTGCACCAAGGATTTAACGTTCCGTAAGAACCCTTCCTTATCCGCATCTAGTATTGCGACGAGCGAAACTTCTGGTAAATCTAACCCTTCGCGGAGTAAATTAACCCCGATAAGGACATCGAAATTACCTAGCCGTAGTTGCCGTAAAATTTCAACCCGATCTAAGGTATCAATGTCGCTATGTATGTATTGACACTGAATGCCGCGTTTCGAGAGGTATTTTTGAAGTTCTTCAGCCATGCGTTTCGTGAGGGTCGTCACCAACGTTCGTTCCTGCAGCGAAACGCGTTTTTGGATTTCTGATAAAAGGTCGTCGATTTGGAAACGACTCGGTCTTACTTCAATCTCTGGATCTAGCAAGCCTGTAGGACGGATGATTTGTTCTACCACCATACCCTCGGATCGTTCCAGTTCCATTTCTGCAGGGGTTGCGGAAACAAATACGCATTGACCAATTAGGCTTTCATATTCCTCGTATTTAAGCGGACGGTTATCCATGGCTGCTTGGAGTCGAAATCCAAAATCAACAAGGTTGGTCTTTCGTGCCCGATCCCCGGCATACATGCCTTTAATTTGAGGTAAGGTAACATGGCTTTCATCTACAACCATTAAAAAGTCTTCCGGAAAATAATCGATGAGGCAAAAGGGCCGTTCGCCAGGGCTTCGGTTGTCAAAATACCGTGAATAATTCTCTATACCTGAGCAATAGCCTAATTCGCGAATCATTTCAAGGTCGTAATTAACTCGCTCATTCAGACGTTTGGCCTCCTCAATTTTACCAATAGCATTGAAATGGTCCACTTGGGCTACTAAATCGTCTTGGATTTGATGGATCGCTTGTAAGGTATTCTCAGGACTTGAAACAAATAAATTCGCCGGATAAATGTTAATTTCTTGATGGGTTTCGATGACTTTTGCCGTTTCCGGATCAATCGTTTGAATGGCTTCAATCTCATCGCCAAAAAATAAGATGCGCAGCGCATGATCCGCATAGGCTAAGTAGATGTCCACGGTGTCCCCCTTTACGCGGAACATACCTCGCTCAAAGGTTTCTTCAGAGCGGGAGTATAGATTCTCCACCAATTTCATAAGAAAAGTATTTCTAACCATGATTTTCCCAACGTGAATCGGCAAAATACTCTTTTTAAATTCGGATGGATTACCAATTCCATAGATGCAAGAAACGGAAGCAACCACGACGATGTCTCGGCGACCCGAAAGCAGTGAAGACGTGGCAGAAAGCCTTAACTTTTCAATTTCCTTATTGATGGAAAGGTCCTTTTCAATGTAGGTGTTGGTAACAGGAATATAGGCCTCAGGTTGATAATAGTCATAATAGGACACGAAATATTCCACTGCATTCTCGGGGAAGAATTGTTTGAACTCTGCAAAGAGTTGTGCTGCTAAAGTTTTATTGTGAGAAAGGATGAGCGTTGGCTTTTTGACTTCCGCAATGACATTTGCCATAGTAAAGGTCTTTCCACTTCCCGTAACGCCAAGTAAGGTTTGAAACGGTAGGTTTTGTTGGATTCCTTCCACCAACTGACGAATTGCTTCGGGTTGATCGCCGGTGGGTAGGTAGGGGGCGTCAAGTTTAAAATCCATGGTACAAAGGTAAGACCGAATTGTATTTTATAAGCGCCTAAGGCTTTCTTTTCCGAAGGCAAGGCAATCATGGTAAAAAAAAAGAGGTCCGAAGACCTCTTTAACATGCTGTATCAATAGGAATCTATGATTCTTTATCCATTTTCTCTTTAAGACCCGCCAAGGCATCTAAATCGCCAAGGGTAGATTTCTCATTGCTTTGGTTAATGGCTTTAACGGCGTCGTCCGTATTTGATCCACCTGAGGATTTCTTAACCTTACTGGTTTTTGCAGCAGGCGCGGGAGCTTCCTCGGTATCGTCAAAAGTACGCGTGTGAGACAATACGATTTTCTTAGAATCTTTATTGAACTCGATCACAACGAAATTAAGGACATCTTCCACCTTAGCATTGGATCCGTCTTCTTTCTTGAGGTATTTCGCAGGACAAATTCCTTCTACACCGTATGGTAAAGCAACGATTCCTGATTTATCTTTCATTTCGGTTATGGTTCCTTGATGAACCGAACCTAAGGCAAACGTAGATTCAAATACATCCCATGGATTCTCCTCTAATTGCTTGTGACCTAATGAAATTCGACGGTTATCGCGATCAATTTCTAGAACCAAAACATCCAACATATCGCCTACCTTACAAAACTCAGATGGATGTTTAATTTTCTTCTGCCAAGACAAATCTGAGATATGAATCAATCCGTCTACCCCTTCTTCTAGTTCAACAAAGACACCAAAATTAGTGAAGTTACGAACCTTAGCTGAATGCTTGGAATCAACGGCATATTTGTTTTCAATTGCGTTCCATGGATCGGGCATTAATTGTTTAATCCCTAAACTCATTTTACGCTCATCGCGGTCTAAGGTCAGAATTACCGCTTCAACCGAATCACCAATTTTTAAGAAATCTTGGGCACTTCTCAAATGCTGTGACCACGACATTTCGGATACGTGAATTAATCCTTCAACACCCGCTGCGATTTCGATGAATGCACCGTAATCTGCAATAACAACAACTTTACCGGATACTTTATCGCCAACGTTTAAATTGGTGTCTAAAGAATCCCAAGGATGGGGTTGCAATTGTTTTAGACCTAAAGCAATGCGTTTCTTATCGTCGTCAAAGTCTAAGATTACTACATTGATTTTCTGGTCTAACTCCAACATTTCTTCTGGGTGATTTACGCGACCCCAAGAGAGGTCTGTGATGTGGATTAAACCATCAACACCACCTAAGTCGATAAACACACCGTATGACGTGATGTTTTTAACCACCCCTTCAAGTACTTGACCTTTTTCAAGTCCAGAAATAATTTGTTTTTTCTGCTCTTCAATTTCTGCTTCGATAAGGGCTTTGTGAGAAACGACTACATTTCGGAATTCTTCGTTAATTTTCACTACTTTGAATTCCATGTTTTTACCAACGTAAATATCGTAATCTCGAATCGGCTTAACATCGATTTGTGAACCGGGTAAAAATGCTTCAATTCCGAAAACATCAACGATAAGTCCACCTTTCGTTCGACATTTCACAAACCCCGTAATGACTTCACCGCTTCGCAATACATCATTGACACGCAACCAAGCGCTGTGCATACGTGCTGTGCGATGCGATACGACCAATTGACCGGTTTTGTCTTCTTGTACTTCGACATAAACATCTACCGTATCACCCACTTTTAGATCGGGATTGTAACGGAATTCATTGGCAGCGACTACGCCTTCTGATTTGTACCCAATGTTGACAATGACTTCTTTTTTGGTAATCATTTCAACCGTACCTTGGATCACTTCTTTTTCGTTAATCGAGGTTAGGGTTTTTTCGTAGCGATCGGATAGTTCAGAACGTTCGATTTTCGAGTATCCGTCTAGGGAAAGGGCTTCCCAGTCAAAGTCTGCACTACCGTGTGTTGCGACTTCTTTTGTTGTTTTTTTTGCCATTTGGCTTTTGGTTTTGTATTTCCGTTGGTTCGGGCAACAGAAAGCGGTTTTTACTGACCACCACCGAACTGTGGTTTTCAATTAAGGGTGCAAAGGTAGTAAATTAATTCCAGTATTTCGAAAAACTTTAATTTTCGTTGGGATTTTTAGGGAACCGTGATATGGTTTTAAACTTGGGGCCTTGTAATTCCATACAAGCGGTCCAAAGTTTATGGGTATTGGATGAAAAAGGATAGGTTGAAGGAATATTGCTCACAGCAATCCACGAATGTTCTTTTATTTCTCGTTCCAATTGGCCTTCGTCCCAACCCGAGTATCCTACGAAAAACTTCAATTTCATTTTTAGGTTTTTCTTGGAAGAGCGATAATCCACCAAGGCATCAAAATCACCGCTAAAGGCCAGGCCATCGGAAACCGGTAAAGAACCTTCAATTTGATCGCCTTGATCGTGAAGAAAGAACAATTGGTTTCTTGAAACGGGTCCGCCTATAAATAGGGGAAAGTCGCCGGTAAATGGGTGGTCAATTACGTCATTTAAGTGTAAGCCCAAGGCATTGTTTAATACCATTCCGAACGTTCCTTCTGAATCGTGTTGACAGAGGTAAACAACCGAACGTTCGAAGTAAGGGTCTCCCATAAATGGATCGGATAGAAGGTAACCGCCTGCGACCGGCTCTTCGTGGTTTTCAAACAAGAAACTTGTTTTTTTATTCATAATTTCTTCCTCCAAAGATAAGGTTTTCTATTTTTGTCTTTCATGAAACTTGGGGCAATAGATGTGGGGTCAAACGCAATTCGCGTTTTAATAGCCGATGTATCCAACGAGAACGGAAGGTATGCGTGCACGAAGCTTGCCTATTTAAGGCTTCCGGTTCGTCTTGGAAGCGATGTCTTCAACAAAGGAAAAATATCCGACGAGAACATCGAGAAGTTATTGGAAGGCATGCGCATCTTTAAGAGTTACCTACAATTTTATGGCGTTACAAAGTACCAGGCGGTTGCTACTTCTGCCATGCGTGATTCCAGCAACGGAAAGAAAATTACGGAGCGCATTAAAAAAGAAACCGGCATAAAGCTAAAGGTTATATCAGGTAAGCAGGAGGCGGAACTGGTGTATTTGACGTTTCAATTAATCCCGGACCTTAAAATGAATTATGTCCTTATTGACGTCGGAGGAGGAAGCACGGAAATCACACTTTTTCGTGATAACAAGGTGCACGCGGCACGTTCCTTTCAAATTGGCAGCGTTCGTTTGCTAAACCAGAAGGTAAATCCTTCCGAATGGAAGGCCCTGGCGCAATGGCTTACTGAAGAAATTAAACCATATCATCCAGAAAAAATATATGGTTCAGGTGGAACCATCAACAACGTTCATAAAGTACTCGACAAGCACGAACGAGACGCTGTCACCCTTGAAGAGATTGTTCACCTAAAAGAGGACTTAATTCCTCTTTCCATGCAGGAAATCACGAGGTTATACCCCATTAAACCCGATCGAGCAGATGTCATTGTGCCTGCCATGGAAGTATTTAGTACGATTATGGAGGTCTTGGAGGCGGATGAAATATTTGTTCCCAAAATGGGGCTTTCTGATGGGGTATTATTAGCTTTACATCTAGAATTAACCGCATGAGTCAGAAACCATCAATTCCGAAAGGAACCCGAGACTTTCTTCCGGGTGCGTTGAATAAACGCAAGTATATTTTTTCGGTAATTGCCGATGCGTTTCAGCGGTATGGTTTTCAAGGCATAGAAACGCCTTCCTTTGAGCTTACCAGCACCCTCATGGGTAAATATGGCGAAGAAGGAGATCGGCTTATTTTTCGCATCCTGAATTCTGGGGAAAAAGTAAAAAAAGCGGATATGGAAGCCTTGAAGCAGGAGAACTTAGCCGCTTTTGCTAATTCCCTTTCGGAAAAGGCATTGCGTTATGACTTGACAGTCCCTTTTGCGCGCTTCGTTGTTCAGCACCAGAATGATCTTACCTTTCCTTTTAAACGTTTTCAAATTCAACCCGTTTGGCGTGCAGACCGTCCGCAACATGGTCGATACCAAGAGTTTTATCAGTGCGATGGTGACGTAGTTGGCAGCGATTCCCTGCGAAATGAGGTTGAATTAATTCATATCGTTGATGAAGTGCTTTCGGAATTGGGTCTTCCGGGATTTACCATCAAAATAAATAATCGAAAAGTTCTATCAGGCATTGCAGAACTATGCGGTGTTGGTGATCAGATCATCGACTTAACTACCGCACTGGACAAATTGGATAAAATTGGCGAAGAAGGGGTGGTGAGAGAGCTTCGAGAAAGAGGGTTTGATGATACCGTATTGAATAAAATTTCTCCGCTATTTCATATAGATACTAATTTCCCAGAGGCTTTATCCTTTTTGACTTCGTTCTTAAGCACCAGTGAAATAGGAATGAAAGGTGTTGAAGAGTTGAGTTATATTCATGATCGCATGCTGGTTTTGCCGCTTACAAAAGGTAAAATCGAGCTTGATGTCACCTTAGCAAGGGGACTCAACTACTACACAGGTGCCATCCTTGAAGTAAAGGCACAAGGCGTACAAATGGGCAGTATTTGTGGTGGAGGACGCTACGATGACTTAACCGGATTGTTTGGATTAAAAGGTTTGTCGGGTGTAGGAATTTCTTTTGGTGCCGATCGCATTTACGATATCATGGAAACCCTTGAGTTGTTTCCAAACGCTTTGGATTCAGGACCGGACTATTTGTTTCTTAATTTTTCCGAAGAGGAAGCGGACCAGTGTGCGCAATGGGCTCAAGCGTTACGTCGTTCAGGTAAAGTGGTAGAACTTTATCCGAATGCCGTTAAACTCCAAAAGCAAATGAAATATGCCCACGAGAAGGGCGCCAAAAACGTGGTGATGTACGGGGCGAATGAACGTACTCAAGGCGTAGTTGTTGTTAAAGACATGCGTTCTGGAGAGCAGCATCAATGGGAGGTTTCTGCTTGGCTTTCCTCCTTAGAATAACGGGGTAATTCAATCAGTTCAAGGTCTTTACATGCCCCTTCCTGTACTGAAAAACGAAGCATGGTTCTAACCTTATGAAATCCTTTAAAACCGCACGCTCCAGGGTTCATCCAAAGCATCTTCAATGGGGAAACATATTTTACCAATGTAATGTGTGAGTGTCCACAAACGAAAAGTCCGGGACGATGCGTTTGGACTAAGGCAGCGGTAGTGGGCAGTAATTTTTCCGGCCGACCAGCAATATGCGTCATGCAAACTTTTAGGCCTTCGATTTCAAATACTTCCACGGCCTTGGTTTCGCGGCGAATGCTTCCAGCGTCGATGTTGCCGTATACGATTCGTGTCGGTTTTAATGCCCTCAATTGATCACAAACCGAAAGATCCCCTAAATCTCCTGCGTGCCAAATTTCATCTACCGATTTGAGGTGGGCGATGATGCGTTCATCGATAGGACCGTGTGAATCAGAAATTAACCCAATTCTTTTCATGCATTATTCAGATTTTTTTCGGTCTTCCAACTGAGAACGGTATTCTTGATAGAATGCGCCTCGGCTTTCAAGTAGTGCTTCTTGGGTTCCCTTCTCAATGATGCGTCCTTCGTCTAAGACGATGATGTTTTGGCAATTGCGCAACGTAGAAATTCTGTGGCTAACCATTATAAGGGTGGGTTTTAGATTTAACGCATTGAGCTCGTTTAAGATGCGATCTTCGGTTTCGGTATCAACGGCCGATAAACAATCGTCTAACAATAAGATTTTGGGTTTAGCAATTAATGCTCTAGCGATACAAATCCGCTGTTTTTGTCCTCCGCTGAGGTTTACCCCCAATTCTCCTAACATGGTATCCAATCCATCTGGAAAGGCTTCTATGTTGTGCCAAACATGTGCTTGTTTCAGTACCGCGATGACCGCTTCATCGCTAACGGGCTCCTTGGCGCCAAAGGTGACGTTGTTGCGAATGGTGTCAGAAAACAAAAATGTATCTTGTGTTACCACCGCTATTTGGTTCCTGTACGCACCTAAATTTATCGCTTTGAGCGGATGACCATCAATGCGTATTTCTCCCGATTCCGGGTCCATCAGTCGTCCGATGGTATCAATAAGCGTTGATTTTCCGCTTCCTGTTTTTCCAAAAACACCTAGAGAAGCTCCTGGGTCAATTTCGAACGAAACCTCTTTCAACGCTTGGATTTGTGTCTCTTGAAAGGTTAAAGAAACCTTGTCGAATTCGATTTTTCCTTTGAGGTCAATCGGTTCTTGAGTGGGGTTTTGAATGTCTGGTTGGGTTTTTAGAAATTCATTAATGCGTTTTTGGGACGCTTCTGCGCGTTGGATTATGGAGGTTACCCAACCGATTGAAACAAAAGGCCAGGTAAGGTTTGATACGTAAAAAATGAAGGCAACAATGCTTCCCAAGGATATGGATTTGGACTCCGTTAAAACACCGCCTACATACAATACGAGCAAGGTGCTCGTTCCAATCAGAAGCAAGATGGTCGGCATGAAAAGGGCGTTAATTAAGACCAATGTCATGCTTTTTTTCTTGTAGGTTTCCGAGGCTTCGCTTAAGGTACTCAGGTTGTGCGCCATTTGATTAAACGCCTTTAAGACACGAATTCCCGCCATGCTTTCTTGGGTAATGGTGGTGATCTCGGATTGCGCCTCCTGAACCTGTTTACTGGCCTCGTTTATTTTTTTAGAAACTTTGTAAATGAGTAACGACATCAGGGGCAGGGGAATGAGTGAAAACAGCGTTAAGGTTAGGCTAATTTCCAACATTTGGGAGATGCTGAGCACTGATAGGACAATTAAGTTGACCGAATACATGATTCCGGGGCCTAAATACATTCGGACTTGACTCACATCCTCGGAGATTCGGTTCATTAAATCACCGATTCGGTTCCTTTTATAAAAGGAGCTGTCAAGTTTCTGGTAGTGATTATAAATTTCGTTTTTTAAGTCGTATTCAATCCTCCGCGACATAATTATGATGGTTTGACGCATGAGGAATAGAAAAAATCCCTTCATGAACGAAAGGAGTAGGTAAAATCCACCAATTTTTGCCGCCAACCACAGGGCTGACTCAAGGGTTGGGTTAATGGTGGTTTGTTGAAGGTCGTCGATCGATTCTTTAACGTAGGCTGGCATTTTAACACCGAAGTAATTGCTTGCTACGGTAAAGGCGATACCAAGGAAAAAATGCCATTTATATTTCCAGAAATATTTATTCAAACTCCGTAAGGCCTTCATGGGATTTATTTTCTATTTTTGCGGGCGTATTATAGCGCAAAGGTAAGATTTCTAAACGAAGGAAGTTCAAATCTAAAAGGGAGAAATGATGGCTGAGACTATACATCAAACCATGGCAGAAGTAGATGGAATTTTATTCCACTTATCGAAGATGGGACACGAACAAGTATTGTTCTGCAACGATGCACAATCCGGACTAAAAGCGATAATTGCAGTTCACAATACCGTACTCGGTCCGGCATTGGGTGGTACCCGCATGTGGGCTTATCAAAACGAACACGATGCGCTGCGTGATGTGTTGCGTCTTTCGCGCGGTATGACCTACAAAAATGCCATTAGTGGTCTTGCGCTTGGTGGAGGAAAAGCGGTCATTATCGGCGACGCACGTACCATGAAATCAGAAGCCTTGTTTCGACGTTTTGGTCAATTTGTTCAGAGCCTTTCTGGAAAGTACATTACCGCCGAAGACGTGGGTATTTCGCCGGATGATATGGTTCATGTCGCCAAAGAAACAAGCCATGTAGTAGGTCTGCCAGGAAAAAGCGGGGATCCTTCTCCAGTGACGGCTTACGGCGTGTACATGGGCATGAAAGCGTGTGCTAAAATTCAATTTGGTTCCGACAGCCTTGCAGGCAAGCGTATTGGTGTACAGGGAGTGGGTCATGTTGGACAATATCTTGTAAAGCATTTGACCGATGAAGGTGCTCACGTTTTTGTTACGGACATCCATGAAGAAACCCTTCGTCATGTATCCAATACCTATGGTGCTGCAGTAGTAGAGCCGACTTTGATTTATGGGGTTGACATGGATATTTATGCTCCTTGTGCTTTAGGTGCCACTATAAACGATGAAACCTTGTCGCAGTTAAAATGTTCCATCATCGCAGGTGCAGCCAATAACCAATTGGCCGACGAAAAAAGACATGGGAAAATCTTAATGGAGCGAGGGATCTGCTACGCGCCTGATTTTGCCATAAATGCTGGAGGAGTGATTAATTGTTTTTCGGAAGTTTCAGGAAACAGTTTAGAATGGTCACACCAAAAGGCAGGCGAAATTTACCAAACCATTTTAACCATACTGCAACGCTCGAGTGCAGAAAATCGACCTTCGTATGAATTGGCCAATCAAATGGCTGAAGAACGGATATTAGCGAGTGGAGGGTTAAACCTGTAAACCATGCTGAACCGCCGCCATTTACGCATTAAGGTATTGCAAATGCTGTATGCCTTTTACCAGTCTGAGGAAAAGGACTGGGTAAAGGTCGACAAAGAGTTATCGCTTTCACTAGAGCGCTTATACGACATGTACCTTTTTCTTTTGTTGACTTTTGAGCCCTTGGTGAGAGCTGCAGAGAATAAAATCGAGGACCGTCGAAAGAAATTGCGCCCAACGCCCGAGGACTTGAATCCCAATTTGCGGTTTGTTTCGAATCCCGTCATGGAAGCAATTATAGGATCCGATGCGCTGAATGCACTGTCCAACAAGCGAAAAGTGAATTGGTCCGGGGCAGAAAATCAAGAAATATTTCGAAAGTTATTTCTTCAGGTGCTCGAGTCGGAAAATTACACCTTGTACATGATGGATCCATCCCACGGCTGGGAACAGGATCGAAAATACGTTTTGCAATTGTTTAAAGATGAAATTGCGAACTCACCACAACTTTATCATTTTTTTGAAGAGCGCAGCATTTACTGGATGGATGACCTCGATTTATGTTGTTCCATGGTCTTGAAAACCCTTAAGTCGATGGAAGAAGGAGCCGCCTTCCATCCGCTTCCATTGTTCAAGGACGAAGAGGATGAGTCTACGTTCATTCACGATTTATTGAAAAAAACGATTGCTCACAACGAGGAACATGAAGCCATGATCGAAGCATTAACCGACAATTGGGAAATGGATCGGATTGCTAAAATGGACCTTCTTTTATTGAAAATGGGATTATCGGAATTTTTGTATTTCCCGAGCATTCCCACAAAGGTGACCATTAACGAGTACATTGAAATATCTAAGTTTTACTCAACACCTAAAAGCAATATCTTTATCAATGGAATTCTGGACAAAATGGTCATGGAATTAAAGAAAAACAAGCGCTTGGTGAAAACCGGTCGCGGATTAATGGATTAAATTAAAACCGATGAGAACATTTGTAGTTAGCTTTGCAATATTGATGGGTTTGGCCTCTTGCAGTTCACCATCCTTGGACGATAAAACCACGATGAAAGTGGAGGCATTGTATGGCAATGGAAAAAAAGTTGAGGGTACAAATTATGACGCTGGAAACGTGGTGAAAGGGGAGGTGGTTAAAGCGAAGTTTGTACTTACCAATACAGGTAAAATTGACCTTATAATCGCCGATGTTAGCCCGAGTTGCAAGTGTACCGTAGCGAAAAAACCTTCTGATCCCATTAAACCAGGAGGAACGTATATCTTGGAAGCAGGGGTTAATACCAAGGATTTAACCGCGAAAAAAATCAATAAAAGCATCAGCTTAACGACCAATACCGCGGATACCAAGATACTTACTATTATTGGAAAGATAAATTAATTTAAACCGTAAAACACAAAACCATGAATGTACATTTTTTAGCAGGAGCCCAAGGAGGAAGTCCATTTTCTTCCATAATTATGATTGTTCTTATGCTGGTCGTTTTTTACTTTTTTATGATCCGTCCGAACATGAAAAAGCAAAAGGAGCAGAAGAAATTTAGAGAAAGCCTTCAGCCTGGGGATAAAATTGTTACCATAGGAGGGATCCACGGAAAGATTTTGGAGGTAGCTGAATCCACGGTGCTCGTCAGTTCGGAAGGAACGAAAATTCGAATGGATAAATCGGCTATCGGCCAATCCTTAGGTTCTGAGGAGTTAAAAACGGTGTAATTACCGGAATAAATCGCTATCCATTAGATACAGGAAGGCAGCGATTGCTGCTGCACCCAATTCCAACTCGCGCTTGTTTACGCTTTCGAACACATCGCTTGCCGCGTGGTGAAAATCGAAGTACCGTTGGGAGTCTGGAATGAATCCAAACAGGCTTATGTCCGTGAATTGGTCCTTTAGGGGGCCAATATCCACCCCACCGCCGCCTTTTTCCCAAACGTGCAATCCATACGATTCAAAGAGGGGTGCGTAGCTTTGGAATTTTTTAAACGTTTTATCGTTTCCATCGCATCCAAAGCCTCGAGGCGTAAAACCTCCTCGATCGCTTTCCAAGGCGGCAATGTGCTTTTCATGGTTGTCTTTTACCCAAGAAGCATACGTTTTTCCTCCTTTATTTCCATTTTCTTCGTTCATAAAAAAGACCACTCTTAGGCTATGGTCGGGGGTATACCCCAAGGTTTTTAATATTCTAAGTGCCTCCAAACAGTGAATGACTCCAGCACCATCGTCGTGGGCTCCTTCCCCTTGATCCCAAGAATCCAAATGACCGCCAATGGTGATGAATTCATCAGGGGATTTTCTGCCTTTCAATTCCCCAATAACATTAAAAGATGGAACGTCGGGCAGCGTACGGCAATCCATTTCCATGGCAAACATAAGGTCCGCATTACGGATAAGTCTTTGTGCCAAAAGGTTCGCGTCCTTGGTGGATAATGCTGCCGCGGGAATTTTTGGAACCGCAGTATCGTATTGCATGCTGCCCGTATGGGGGTGATCGTCCTCGGATAGTCCAAGCGATCGGATTATTACGGCTTTCGCTCCTAGTTTAGACGCTTCAATAGCTCCGTTTCCACGGATGGGATAACAGGCGCCATAGGCTTTAAACGTTTGAATCTCTGCGGCATTCATCGGTTGATTTAGAAAAACGATGCGTCCTTCAACCTGAGTCCTGATGGCTTTCTTCAGTTCATCGATGTGGTTAAACATTACCACCTTTCCTTCCAATAGCCCTTGGGTACCGATGGATCCTCCTAAGGCTTTGATAGTGATTTTTTCTATGGATTGGTTGCCGAACGTTATCCATGCCGTTTCTGGGTTCCCTCGTTCCCAGTGGGGAACCATTATCGGTTGAAGGAATACGGTATCAAAACCGTAGCTTTTCATTTTTTGTTCACTCCACCGAACCGCCATTTCCGCTTCAGAACTTCCGGATAACCTTGGACCAATATCCTTACAAAGGGAACGTAAATCGTCGTAGGATTTTCCCCTCAAAAGCGATTCATCGAAGATTTTTCGAATGAAAACCTCGTGCGTTTGGGAGTAACCAAGCCACGGAATTAGGAATAAAGTGAGGAGGATGCGTATGCGCTTATAGGATTGATGTGCCACGATTAATTTCTTAATTTTGCGTAATATTATATATTTTATCAACCAAGACCATTGATTTGGTCAAAAATTGTTGCGTATGTCTTTGAAGTGTGGAATTGTAGGGTTACCCAATGTTGGTAAATCAACGCTTTTCAATTGTTTGTCCAATGCGAAAGCCCAATCGGCTAATTTCCCGTTTTGTACCATTGAGCCAAACATTGGTACCATCTCGGTTCCTGACCCTCGCTTGGAAACCTTAGAAGCGATGGTTAATCCCGAGCGAGTGGTTCCTGCCACCATGGAAATTGTGGATATAGCAGGCTTAGTTAAAGGGGCCTCGAAAGGGGAGGGGCTTGGAAATCAATTTTTGGCGAACATCCGAGAAACGGATGCTATTTTACACGTTTTGCGCTGTTTTGATGACGGAAACATTGTTCACGTTGATGGCAGTGTGAATCCCATTCGCGACAAAGAAATCATTGATATTGAACTTCAGTTAAAAGATCTTGAAACCATCGAAAAAAAAATTCAAAGTCTGGCTCGGGTGATTAAATCTGGAGATAAAGAGGCCTTAAAAGAAAATGAATTGGCATTGAAAATTAGAGACGGTTTAGAAAAAAGCATTTCGGTACGCGGTCTTGGTTTTGATGCCGGCGAAATGGACATTATAAAACGGTTTAATTTGATTACCTCAAAACCTGTAATGTATGTTTGCAATGTGGACGAGGCCTCGGTTCTTGCAGGGAATACCTATGTGGAACAAGTTCGAGAGGCTGTAGCGAACGAGAATGCAGAGGTATTGGTGATCGGAGCTAAAATAGAGGCAGACATTACGGAATTGGAAAGTTATGAAGAACGAAAATTGTTCTTGGATGAATTAGGACTCGAGGAACCCGGGGTAAACCGTTTGATTCGATCCGCATACGCCCTTTTGAATTTACAAACCTATTTTACGGCAGGGGTGAAAGAAGTCCGCGCATGGACCATCAATCGTGGTTTTACGGCGCCTCAGGCGGCTGGTGTGATTCATTCCGATTTTGAAAAAGGTTTTATTCGTGCAGAGGTAATGAAGTATGAGGATTTTACCCATTACGGTTCCGAGGCTGCCGTGAAGGAAGCCGGAAAATTTAAGGTAGAAGGCAAGGAGTACACCGTTTCCGATGGGGATATTATGCATTTTCGCTTTAACGTTTAATTTGAACACAATGATTTCAGCAAATAATCCCGCCTTAACCAGTTGGCTCGAGGTTCCCGCCAACAGTGATTTTCCCATACAAAACCTTCCATTTGGGGTTGCTTCAACCAGCGAGAACGATGGCTTTGTAGCTACGCGAATTGGAGACGTTGTGATCAATCTGGCCATGCTTCAAGCCCGCGGGTACTTGAGCGGCTTACCCTTTTCATTCGAGGATTTTCAGACCAAAACCTTGAACGCCATGATGAAAAAAGGAAAACAGGCCAACCGTTCCTTGCGTGATAGGATTTCTGCAATTTTTTCCAACGACCATGATGCCTTGCGTTTTAACGTCGAAGACCAAGCGCTTATCCTATCCACCACCCAGGCGGTTCAAATGGTGTTGCCTGTTGCTATTGGCGATTATACAGACTTTTACTCCAGCAAGGAACATGCTACCAATGTGGGGATGATGTTTCGCGATCCGGCCAATGCCTTATTGCCGAATTGGCTCTGGCTACCCGTTGGTTACCACGGACGTTCAAGTTCCATTGTTGAGTCAGGCGTCTCTGTAATGCGTCCTAAAGGCCAACTTAAAAACGAAGGCCAAGACCCCGTTTTTGGTCCTTCGGCCCGCGTCGATTTTGAATTGGAAATGGGTTTTTACACCTTTGATGGCAAACCTTTAGGGGCGTCGATTTCTACAGCTGAAGCGGAGGATTACATTTTTGGTTTAAGTTTGTTTAACGATTGGTCTGCCCGCGATATTCAACAATGGGAATATGTGCCTTTAGGCCCTTTTCTCGCAAAGAATTTCGCCTCCTCCATTTCGCCCTGGATTGTTACCCTTGATGCACTTCAACCATATGCTACTGAGACTCCCAAACAGGAACCTGCCGTTTTGCCGTATTTGGCGTTTGAGGGAAAAAAATCCTATGACATCGCCCTTGAGGTCTATTTACAACCAGAAGGAGGGGAGGAAAATCGCATTTGTCATTCGAATTTCAAGTATATGTATTGGAATATGGCTCAGCAATTGGCCCATCATACGGTAAATGGATGCAACATTCGTTGCGGTGATTTAATGGGTTCAGGTACAATCTCGGGACCGACCCCAGATTCCTATGGATCGATGTTAGAACTTGCGTGGAAGGGGACAAAGCCATTGGTACTTTCCGACGGCTCCGAAAGGAAGTTTATCCAAGATTATGATACAGTGATTATGCGGGGGTTTTGTGAAAACGGTTCCGTACGGATCGGTTTCGGTGAAGTTAAAACCCAATTATTGCCTGCAACCAACGATTAACTATGAATGAGGGGCCTCCAGCATACAACATAGAGGAAGAGCGAGTCGCCATTTTGGCTGCGTTCAAAGGCTTGCTTAGGTCGATTAAGGACCGGTCAAGAGAGGACACCAAACGAATTCGAAAAGCGTTCGATTTGGCCATAGATGCCCACAAAGACATTCGGCGAAAATCGGGTGAGTTGTACATCTGGCACCCCATTTCGGTAGCGCGTATTTGTGCCGAAGAAATGGGATTAGACACCACTGCAGTGGTTTGTGCATTGCTCCACGATACGGTTGAGGACACCTATATTACCTTGGAAGACATCGAAGATGCCTTTGGCTTGAAAGTTCGTCGAATCATTGATGGCTTGACCAAAATTCCAGACGTTTTCGATGATAATGCGTCGGTTCAAGCGGAGAATTTCCGAAAAATGATTCTTACCATTTCTGACGATTTTAGGGTGGTACTTATTAAACTTGCCGATCGTTTACACAACATGCGCACCCTTTCGAGCATGAAATCGGAGAAGCAATTGAAAATTGCATCTGAGACTAAATTTTTGTATGCACCCTTAGCCCATCGCTTCGGTTTTTATACCGTGAAAACAGAGCTGGAGGATTTATCGCTAAAATATTGTGAGCCAGAAGCGTATCAGGAAATTGTAGCGAAATTAAAATCTACGCAGGACGTTCGTGCTCGGTTTATTCGACGCTTTACAGCTCCCATAAAGGAGGAATTGCACCAACAAGGATATCATATTGATATTAAAGCGCGAACGAAATCCATTGCCTCGATTTGGAAAAAAATGCAAACCAAAGACATTCCTTTTGAGGAGGTTTTTGATGTTTTTGCGATTCGAATCATCGTCGATACGCCTCAAGAAAATGAAAAATCGGATTGTTGGCGCATTTACAGCATCGTGACTGATTTTTATCAACCCAGTCCAGAACGTTTGAGGGATTGGATTTCAACCCCTCGAGCCAATGGCTATGAATCGCTTCACACCACCGTTATGTCCCCACAAGGGAAATGGGTCGAAGTTCAGATTCGAACCAAACGCATGGATGAGATTGCGGAGAAAGGTTTAGCCGCTCATTATAAATACAAGGAGGATAAAAACGACGAGAGTAAATTTGATCGATGGATCGCAGAGGTACGGGATTTATTGGATAATCCTGATGCCAATGCCCTAGATTTTATCAATGAGTTTCGATTAAACCTCTTCAACGACGAAATTTATGTCTTTACACCGAAAGGTGAGCTTCGCGTATTACCAACGGGCTCCACCATTTTGGATTTTGCCTATGACATTCATACCGATATTGGTGACAGGTGTATTGGGGCAAAAGTAAACAACCGTTTGATGCCTCTGAGTTATCAATTGCAGAATGGCGATCAACTTGAAATTATTACCTCCCCCAAACAAAAACCGAACGAGGAATGGCTTCGCTTCGTTGTTTCTGCGCGAGCACGTCAAAAAATCCGTTCCTCACTAAACGAAGAACGAAAACTAATTGCCCAAGACGGTAAAGAGATTCTAGAGCGGAAGTTAAAGCAATTCAACCTGAAAATGGGTTCGGAAAATATTACTTTCTTGGAAAAGTACTTCGGTTTGGGGAGTGCAACAGAGCTTTATTTTCGGATTGCAAAAGGAAAAATAGACGTCAATAAGATTCGTGAAATTGAGGATAAGCACGGATTGTTGCAGTTGGCAAAAAAGGAGGCTTACACCATCAAAAAAACCAAAAAGTCTAAGGAGGATAAAGATAAATCCATCGATGCTAAAAAGGATATTCTGTACATTGGGGAAGACTTTAAAGGGATAGATTACCAAATGGCGCAATGTTGTAACCCCATACCTGGTGATCGGGTTTTTGGTTTTATCACCATCAATCAGGGCATTAAAATTCACCGTTCCGATTGCCCAAATGCCATTCACCTGATGTCCAAATATGCCTATCGCACAGTAAAAGCCATATGGACTTCTGAAAAAATGGTAGAGCGAATGGCTTCCATTCGATTGGTTGGTATTGATCAAATTGGCTTGGTTAACCGATTAACAGAAATTATTTCCAAAGAAAATAAGGTTAACATGAAAGGCATCCATTTTGAAACAAACGATGGCACCTTTGAAGGCAGGGTCGATGTAATGGTTTTTGATACCGAGCACTTGGAATTGTTGCTGCAAAAGTTCGCGGAAATTGAGGGCATTCAACGCGTTACACGTTGGGTCGATGACAACGAAAGCATGTATTAACGGTATTTTCTAGAAACAATCGGTCGTCTTGGACGCTTTCCAGGATTCCAGCTGAAGTTTTTTATGAATTTCTCCTTCTCATCGATTTTATCCATGGGATAGAAAATACCATCGGGTTTATCTAAATAGGTAATTCGATCAACTTCTCCTTCCTTTAAAAAGACCACTAGATCAGAAGCGTACAAGCGATTCATACCAATTCGTTTCCGGATCACAACCGTATCCTCTTCCACATCCTCAATCGGATAATAAACCGTCCACGCGTTTCCTTTGACCTCAGCCTTGGTGATTTCGTTGTTGTTGACGTACGAAATAATCCGTTTTCCTGATAATTGGTTGTAGTATTTTCCGGTATCCACGGCAATAATTGTGGTCGCATTACCGGTCACGGATACTTGTTCTACAAGGCTGTCTTTTAAAACCATTCGAACGGTATCGCCTTTTAATTCAGCATTATTCGACCATAAGATGGGGCTTTTATATAAATGAACCAGTCCTTCCTTGCTTTGATACATAGCCGAATCTGCGATGGCTTGTAACTGGTTTGAAAAAATTCGAACCTTGGGGCTAGCGAAAAGGGTTCGTTGGTTGTCCTCGTGATCCAACATTCGAATGGATTGAGCTTGTATAAATAGAGAATCCTTTTGTCGGGATTCTATAACCATGGCATTTCCTTTCAAAAGGCTTTGTGGTTTATCGTTGCGGGTATTAAAATAATCTCCTGTGAGTTGTAAATGTTCGTTTTTTTCATCAATCCATACATGCCCTTTGGCGGTAAATTCTTGGTTCCTTTCTTTGTAATAAGCGGTGTCGCAAAGTATCGTTCGTTCCGTTTGATAAATTCGTACATTTTTTCTCAATTGCCCTTCGTTTTTATTCACCAGATAATACCCTCCTCCACAATAGGCTTCTATGCTGTCGTTTTTGATGGTGGTTGGCCCGTGGAAATAGGTTGTCTGTTTTTCGTAGGCAAATTGTAAGGTGTCCGTTGTCATGCGAAGACTATTCTTCTGATATACCACGTTTCCACTGAAGAAATAACTGCCCGTTGATGGATAAAAATATCCGATACGGCTCGTGATAATTTCATTGTTAACGCTGTTTTCGATTCGTCCGTTACGGCGGTAAATTGCTTTCCCAGTATTGGCGTTGTATTCTACCGAATCTGATGCAAATTTGTAGGTATTGTCTCGAATTCGGACGTTCCCCCACAACTGTGCAGTCCGGGTGGCTCCCGTATATTTCAAGGAATCGCAATAAATATGAATATCGTCTTTAGCAATATGAACGCGGCCATAGGCCCAGACTACCTTTTGATATTCACGGTAATGGGCAGAGTCACAATACATGGTATTGCCTTGGTATGTGAAATTGACCGTGCCTACTAAGCGATGCGTTTGGGTTCTTTTGTTGTAGTATATTTTTTCAGATCCTGGAAGCAAAACCAACTGGCCCTGCCCGAAGAGATATAGCGGGAAGAAAAAAAAACCAAAAACAAATAACTGCGATGGGCGCATTACTAATGGAACGTTATTTAAGCAAGGTTTGCGCACGGTCTGGACCAACAGAAACCATGGTAATGGGAATTTCGAGTACCTTCTCTAAATAACGCACATAATCTTTCAAGGCCTCAGGGGAATCCTCATACCGCGTTAAGGAGGTTAAATCCGATTTCCACCCTTTGAAGTGCGTCCATTTTGGTTTTATTTCCGCTTTGTTAATGTCGTAAGGAAAACGATCCACAGATTTGCCGTCAATTTCGTAGGATTCACAGAGGTAAATGTCGGAAAAGATGCTCAATACATCCGCTTTCATCATGCACAATTCGGTCACGCCATTAACCATTATGGCATATTTAAGCTGCACTAAATCCAACCAACCACAGCGCCGAGCGCGTCCCGTGGTGGCACCAAACTCGCGACCCTCTTCCCGAATTTGGGCGCCAATTTCATCGTTTAGTTCGGTAGGGAAAGGACCTGAACCTACCCGAGTACAATACGCTTTGAAAATCCCAATAACCTTACCAATGGCTGAGGGAGGAATTCCCAGTCCGGTACACGTTCCGGCAGTGACCGTATTCGAGGAGGTAACAAAAGGGTAAGTCCCAAAGTCGATGTCCAGCATTGTTCCCTGAGCGCCCTCTGCCAGGATGGCATTACCTGCTTTTCGTTGGTCGTACAGATAATGCTCGCTGTCGATGCACGTTAGCGCCTTTAATCCTTCGACTTTCTCGAACCATTCTTTTTCCATAGGAGCTAAGTCGTACTGAAAATCTTCGTAGCGGGAGAGAATATCTAAATGCTTTTCTTTTAAATCATCGTAAAGGGATTGAAACGAAGGGGAAAACAAATCCCCGACACGAAGGCCATTCCTTCCGGTTTTGTCCATGTACGTAGGACCAATACCTTTTAACGTAGATCCAATTTTATTGAGCCCTTTTGCCTGCTCAGAAGCGGCATCGAGCAATCGGTGAGTCGGCAAAATCAAATGGGCCTTTTTAGACACCAATAGACGCTTTTCGAATGCAATCTGATAGGGTTTTAATTTTTCAAGTTCGGCATGAAACACGATGGGATCGATTACCACACCGTTGCCGATGATGTTTACCACATCAGGACGGAAAATTCCAGAAGGAATGGTGTGCAATACGTGTTTTATACCCTCAAACTCTAAGGTGTGCCCTGCGTTTGGTCCGCCCTGAAATCGAGCAATATAACGGTAGGAAGGTGCTAATACATCTACCACCTTTCCTTTTCCTTCGTCTCCCCACTGGAGCCCCAACAATACATCTACGTTCATGGTTCTTGATTGAAATGGTTCTCAGCTGCTTCCATGGTGTTATATATGGAGAAAACTTCGCCCATTTTAGTGATATCAAATAGCTTCTGTAAGTTTTCGTTTACTTGACAAATTACGGCATCTCCACCGTTTACCCGTGATCGGGTCAAAATACGAATGAGAAAAGCAATTCCGCTCGAATTGATGTAACTTAAATCTTTCAAGTCTAAAACGATTTTCCAATTCGATAACTTTTCAATTTCCTTTGATACGGAACTTAAGTCCGCATCCGATAGCAGTCTTCCACTGAGGGTGATGCAAGTTGTCTGGCCATTCGTAATGAAATAGTCAATCATGATGATGTTTGTTTAATTCCATAAAAATAAAGCGAATGATGTTGGATTTCAACACCAAAAAGCTCTTCAATGGTCGATTTAATTTGTTGAATTCGTGGATCACAAAATTCTATAACTTCTCCAGTATCGGTTAGAATAACGTGATCGTGTTGTTTTGAACCATGGGCTTTTTCGAATTGCGCCATGTTTTTTCCAAATTGATGCTTTCGAACAAGGTTGCAAGCCAAAAGCAAATCAATGGTATTGTAGAGGGTGGCCCTTGAAACCCGATAATTATCGGATTTCATAAGAAGGTAGAGTTGTTCAATATCAAAGTGTCCCTCCATTCCATAAATTTCATCGAGTATGGCAAAACGTTCAGGGGTTTTTCGGTGACCGTTCTGTTCCAAATAGGCTGAGAAAATATTTTTGACTTTTTCTTTGAGCTCCACAAGATGCCAATTTATGGTGCAAATTTACTTTTTATTCGCACCTGAAAGCCTTGTAAAAAGGGACATATTTTAAAGGTTTTGAACACTTTTTCAACGAATTTTTTATTTCTCCGTACTTTTGCACCATGCTCAATGGAAAAAAGATCGTAATCGTGCTTCCTGCTTACAATGCGGCGGATACCTTGGCCATGACCTATCAAGAAATTCCCTTTGATATCGTGGATGAAGTGGTGTTGGTGGATGATGCCAGCAAAGACGCAACATCAAGCCTCGCTTCCTCCTTGGGAATTACCCACGTTATTCGACACGAAGTTAACCGAGGCTACGGTGGCAATCAAAAGTCCTGCTATCAAAAAGCCCTTGAACTTCAAGCGGATATTATCATTATGTTGCATCCCGATTATCAATATACTCCGAAATTAATCCACGCCATGGCATCGATAATTGCCTACGATGTATATCCAGTCGTAATGGGGTCGCGGATTCTTGGAAAAGGCGCATTGAAAGGTGGAATGCCCTTGTACAAATACATTGCAAACCGGTTTTTAACCTTGGGACAAAACATTCTTATGGGCCAAAAACTATCCGAATACCATTCAGGATATCGCGCTTTCTCGAAAGCTGTATTTGATCGCATTAACATCGAAAAGAATTCCGATGACTTTGTATTTGATAACCAAATGCTTGCTCAAATTTTTTACGCGGGTTTTGAAATTGGTGAGGTAACCTGTCCTACTAAGTATTTTGAAGAAGCTTCTTCCATTAATTTTTCGCGCTCCGTGAAATACGGTCTAGGAGTAGTGGGTGTTAGTTTAGGGTACCGGCTAGCAAAATGGGGAATACGAAAAAATAAAATTTATCATTAAAAAGTTATGTCCGACGATAAAAAAATAATTTTCTCTATGGTGGGGGTTTCGAAAGCCACCCCGCAAGGAAAACAGATTATTAAGAACATTTATTTGAGCTTCTTTTATGGAGCCAAAATCGGAATCATTGGGCTCAACGGTTCCGGAAAATCAACCGTTATGAAAATCATTGCCGGTTTGGATCAATCCTATCAAGGCGATGTGGTTTTTTCCCCGGGCTACAGCGTAGGGTACCTGCCTCAAGAACCCGAGCTCGACCCAAAGAAAACGGTTAAGGAAATTGTGTTGGAAGGAGCGCAGGAAACGGTGGATGTACTAAAAGAGTACGAGGATATCAACAATGCTTTCATGGATGAAGAGGTGATGAACGATCCCGATAAAATGGATAAGCTCATCGCTCGTCAAGGGGAAGTTCAAGATAAAATCGATGCCTTAGATGCGTGGGAATTGGATAATAAAATTGAAAGAGCAATGGACGCCCTTCGATGTCCACCAGACGATCAATCCATTGAATCCCTTTCTGGGGGAGAGAAGAGGAGGGTGGCCCTTTGCCGTCTTTTGCTCCAAAATCCTGACGTTTTGCTTTTGGATGAACCCACAAACCACTTGGATGCGGAATCAATCGATTGGCTTGAACAACATTTGCAGCAATACAAGGGTACCGTAATTGCCGTGACCCACGACCGGTATTTCTTGGACAACGTAGCGGGTTGGATCCTCGAATTGGATCGGGGAGAGGGCATTCCTTGGAAAGGAAATTACTCGTCTTGGTTGGAACAAAAAGGAAAACGCCTGAAAGAGGAAGAAAAGACCGAATCCAAACGCCAGCGAATGCTTGCCCAAGAGCTGGAGTGGGTAAGGATGAATCCCAAGGCCAGACAGGCAAAATCCAAGGCCAGGTTGCAGAACTATGAAAAAATGTTGGCCGAGGACGGAAGAGAGAAAGAAGCAACTTTGGAAATCCCTATTCCGAATGGTCCGAGATTGGGTACCAACGTTATCGAGGCGAAAAACGTAGCCAAAAGTTTTGGTGAGAAATTACTGTATGTCGATTTAAATTTTTCCCTTCCACCTGCAGGAATTGTTGGAATTATTGGTCCGAACGGAGCGGGAAAAACTACCCTTTTCAAAATGATTATGGAAGAGCTTCAGCCCGATAATGGCACCTTTCAGGTCGGTGAAACGGTTAAACTTGGGTACGTAGACCAAAACCATAAAGCCATGGATCCCAATAAGACCGTTTTCGATGTAGTATCCAACGGTTTAGAATTCATAGAAATTGGGAACCAGAAAATTAATTCACGTGCCTACCTGTCTAAGTTTAATTTTAACGGCTCCGATCAAAATAAAAAAGTGGGCGTCCTTTCAGGCGGGGAGCGTAACCGACTTCATCTTGCGATGACCCTGATGATTGAAGCCAACGTGCTTTTATTGGATGAACCGACCAACGACATCGACGTGAATACCCTGCGTGCTTTGGAGGAAGGGATTGAACGTTTTGCAGGTTGCGCTGTCGTTATTTCGCACGACCGATGGTTTTTGGATCGTATTTGTACCCATATCTTAGCCTTCGAAGGAGAATCTAAGGTGTATTGGTTTGAGGGATCCTATTCCGACTATGAGGAAAACCGCAAGAAACGCCTCGGGGATTCAGGCCCTAAACGCATAAAATATCGGAAAATCGTTTAATTTTTGCATTTCGATTTCGGTAGAAATTCGAAGGAGCAATTGGGAAAACGTTCCTTGATTTGACGCACTATGTCCGCGTCATTAGTTCCTGTTATGGAGGTGACGTAGGTGGATTGTTTACAGACGATTTTAACGCATTTTGTTAAGGTTGTGGGTTCCTCTTGTCCAGAATAGGGAAACAAAAAAAATAAAATTTAAAGGCTGGATAGGCTTAAATAGGTTTTCATAGTTTGTTGTTTTCCCGAATATACTGTTTTTTATGCTGATTCCTTTTTTCTTCGGATGAGAAGTTTTAACCAAAGCGGAATGCAAGCGTAGGTTTTCCACAACCCTGTGCGACCAAGGGTAGCCAACATCCCATAAAAGTACCAACGGAAATGATCCGTAAACCCGAAGGCGGAGGGCAGCACTTTAGCCTCATAACCCAACTGTTGACGAATTTCATACGTTTTGTGCAAAATAAGGCGTTCTTGCTTCCCGTTCAAAATCGTTTCAGAACCTTGAAGGGGTTCCTTAAGTAAGCCTCGATGAAAATCTTTCAATTTAGCGATGAATTCCTTAGAAAGTCGTTCCTCTCTTGCCTTAAGCAAGGCATTAAATCCCGCCGAATATTCCAATTGACCCTCATGGTATGGGACGTCTAACGCTCGATTTAAAGTGGCGAGCACTTCTTCCGGTTGGTCTATTAAATCCTCGAAGGAGATTAGGGTAATCGATTTAAATCGCAGACAGCGACGGTAGGTATTTTTCCACAGGTGGGCCAAATACAATGGATGGCTGAAATAATCGATGCGTCTTCGGTGCTTTGCCTTTACATTGGGAATTACGTCGCGGGTAAGTACGATAATTTTTGCATCGGGAAAGGTATTTTCAATAAATGACTGATGAAAAACGTATTTCATTTGTTTGTCGATTAGCACGCGAATTCCCCCTTTCTCTTTGCATCTCGAATCGTAAAAATGAAGATAACACAACTTTATCAATCGGTCGTAGCTTAGCGCCTTCGCATGATGCATCAGCTCCGCCTTTAGTGCCTCTTTCGAATCAAAATACAAGTTGAAATTTTTTTCGAATAAGCGTGCGAATTGTTCGGTAAATAAGGTTATTTCCTTTTCTGTCCACCGAATTTTCTTACCATAGCGTCTGTAAAAATACAAGGCAAATGGTTCCTCGGAGGCCACAAGTACTTCAGGGTGCATATTCAGCATTGCCGTGAGTAACGATGACCCGGTTCGTTCGGTGCAAAAAATAAAATGTACGGGAAGGGCATCAATTTCTTCAGAACTCCACATCGCGCCTCCGTTTTGCATCTATTCGTTCGACCCAGCGTTCAAAATACCAAACCTTTACCCCAATGGGGAGCCTATGAAAAAGAAAGTCCTTTACCGCTGTGAAATGTACCTTTAAACGAAATCCAACGGCCATTCCCTGATAAATTAATCGACGGTAGGGTAAAATTGAAAGGCTAGGGATATAACCATAACGCAGGCCCCTTTTTCCTGCAAGCGCCTCGCATTTTTCGATTTCGTTTCGCGTTAGCCCTTCTCGCCATCGTTCTGTTGCTTCCGCGTTTATCGGTTTGGATAAATCGCCAAACCGTTTGATCATTCGTTTAGCCCGCGGAAACCGATTTCGTACCTCTGCTTCGTAGGCTCGCTGGTAAGGAACCAAGGCTGCTTTATAATTGGGAAAGGGATCAAGACCCAAGAAATCGAGAATTCGATTCCACTCGGTGTCACAGTTGGTAACTAAGTCCTCATAACGAACCAATAACACCCGTTCA
>CAIJTF010000003.1 GCA_903823565.1 uncultured Flavobacteriales bacterium
ATTACACCTTGCTCACCGGGTAAATGACCTGCGCCAACGGCAATAAACGTAGCCTCTTTTTCAAGTTGTTTTTCCAGAATTGGGATCCATTGACGGTTTCGTTTGTTTAAAAAATTCTCGAGGAAATTAGGAAAGCCTTCGGACTCCTTCAGAATATCTTGGTACAAAGCGGCGAGGTCTTCGCTAAGATAATGCGACAGCATACTGTCATATTCTTGCGTATTGTTTAATCCGTCCAGTAACATTTTAACTTGGTCTGGTAGGGAAACAGTATTGATGGTTTGCATTTGAACATGCACCGATTCCAAGCCCATCGTTTTTTTTTCTTGCTTATGCGCCAATTTATTCCATTCTATTTCATAGGATTTAGAATGTTTCATATCCTCTTGCAATAACAAACTGGAAAAAAAGAAGGGTTTTAGCCGGGAATACCGATTAAATTTCCGTTTATTTTTTCCATGGTGTTTTTCCCAATAGCTGTAAATGGTTTGATACTGCTCTGGGGTGGTTATATCCTTTAAGGTTTGCCCGTCCGGTAACATGGTTTCTTTGGCTAAGGCTACTTTCGTGGCAAGGTCCATATTTAAATCGACCTCCATCGCCAAGGTGCGGGAACTTTCGAACGCCTTTTTTAGGGTAGTGGACAGGATGAACTGATCTTCAGGTATTAAATGAATGGTCCCGAATAGATAGGATGTTTTTAAACCATCCTTGCTCTTAATTTCATAGAGTAATTGACCACTAGTCCATGGCCTGATTAGGAGCAAAAGGGAAAGCAATATACCCCACTTCATAAACCCTGCTTAGTCTTTTTGTTCGAATTCCTTGAGGTCTACTTTACCGTTGATGGTAAGGGTATCTACCGTGATGTTCAGGGTAAGCGGCCCCAGGTTAGCAATGCTCTTGTGCGGAAATTTGATGCCGTTTACTTCTTTGAAATCCGAATAGGTTGTTATCGCGGTTTGAGACTCACCATCCTTATTCATTACACGTACCGTTTTTGCTTTTTGAAGGGAATTTTTTTCGTAATAATAATAGACTTCTGCCTCGCTACCAAAGGTGAATTTAAGAACATAGTAATAGGCGCCATTTTCCATTTCAATTCCTCGCAATTCCGGTTTTTTAACCGAAGTCAACCATAGCAATTCAGGAACAACCCCCATCTCGGTGGATTCCATTTCTATTTCAATCGCTGAAAGGGATTTTTTACCCGTCTGCATGGAAAATTGATAGCCCTCTTTTCCATTGAAATATTGCTTTTGGGCAACATTTCCTTGAACCTCTACTTTCTCGGCTTTGATGCCCTTATTGGTGTAAATGCTAACGTTTTGAAGCGGAAAAGGAATCTGTTCGGTGGTCATGCTGGATTTTTGAACCAAGGTTTTTACCTTGCTTATTTTTTTCTTGGCCGCTTCAAGGTTGCCCGTGCCTGTAGTGTTTAATACGATTTGCGTCAGCAAGGCATCCAAGCTTAAGTCAGAAGGTTTTTTGTCCATTTTAACATCACCAAATTCATCCAATTTCACCACATTTCCATCCGAATCAAAGGCTGCAATTTTATCCAACACGGACTCATTTCCAACGACAATGATGTTGAAGTTATTGGGTTTTAAGTAGGTTTGTGAAATCTTTTTTAGGTCTTCCGTAGTGATGTCGTTCAACTGCTTTAAATACGTTTTATAGTAGTCATTGGGCATTCCGTATTTTTGAATATTGTAGGCAAAACGAGCGATGGTTTGAGGACGCTCTAAAGAACGCGCAAAGCTACCATTCTTTACTGCTTTGGTTAATTCCAACTCCTCAGATTTAATTTCTTCCGCCACTAAACGATTCAATTCGTTAACGATTTCCCGTATGGCAGAATCCGTGACGTCGTTTCTAAAGTTCCCACTGACCGTAATCCAACCTCCATTGTTTTGGGTGTTTAGACCCGAATAACAACCATAGGTAAAGGCCTTGTCCTCCCGTAAGTTTTGCATCAAACGTGTACCAAACCCACTACCACCGAATACATCATTCAATACCGACATTTTCAGCATATCAGGATTACCCATGCGCATGGATAGGGGAAAGGTAACATGAATAACCGATTGAACGGCCCCGGGCTTGTTTACGAAGTATACCTGGTTTCCATCGCTTTTCTGAGGATCAGTAAATTGCGGTTGGCTTGGAACACCTCCAGTCCACGAACCAAAATAGGTATCAATATATTTTTCGGCCTGGGTGCGGTTAATGTCTCCAACAATAACCAAAAAAGCACCTTGCGGCGTGAAATTCTCCTTGTAATACAATTGGACATCGGCTAAACTAATGGCTGCCAAAGACGTGAAGGTCGTTACCTCTCCGTATGGATGATTCGGGAAATTTACTTTAACGGTGGCATTGTTAGCCATGGCTCCGCCTTCTGATTTCAGGGAAACCAAACCCGATTTAAATTGGTCAACGACCCGTTTAAATTCTGATTCTGGAAAGGAAGCATTCATGGTAAGGTCCGACATAAGAGCAAGACCCTTGTCGAGGTGTTTTGTAAGGGTCGATAGCGAGATATTGGTTGCGCTTGCTGACAATGAGGCTCCTATGAAATCAATTTCTTTGTCCAATTGGTCTTTGGATCTGCTTTTTGTTCCGGACATAATTAACGAACCGGTAAGTTCGTTGATACCCGCTTTGGCCCCTTCCAATCCTGGGTTATACCCCAAGGTAAGGTCGAACGAAACTTTAGGAAGTTTATGGTTTTCGGATAGGATAACGATCATTCCATTCTTCGTTCGCCACATTTCCGTTTCGGGAAGTTGGATTTGAGCCGGAGTAGCTGGCTTTGGCATAATGGATCGGTCCACTTGGGCACGGAGAATAGATAAGCTAAACAGAAGGCTTAAGGCAATTAGGGTTCTCATGACTTATTTTTGTTTGGGTAAATAATATAGAATGACACGGGCGTTGTCGGTTAAGTAAGCATTCGCAACGCGAAGGATGTCTTCTCGAGTAACCTTTCGATACAAAGCGAGCATCTCGTTGGTGCGATTCGCCGACCCAAAGTATACATGGTTATCGGCAAGGCTCTCAGCGATTCCTGCAACGGAAGCATTCGATTCGATAACTTGCTTTTCAAATTTATTGAGTACCGATTGATATTCTTCTTCGCTGATTAATTGTTCCTTTATCACCCGAATTTCTTCGTCCAAGGCGCTCATGATGGTTGAAAGTTCAACACCTTCTTTCGCCAAAGCAAGAAAAATATTCATTCCACCATCTTCCAATCCATAATTGAATGAACCGGCGTAGGTAGCAATTTGTTTGCGTTCAATTAAGCTCTTATTCATATGGGAGCTATTGCTACCAGAAAGCACCTCGTTCATAAATTCCAAGGCATAGCTATCGGGGTGTTGTTGGTTCGGTATTTTGTACCCCATAAAAATTGCCGGTAACTGAATGTTATCGTAAACGGTGTCTTTAACAACCCCCATGATGGGCTGGTCATCTTTAGTGGTCCTTTTCACGACAATTGGCGTAGATTGCATTTTATTGATCAAAGCAAGCGCTTGTTTGTCTTTTGTTTTGGATAGGTATTTTGCGTCGAATTTCCCTTTTTCTATTCCATATTTTGATTGAAACTTAGCCTCTGGTAAGGCCACTAAGTCCCGATACAAATTAAGCGCTTGTCCTGCAGGAATAGATCCAAAATACTTTTCTATCCATTGCTTTGTTTGGTCCAAGGGAATGTCTCCCGCAATAGAAAGGGTAGCATTGCAAGGGACGTAATAGTCCTGATAAAATTGAACATAGTCAGCCTCTTGTGCAGCATCTAAATGTTCCATGGAACCAATGGGAACCCATCGGTAGGGATGGGTAGGGAAGGCGCGTTTGAACATTTCCGAAATAAAACCGCCGTAGGGTTGGTTGTCAACGCGCTGTCTTTTTTCTTCTTTAACCACACTGCGCTGGGTTTCTATACCAACCGTTTCCACTTTGGCATGAAGCATACGCTCGCTTTCTAACCACAAGCCAAGTTCGAGTTGATTCGAGGGTAAGATTTCATAATAGTAGGTTCGATCTTGTGAGGTGTTAGCGTTGAGTGCACCCCCATTTTTTTCCACTAATTTTGAATACTCACCTCTGCCAATGTTCTGTGATCCTTCGAATAGCAAGTGTTCAAAAAAATGAGCGAATCCTGTACGTTCTGGGTTTTCGTTCTTCGAACCAACATGGTAAAGCACCGAGACCGCCACGATCGGTGTGTTATGTTCCTCGTGCAGAATTACGTGAATCCCATTGGGTAAATCGTATTCAATAAAAGTAATTTTGGATTGCCCAAAGCCGAAAAAGCCTGAAAAAAGTAGGCAGGTTAGCAGCGTGATTTTTTTCATGTTTGTAAATTGAGATGCTAAAATACAACAAAGTCGCTTTCCATTTTTCTTTGCGTAGCTATTGTTCATAAAATCCTATCAATTGGTATAAAAATTGACTACCTTTGGTTCATGTCTAAAGGGCGATTCCTACTTCTTTTTCTAATTACCATCGGAATCCTGCCGCTAAACGCTCAAACCGTTATTCCTTTTTTAGATTTCAATAATTTCTTTCAATCGTTTGAAGACGGAGGGTTTAAAGTGATTGAAATACAACCTATAAAATCGTTTAAAGCCGGGGATGAACTCGTGGCATACCTCGATACGCGTGGGAACTTGCGTGTTTATGACGGTAAGCAGCGTAAAGACATTACGAATCTTAATGTAAGCTACCAAGTATCCGACCACTTAATGGGATATATGATCGGTCCAACCCTGAACATGTGGGATAATGGTAGGCTTCAAACCTTGACCTATTTCGGTCGTAAATTCGTAGTAAAGGATTCCCTAATCGTATACGACGATACGCGCTTCAATACCTTGAATGTATACTGGAAAAAGCAAACGGAAACGTTAGCCACAATCATCGGGGAGGTTACGATACCTGCATCGATAGGAGAGGATATGATTGTTTTTAAGGATAACGGTAACCTATACAAGGTTTTTCATGACGGTAATACTCAGGAAATATGCGCATGGAATGGGCACATTGATTTTCAAATAGGTACCCAAATTCTTTGTTTCAATGATCCTACTACGCAAACGTTCGTGGTATATGAAAATGGCCAATTTTCCGATGTGGAAGGGCAATTCATGAGAAAATACAAAGCGGGAAGGGGCTTTATAGTCTATGAGGATTTGAACGCGAACTTATGGTTGTATAAGAATGGGGTCAAGACCTTGCTGACTAATTTTTTGCCTTCGTTTTGGGAGGTGAAAGACGATATCGTTGTTTGGGGAGAAAACAGCTATTTTTTCACGTATGTCAACGACGAAAAAAAGCAAGTCTGTAATTATATTCCAGAAAGGTGGGAAATTAAAAACAACACCATTGCCTATCGAAACGTGGTAGGAGGGGTTTCTGCTATGGTTAATGGCTTTAACCATGAAATTACGATGATGCCAGACTCCGAATTTTTTCTCTATGGCAACTCGGTTTTGGTAAAATTGTTCAACAATTCCCATCTAGTCCTCTCCAATGGTAAAGTTTTTTCAAACTAAGGCTATTTTTGCTGTTCTTTTCGTCTTCCTTTTCCATTTTGGTTGGACGCAAAATCCCAAAGCAGACCAATTGGAACAATTATACGATCAAGGCCATTACGGCATGGTATGGAGAAAAGCCAACCGTTGGTCCCAAGATGCTCGTTTTGCATCGCCTTTGATCGAATACTATAAGTCCTTAGCATGGCTGCAACGCGGTTTAAAATCGGCCTATAAAAACCAAACCGTTCAAGCGGTAGAAGAACCATTCAAGGTGTTGCTATCGCTTCTTGGTTCGTCCCAAGGACAGTCACTCTTAGTTGCTCATCGGGAGGAAGTTCTTGTGTACACCAATCGCTTAAAAGCCGCCTTGGAAGATGGCGTATTTTCCGGAAACAGTGCTTTGAAATCATTGGTCGAATCCTATCACACGAAGGTATTGTCCTTGGTTCAATCAAATGGAAAGACATCCGATAAATCACAGGAGGGCCTCAAGAAATCATGGACCCCCTCCAAGGATCCCGCATTAACGAGTCATGTAAATCTCATTTCTTTTGCTTTCACTTTGGAGAACATTCCTTACCAGTATGGCGGTACAACGCCAGATGGCTTCGATTGCAGTGGATTTACTTCCTATGTGTTTTTGAAGGCTTCGAACAAAAAGCTACCACGCCGTTCCATAGATCAGTTTAATCAATCAACGCGCATTGAAAGAGCGGAAGCACAAATTGGAGATTTAGTGTTCTTCGGGACGGAAGGTGTGGTTTCCCACGTTGGAATACTCATCAATGAGCGAGGAAAACCCCTTCAAATGATCCATTCGAGCTCAAGTAGAGGAATTACGACTGATTGGATTGAGGATTCGGATTATTTTCGTCCTCGTCTGATGGGGTTTGGTCGATATTGAGATCAAACGTCACCTGCTTTTTTTGGGGCAAAAGAATTAAAATCGTTAGACCTAGAGCACATACCCCTGTCAAGGGTAACACCCACGAGTCAAAGGCTTGAAAATGGCTGAAAATGGATACCATCGTAAAAACGTACAGCAGGCTAGTAAGGCTAACACCTAGGATGCGGAAGCGGTATTTATTACTCCAAATCACATCGAACGCATTGATGAAAAGTTGATTAAAGATAGGAGAGGTATAGAAAATCCAGGTCGCTTCCAATAGGCTTGGATTGGCGTTGTAGTAGATTGCCAACGTTGCAGTAAGGAGAAAATTAATAATGGATAACCATTCTGCTGCAGCCGAACGTGCTTTTATTAGCAAATGAATCCCACTCGTGAAAAAGGGGACCGACATAAAAAAGACCCATCGAAATGAGTACACGCTTGTAAAGGAGAACGATAAGTATAAAAAATATAAAAACACCAAGGTGTTCCCGATGAATACAATGAGCCAAAAGTTATATTTCAATCTATCCAGCATGTTGACGTCTACTTAGTTCTGCAGTATTAATTAACTCCCATAGGGCTCGTGCCCCCACATTAGCATCCCAATCGCCAGAGGGTCCTGGAGCCACTTCGTTTAAATCAAATCCAATAATTTTCTTGCCTGAACCCACAACCTTGAAAAGCAAATACGCCACTTCCTCGAGGCTAAAACCACCGGGAACTGGGGTCCCTGTATTAGGGCAAAGTTCTGGACGCAAACCATCGATATCGAAAGAAATGTAAACGTTTTCAGTTAGCGCATTTATTATCTCTTGGCATTGATCGTCCCACGATTTACCTAAAAACCGAGCCTCATTTAATTCCCAGTCAAAAAATGATCTTATTCTCGCGTCGTGCTGAGTTAATTGAAATTCTTCTTCCGACAAATCTCTGATTCCGACTTGAACCAAATGCTCAACTCCGCGACATTCACGCAAAACATTGAACATTATGCTGGCATGGGATTGAGTGAAACCCTCGTACGCGTTTCTCAAATCGGCATGGGCATCAATTTGTAAAACGGAGAAGGAACCGTAGGTTTTATCAAGTGCCTTAATTAAACCGAGAGGCGTAGAATGTTCCCCGCCAAGAACGCCACAAATTTTCCCTGAATTTATCAAAGAAAGCGTGCGCTCTTCAAGGTTACTAGACAAGGCATGTTGTGCATCATTAATGGTATTAATGACTTGAATATAATCTGCTGAAGCCTTTTCTTCACCCTCCGTTTCTAAGGCAGAAAAATACGGAGCAGCCTCCATATTTAAGCGATCGTTAATCGCCATCCATTCTTCCGAAATGGGCGTCATGAAAACTTTGGTTTCATACGCTTTGGAAACCTTTGGATGAAAAAAATCCAATTGTGTTGAAGCATTTAAAATCGCATTTGGGCCTGCACTGGTTCCTTTTTTATAGGAGGCAGTTACATCCCAAGGAATAGGTATTATTACGATATCTGCGGACGCTTCCTCTACGGGGAATCCAAAAATATTCCCGTTTGCAACGCCCACGCCGTTTGGATCGAAACTCATGCCTTCGTAGATAAATAAAAGGTGATGGCTTTGCGCACGGAACCCTTTTGCTCAAGGAGGGATTTAGCCTCTTCTGGACTTACAGGAATTTCGTTTTGAATCATTCGAATTGCGCGATCAATTAACTTTTCGTTGCTTAATTGCATATCGACCATTTTATTTCCTTTCACATGGCCTAATTTGATCATAAGTGCGGTAGAAATCATATTCAACACCAATTTTTGTGCGGTACCCGATTTCATACGGGTACTACCCGTGACAAATTCAGGGCCTACTTCAACGACCAAGGAATGTTCTGCAGCTTCTGCTAGAGGGGCGCCAGGATTGCATGTAATGCCTGCAGTAAGAATTCCTTCCTTTCTCGCCATATTTATGGCACCAAGGACATAGGGGGTAGTTCCTGATGCTGCAATTCCGACCAGCGTATCGTTTGCGTTGATTTGATGCTCCATAAGATCAGCCCATCCCTGCTCGGTGTCGTCTTCTGCAAATTCTACGGCTTTCCGAATGGCGGAATCGCCACCGGCAATAATGCCGATAACCAAACCGTGGGGAACACCGAAGGTAGGTGGGCATTCGCTGGCATCAACAATTCCCAGTCTCCCACTGGTGCCAGCTCCGATATAAAACAGCCGTCCTCCTTGCTTCATTCGAAGATAAGAAGCTTCAATAAAGTGTTCCAATGACGGTAAGACCGATTGAACGGCAAGGGCCACCTTGGCATCTTCTCGGTTTATATTTTCCAACAAAGACCGAACATCCATGTTTTCAAGCTGATCGTACAACGAGTCACTTTCGGTAGTCCTTTTCATATTAAGTATGCCAGGTGTTCGTTCGCGGAAAAGTCAACCTCAACCCGATTTTTAAGGGTGGTAGAAAGCGACATGCCCACAAAATCTGCTTTGATTGGAAAGCGGCGGTGCATTCGATCGACAAGGACCAAGGTTTTAATGGAGTTCGTTGCTTGTTTAAGAAAATTCATTAACGCATACTGCATGGTTTTTCCGGAATTTATCACATCGTCAACCAATATGATATACCCATGCTTTAAGTCCTCTTCAGGAATGGATAACGTAATGGGTCTACTCCACGGTTCTTCTTTATCTAAATCGATTTCAAAAAGGGTTGACGTTAGCCATCCGTTGGCATCGATTATTTGTTTCAATTCATTGGCAAGGGTATATCCATTGCCTTGAATTCCGCCAATATAAATATGGGTTTGATCCGTGCATTGCTCCATCAACTGGTAGGCTAACCGGGTGATTTTCTGATGGATTTCTGCGTGTTGTAAAATAACTTGCATGGCACAATGTAGTACAAAGATATATCTTTATCCCTCCGTTGGGATTAAAATTTGACAATTTCTTCTTACAATATGTACCTTCGTGCAACGGATGAAAACGAACCTAACCCTATTGCGCTACTTTACGATTCAACGCGGCTTAAATGCCCTGTACCTAGGCCTAAGTTTCCTCCTTTCTCGCTTTTTTAAGAAAAATCTGCATTTTGGAATGCCCATGCATGTGAGCATAGAACCGACTACGGCGTGTAACCTTGCCTGCCCTGAGTGTCCCAGCGGATTAAAGCGTTTCACGCGTGCAACAGGAAAATTGGACCTTGAGGCTC
>CAIJTF010000004.1 GCA_903823565.1 uncultured Flavobacteriales bacterium
AAGAATGGCATTTTTAGCGACTAACCCCAGTAACATTAAGACACCAAGCATGGTGAAAATCCCCATGTTGGACGAGGAAAGGTTTAAGGCCAATAAAGCGCCTACCAGAGAAACCAAAATGGAAAACAATACCACAAAGGGGTAAATAAAATTGTTATACAAGACTACCATGATTAAGTAAACCAATATAACCCCGATCCCCATCGCTGTTCCCAATGCTCCCATGGATTCTTTTTGTCGCTTTACCTCACCTCCCCATTTCAATTTGACCTGGTTATCCAGGGGCTTTGCCTTTAAATACGCTTCTATATCTTGTGCAACGTTTCCTGCGGCTCTTCCCAAAACCCAGCATCGAACGGTAGTGTTGTTGGCCCGGTTTTTTCGTTCCAACGAACCGTTGCCATTTTCCACCGTTACCTTCGCGATTTCAGTAAGGTTGACTTTTTTTCCGTCCATGGCCGTTACCGTCATCCCCGTGATGTCCTCCATGCTTTTTCGGTCATAACGGTCCAACATGACGCGAATTCCGAATTCGTTTCCTTTATCGTTGTATTTAACGTCGCTATTACCCGTTAACGCATTTTGTAAATCCATGCCCAATGAAGCAATGGGAATGCCCAATTGTCCCATTTTGTTCCGATCCAATTCTATGCGAATCTCAGGGGTGATATCGTCGGTAGAAATATACGCATCCTTCGCTCCTTTTAATCCATCCATGTACTGTTTTAGCCGCCGCGCCTCACGGATTAAAAGCTCGTTATTGTCCGAGGAAAGGAAAATTTCCACGGGAGCTTCTTCGGATTCAATCATTCCAATGTTTAGCGCACGAACTTCCACCCCGGGATAGGTATTTTCTATCTTTTTCCGAATTTCCGTCATGTACTTAATCGTAGGAATTTTCTCCTGAATTCCCGGTTTTAATTTTACCGTGATTTCTGATTTGTTTTCAACCCCAAAGGATAGGGCTCCCATGCCCGAACTTGGACCCCCTACATTAGAAAATACAATGTCGACCTTGTCTTTTTGGGCCCTCAGCATTTCCTCAATTTCAAAGGCTATTCGGTTGTTTTCCTCCACGGGGGTTCCCTTATCGAATTTTAGCTTTAGCATGAACTTACCCTGATCGCCTTGTGAAACAAATTCTTGTCCTACGATGCCCAGCGCCATGGAACCAAAACTTCCTATGAAAATGGCAAGTATAGCCAGGGTAGCGAGTACCTTATGCTTCAAACTGAAGTTCACCACTTTCACATAACCCTCGGTAAATTGGTTTAAGCGTTGTTCAAACCAATACAAAAAGCGGTAAAATGGTCCCCGTTTCTCTTCTAATTTTATTTCTTTGGCTAATCGCGAAGCCAACCATGGCGTAAGCGTAAAACAAACCAATAAGGACATGAGCGTCGAGATCACAACCACAATAGAGAATTGTTCCAAAATGTCTGAAATTACTCCGTTGATGAATACTACGGGAGAAAAAACCACCACATCCACAAGGGTAATCGCAAGGGCGGTAAACCCAATTTCGTTCCTACCATCCAAGGCAGCCTGTCTTCGGTTTTTACCCATTTGTAAATGGCGGTAAATGTTTTCCAAGACCACAATAGAATCATCCACCAAAATACCGATCACCAGAGACATAGCCAATAAAGTCATGAGGTTTAAGGTGTATCCTAAGGCATACATGGCAATAAAAGTGGAAACCAAGGATGCTGGAATTGCTACCAAAACAATTAGCGCGTTTCTAAGCGTGTGAAGAAATAGCAACATCACGATAGCCACAAGAAAAACAGCGAGTTCTAAATCGTGTAGCACCGCATTAACCGATTCCAAGGTTACGTTGGATGTATCCGTGGCAACGGTGAATTTTAACCCCAATGCTTTGTATTTCTTCTCAATTTCCGCCAAGCGCTCCCGGGTATCCTTTGACATATCCACCGCATTGGCGTCACCTTGTTTCTTAACCCGTAAACCAACACCTTCTTTTCCGTTCAAACGACAAAGCGAAACTTGATCCACATTGGCGTCTTCCACCCGAGCAACGTCCCCAAGCCGTACAACAGAGGTTCCATTCGAAAACAGAATAAGTTGTTCGATGTCCTTCACGGTTTTAAATTTTCCCGCCAATCGTACCGTGAGCTGTTCGGATTCGTTTTTTACTTTTCCGGTAGGAAATTCAACGTTGGAAGAAGCAAGGGCTTGATTCACATTGGCTAAGGTCAAACCGTAGGCCTTTAATTTTTCCTTGTCTGCATTGACGCGAATTTCGCGCTTTTCGCCCCCAATTACTTGAATTTCTGCAACCCCCTTCACTTGTTTAATCAAGGGCAGTATTTGTTCATCCATGAGCGTCATGAATGCCGTACCATCCATTTTATCGGCAGTCGCCATTACCTGAAGAACGGGTGTTGCGTTCGGTTCGATTTTCGCTAAAACAGGTTTGCTAGCGTTTTCAGGAAGCGTATTGTCTATGGTATTTATCTTTCGCTGCGCATCTTGCAATACGTCGTTGATGTTGACCTCGTTTTTAAATTCAAGTAAAATAATTGATGCGTTCTCGATCGAGAAAGAAGTAACGTCCGTTAAGTTTTCCAAACCACTGAGTCCATCCTCCATTGGTTTAGATACTTGCGATTCAACGGTGCTTGGAGAGGCCCCTGGGTAAGTGGTAGTTACGGTTAATACCGGCGGAGAGAAATCAGGCATTAATTCATAACTGAGTTCACGATAAGCTAGCATACCACCTCCAACGAGAATCGTAAACAATACGATGATAAAGGAAGGACGCTTTATGGAGAGTTCAGTGAGGGTCATTTCTTGTCGATTTTAATGTTTTGGTTATCCTTCAGGTTAATTTGTCCTTTAACGACCACCTTGTCTTTCTCGGTGAGTCCCTCTCTAACCTCAATGTATCCATCCTCAACCAATCCTACACCAATAGAAATTAGGCGTGCTTTTCCTCCCCTCACAACGTAAACTTGCGGGTTCTTTAACGAGCCCACCAATGCTTTTCTGGGAATGGCTAAAGCGGTAACCTTGGACTCGTTTCGTAAGACGCCCGTACCATACATCCCTGCTTTAATCTTTAAATCCGTGTTTTTTATTTCAATCTGAACTTTGAAATTGTGGGATTTATCACCCTGAATTCCGATGTTTCGCACCTTTCCCGGTATTTCTGCTTCGGAATCGTCCAATTTTACGGTAATGGCTTGGTTTACCTTAAATTTGTTAATGTCGCGTTCCGGTACATTAATGGTCAATTTTAAATTCGAAATATCCGTAATTTCAGCGACTGGAGTTCCCGGCCCAACGAAGGAACCAAGATCGATGAGCTTTTTCGTGATAACGCCTGGAAAAGGAGCGTGAATGGCAGTGGATCGGAGTTGTTTTTCCAATTGTTTCCGCTGAACCATACTGGATTTAAGGGCCAGTTTTGTTTTTTCCGCCTGCATGGCAGGAACCACTTGCTGCTCGGTTAAAATGCCTATACGGTTGTCGTCTTGTACTTGACCCTCCACGGCAACCGCTAAGGCTTCCATTTGAAGCCTGATGTTTTCATCGTCTAATTTGGCCAACAAGGATCCTTGACCTACGCGATCCCCTTCTGAGAAAGTAACGGTTATAACCTTACCTCCGGCTTCCGCTCCAATGATGTTTTGGCGGAAGGGGTCAAACGTTCCTAGATAGGCAAATTCATCCGAAAAGGTACGAATCGTTGGACCAACGACATCTACCAAAACGGGGGTGCTTAGGTCAGGGATGTAAACCTTTTCCTCAACCGATTTCTTATTGTTTAAGAGTTTTATAACGGTTACAGTAAGTAAACCACCAATGATGACCAATACGAGGATAAAATTTCTAATTTTCATTGCGATTATTTTAATTGACTAATTGATTTTAAAAAGGATAATTCCGCCAAGCGAAGTTGTAAATAGGAACTTACAATGTTCGATTGCGCTTGCTGAACGCTCGTTTCCGCTTGAAGCAATTCATTGGTACTAATCGTTCCTCCCGAAAATTGTTTTTTACTGACTTCGTTCAGGCGTTCGGCAAGGACTAATTGTTCTTGATTCATGGCTAAGTTAGCCGTCTGAACCGCAATTTCTCGCTTCGCATTGTCCGTCACTAGGTTTAATTGTTGGCTCGCAAGACGCTCTTGGTTTTCCAATTTCTCTCTCGTGATGAGGTTCATCTTTAATTTATTTTTCTTTTCGTTGCCGTCAAAAAGTTCCCAATCCAAACGCAGTCCGAGAAATGCCGACGGAATTCCCGTTCGGAAGTTACCCTTGAGGTTGTAGTTGTAATTTAAAGCTGAATAAAAAGACAAATTGGGGTAGTAGGCCATTTTTGTACCTTTATACTCTTCAATGTTCATTTGCTTTTGCGCCCTTAACAATTGAATTTCTGGACGAACAACCTCGTTATATTCAATCAGCATGGGCTTGGTAATGGCCTCATCTTTTACCAAGGTAATTTCTTTGCCCTCTCCAAAACCTACGAGAATTCCTATCAACTGTAAGAGTTGTTTTCTGGTGTTTTCCAATTTAAAAATACCATTGGTAATGTTGATTTTATTGATTTTCAACTTGTCAATCTCGGTGGGAATTACCATGCCGTTGGCGAACAAGACCTCCATATTTTTTATGAGGGCGTTCATGTTGGCCACGTTTTTATCTAAAAAGGCGAGCTGTTGGTTGATTGCTTGCACATTGAAGTAGGCAGAGGCGATTTGAAAGCGCACATCTTGCTTGACAACCTGCTGTTGTATTTCAACAATCTGGGCATTAATGGCCAAGGCTGCGAGGCCGTAGTTTAATTGTGAATTGTATAAAAATTGATTTACCTGAATGGTGTTGCTTAAATTAAACGGCACACCGAATTTTACTTCGGCAAAGGTTCCTGGAGGGCCACCAAAAAAATCCGCGGGTACAATCTGACCTGGAATAATGGCATTATACCGATAATCCGCAACAGCGGACACTTGTGGTAAGCGGCTCGAAAGGAAAATGTTCTTTTGTTCCCGATTGGCAGCAATATCAAGCCGGGTATTCACGATGGAAAGGTTGGCCGTATCCGCCATTTGGTAGAGCGCATTGAGGTCGTATTCCTGACCCCATCCCCAAACCCCAAAGAAAAGAAATAAGTAGGATAGTATACGTTTCATGATGGAATAGAATTATCGTTTGGAAATAAATAACCAAGGACCATGTTTACGGCATGTTCTCGGTGCGATTGTAATAAATGCAAGTACGTTTCGCTTGAAACACCATGCACCACTTTCATTAAAGGAGCGGCCATAAAGGGGTATTGACAATTAGAAAGGATGAGAATGGTAACTTGAACCAAATCCATTTTACGCATCTCTCCGGTGGCTTGTAATTTTTTAGCTTCCTCAAAAACACCGGATTCATATATTTTCTCAAGGGTAGGAAGGATGTCCTTTGAAACTTCAGGATTTCGGGATAACTCGTTGATTACGAAATTTGGAATATCGGGATGCTGGGACAAAAACTCGAACTCTCGTTCAATTAGGATTTTAATCTTTTCCCGAATGGGTAGGGCAGAACCGAATACTTGTACCAAAGACTTCAAAAAGTCTTGCATAACCGATTCGAAAATAATGGCAAACAGTTTACTTTTTGATCGAAAGTAATAATTCACTAAGGCTACATTCATTCCCGCCTCGCGCGCGATTTCACGGGACGAACAACGATCATATCCCTTTTGGATAAACACGCGAAGCGCAGCTTCTTTAATCTTATCTTCCGTAGTTTGGTTCATGCTGGGAGAGCAATTGCAAAATTAAACACATTTATTAAACAATTGTTTAAAACAGAGATAAAAATTTTTTACATCAAGGAAGCATGGCCTTAAAGTTTCACGAAGCGATGGTGCTCCATCGTACCATCAACAGGGAAGGAAATCAAATAAATTCCCGGAGGAAATGTGCTAATGTCGATTAGCGTTGTGGAAGTATTGGTTGATAGGGTAGCGATTAAAACCCCGTCAAGAGAGGTGAGCGTCAAAAGGGTGGGGGTAGTGCTCATTCTTTCTAGGCTTATGGTGTGAGCACCGGGATTCGGGTATATTTTTGTTTTTACCGTTCCTTCGTTTATCGAATTAAAGCTTCCGTATTCAATGGCGCCGACGTTGGAATTCCCTACCCGTGGGTTGTGGTAATAATCCTCTGTAATGTAGGCTGAAATAGGGGCAGATTGCACGAATTCTGGGCTACTAGGTCCAGGAGTAAGGGTGGGCAAAGCGGAAAGCGGTAAGTATCCAACTAGGGTGTTGTTTTCAAAGTCTGAGGAAAAATTTAATTGCGGTAAATTGGGTTTGATTTTCCAAAGGTTGTTTTGAAAGGTGAATTTTGAATGGATGTTGCTCCCGTCACACGTTGCATTGTGGGCATAATTGAGCGCCATACTATTCGCCTGTTGGCTTTGATAGCTAAAAATGTTGTTTTTAAATAGGACCGGTTGAACCAATACATTCGGTAAGGGAAAATACAATTGCAGGCTTGATTTTAGCGTTGATGCATCGCCGTTCGTGCCGATAAAATCATTATTTTCTACAAAGATTTTCCCGATGAAATTTGCATTGAATAGTTCTGAATAACTATCATAAATGGTAAGCTTGCTATTAATGCAAACGTTGTTAAATAGGAAAATACTGTCCACTAATTTGTAATTGGAAGTGCTTATTCCCCCATTGTCGTTAGCGTACGCACAACAGGCATAGCTTTGCCCACAAGGAATCGGTTGAAAGCAACTGTTTTCACACGAAAGTTCATTCGTTATATCAATTCCTGCAGGTTTTCCTCCTGCTCCAAGACAATAGCGCCAATAGGTAGAGTCATCGCTGTACAGGAGATTGTTGCATACTACCGCATTGGAAGTAGAATGGAAGTAAAGGTTTACAGAATAATTGTTGTATATTTTATTGTCTTTGATTTCAACAAATTCACTTAAACTCGGATTTACCCCCTCTCCCCAGTTGTTGTACGCTTCGCAGTTGCGCACGGATACGTGAGAACAATGGTCGGTTCTAATGCCACTGGCCCAATGGCAAGAATCCCCATTCTCATTCGATAAACAATTATTGGCGACTACCGATTCCGAAATAGACACCCCTTCGTAACCGTTGACGAATATGCCAAATTCACGGCATTGGTGGACCTGTACCTGCTCTACGCTCACATCGTGGTGGGGATTCGACTCGTCCCCGTGGATCCAAATACCATTTACGTCAGCGTTCCAAACCTTGATGTTTTTAACCGAAATCCCATTCCCTCGCAGTTCCAATACGTGACCGTTCGGACAATTATCCCCAAAGAGGTTAACCTCGCCCTCGCCCTCAACGCTAACATTGCGGTAAATGTATTGTCCATTCGATGTCATACGCCATTTTGCGATGCTTTGCGAGAAATAATTTGCAGCGCTAGGGTAATAATTCCCCGCTAAAAAAACAATTTTTCCGTGGCGGGCGTTCCCATTGATTCCCGCGGTACCAAAAGGTAGCGCGTTTAGGGCAGCTTGAAAGGTTAACTTGGGCGCGATAGAGGTTCCAGGATTAGCATCCGAACCTGTGGTTGAGAGATAAATGACTGAGTCTATGGCAGGAATGACAGGAGAATTAATGCTAGGCAGTTGACCATAGGTGAACGTCCAAGACCCAAGCAGGGCAAGGAATAGGAGCCGCACTATTTCTTCTTGTTTAGACCCTCTTTTTCCGTCATCATGGCCTGAATTTGGCGCATGGTGTGTTCCATTCCTTGGGGACTACCATCCAGGAAAATGGTATTCCCTTTACCGTATTCCGCAAAGTTCTTAATGGCTTCGGTCCACATGGAGAATAAGATCACATTCGTATCGAGGTTCGCTTGCTGCATTTGTTCTGCCGCTTCTGTCATCCCTTTTGCAACCTCTTGTCTGAACAACGCCACACCTTGTCCACGCAACATGGCAGCTTCTTTTTCGGCCATGGCAGCAATTTTAATCGCGTTTCCTTCCGCTTCTGCCGCTTTTGTTTTGGTAATTAATAACGCTTGCCCTTCGTTTTCTGCCGCTGCTTTAAGGTTATTGGAAGCCACCACCTTACTCATGCTTTCCATGATGGCCGAATCAAAGGTGATGTCATTAATTTGTAAATCCAACAAGTGATATCCCCACGATTCCAGTGTGTGGTCAATTTGTTCCTTCACACTTTCCACCAATTCGTGTCGTAACCCTAAAATTTCTGATTGTTTTTGGCTGGCAACATACGAACGGATCGAACCCTCAATGGTCCGAATTAAGGCTTGCATCAAGTCCTTGTTACTGATGAACTTGAAGGCTACTTTCTTAATCGTCTCTTCGTTTTCGTCCATTACCGAATATAGGAGCATGCTTTTAAAATATACGTTTGCTTGATCGATCGTTACGGCTTGAAATTCCATTTCAATGCTTTGGTTTTGAGATGAAATTCGTTTGTATACTTTTTCAAGAAAAGGGATCTTCAAGCGCAATCCGGGACCCGCGGTTCGCTGGTACTTTCCAAATAGGGTAATAACAACAATAGTTCCTTGGTTTACGGTGTAAAGTCCGCTGAGGATAAGGATAATAATTCCTCCAATTACGTAATAAATCGGCATAATTAATTATTTAGTGTTAAAGGTTTTAGGTTTGGCACAATTGCATCCGCTGGTTGATTTGCAAGCAGAAAAACAAAACGAAAAGATGCAAATGGCAATGAGTAGTTTCATTTTAATATGGTTTTGATCCCAATAAATTTCCTGCGGGATTATAATTACAAACTAAATAATAGGCCCCTGATTTTGATTGAGCACAGCCACACCCTACTTCCGATGTCCACTTCCATACGACTTGGGTGTAGTGGCCCACCTCTTCCCAACCTTTCCCACCAATCGGTTGATGCTTGTACAAGGCCTTTTCATCGTTCCACAATTGAACACCAACCCTTAAATCTTCGTCGTAGAAATAAGAAATGTTCTCTCCAAAGCCGTTTCGATCTTCTCGATGAAAAATATCGTCTACTTTCGCTAAATGCATCGCCCAATCTTGTGCATATTCTGCGAGGGTATCGCTCCAACGAAGGTTGGGAACAATTACCAGTTTCCGTTCTTTATTGTGCTCATGTAGTAAATCCAGTTTCGTTTGATCATTGATTTCAATGGTTTTCTGTCCGAGAATGGACAGCGAAAAGAAGAAAAACACGAGGCTAAAAGGGACTTTCATTATTCGAATGTAAAGAAATTAATTCAGTTAAGGATTTATGTTACTAATCAAAATTAAATTTCGACCTTTGGTTCGAATGAAAACGTGCTTTTTATTGGTTTGGCTCTGTTGCACTTCGATGCTTTTTGGTCAAGTGCAGGGCATTAAAAAAGGGACTTTTTACTTTTATTGGGGGTGGAATAGAGCCTTCTATTCGCCGTCGACCCTTCATTTTTCAGGGGATCAATACGATTTTAAATTATACGATGTCGTTGCGGTAGACCGTCAGTCGCCTTTCGATCCATCCCTGTACTTTAGTCCCTCAAAAATGACGATTCCGCAATACAATGCGCGGTTAGGCTATTACCTAAAAGAAAACCTTCAAGTATCCATCGGAGTAGACCATATGAAATATGTCATGTTGCACGATCAACCCAGTACGATCAATGGGACCATCGAAAACAGCAACACCCCTTACGATGGAGTATATCAGAACCAGCCCTTCATCATTGGCCAAGATTTCTTAAAATTTGAACATACCGATGGCCTGAACTATATCAATGCAGAGGTGCGGAAAGCAAGCCCTTTTTACCAACGAAAATTCCTAAAAGCAACCCTTCTCTACGGGGGTGGTTTAGGGATTATGCTTCCGAAAACCAATACAACTTTACTTAATAATCCCCGTTACGATGCCTTTCATTTGTCCGGGTATGGTCTAGACGGAGTTCTTTCCCTCCAAATCAATATATTTACCTATTGCTTTGTGCAAGGTGAGGCTAAAATGGGTTTTGTTCACATGCCAAATATTCGTACCACCATGAATCCCAGTGATAGGGCATCACAGATGTTCCTGTACAATCAATTCAATGTCAATTTTGGATTACAATTTCCCTTGGTGAAAAATCACCCTTTGTCTTCCCTTAATCTTAAACCTATTGCAGCCAAGATCCACCAACACTGATAACGTTGGGCAGCTTTAAGTATTCGTTGTAGGTTTCCGCCTTTATTCCCCCGGTTGGACAAAATTTCACCTGAGGGAATACTTGTCCGTAGGTTTTTAAGGCATCTAGCCCCCCAAACAAATGCGCTGGAAAAAATTTAAAGGTGTTCCAACCCAGTTGAAGCCCGCTTACAATCTCACTCGGAGTGGCCACGCCCGGAATAAAGGGAATGCCGCTATTTTCGAAGGAAGAGGAGAGTTCCATGGATATCCCGGGACTTACCATAAAGGCTACGCCTAATTCTGCCGCTTTCTCAATTTGTTCATTGGTAACTAGGGTACCCACACCAATGTCCATGGTGTGTCCGAACGTTCGTTTCGCCTCAGCGATGGCGTCGAACGAAATAGGCGTTCTTAACGTGATTTCGATGCAACTAACCCCCTGAGAAAGCAATTTTTCGAGTTGAGGCTGTACCTCCGAAAGATCATTAAACGTAACTACAGGAATAATGGGGTGTTTGGCTAAAATTTCGCGTATGTTATTCTGCTTCATGGTTTTGTACAAAAATATGAATATCTGAACAAAACGGATCCAATCCGTTTTTCAACGCCTCAATCCACTCAACCAGGCTATGCGTACCACAAAAATGTAAGAGATGCGTGTATCGCTCTTGAGGAATGCCTTGAGGATAAAACGATTGGTGGAGGCGTTCTAAGCGCTTAATTTTTGTCTCTTGATGTTGCTTTTGTTCCTTCTGCCATCGTTGTTTGTATTGCTCTATGCTGGTTTGTATTGCATTCACTTGCGCTCCGCACCACTTTTTCGCCTCGTTTCCCATGGCTGAGACCCCATGGTTCATCGCCCGAATTAAACCGTCTAATTGGTTTTCTACGCCTTGAAACACCTCTTCGCGCTCGCTTTCTTTTCCGATTAAGGCATCAACTTGTTCGTTTAATGGCCGGAAGTAGGAGGGAAGAGAGGTCTCATTTAAGCTCGATTTATCGATAAACGCACTGACGCGGGTTTGCAACAGCGGAAAAGGAACCATTGCCTCTTCAAACAAACCCTTTAATTGAGTCCAATATGCAAGTTCCCCAGTTCCTCCAACATAACAGACGTTGGGTAAGATAAATTCCTGATACAATGGACGCAGTAAAACGTTTGGTGAAAAGCGCTCGGGATGCTCCTCCAACGTCTGGATAAGCTTAGGCTGAGAAATGGTTTGATTTCCAATCGTAAACTCCGTTTCGACAGGAACGATTCGATCGCGACGACTCGGTGACAAATAAAACAGGTTTACCGGTCGAACATGAGCCTGAATGGTTTTTCCGTACGATAATAGGCGTGTGTTGGTTTCCTCCACTGCTTTTGAAACAAATCTTGTTTCTACCTCTCGTTTCATGAAGGGAGAAAACGCTCGTTTGAGTTCTGGTTCATCGCCATCGAGAACTACCAAGCCGTATTTTCCAAATACCTTGTTTAATAATGCGCGAAAATGTTGACCATAACGAACTTCTTGAACCTCAAATAATGCGTTTAAGGATACATCCTCGGGAAATAAGGAATTGAACACATTGTAAACTTCCTGTAAATTCTCCGTGTTGAACCTGCCAACGGGTCCTGTTTGAGTACTATCCCAAGAAAAAGTTTTATTAAAAAAATGCGTGTGTTTTACCTCTTCAAAATCATGATCCTCCGATGCCAACCAGAATACAGGGACTAAGGTAAACGGTTGAGCACTTTTGTTAAAAGCCGCACAAAGATTAATGACATGAATGGCTTTGTATAGGAGAAAAAGTGGACCCAGTCCCAGCGACAATTGATGTCCCGTGGTAATGGTCATGGTATTTTCTTGTAGGAGTAATTCTATGTTCTTACGAACCTCAGCATGTTCCGGTAAGTTTGCATAAGACTTAGTTAAGCACTGGTGGAGTAATTCCCGTTGCCAAGGTTTGGTCTGCGCTTTTTTTTTCAAACATTGCGCTTTCAGGTTCTCCAAGGTTAGATCTCCCGTGAGGAAGATAGCTTTTTCCTCTTGTGACCATGATTCCAAAGTAGACGCGAACCCCGTCACTGACATTCTGGGTATTACGTGCCTTTTCAAAGAAATCATGCCTCTGAAAGGTTTTGAAGTTCTACAAGGCGACTGTAGGTACCATTCTGTGAAAGCAAGATTTCGTGGGTTCCTTGTTCGATGATTTTCCCATCCTGTAAAACCAATATTTTATTCGCTTTACGTATGGTTGAAAGGCGATGTGCAATCACAATGGCGGTTCGATTGGCCATCAAGCGGTCTAGTGCATCTTGTACCAATTTTTCGGATTCAGAATCGAGTGCCGAGGTAGCCTCATCTAAAATGAGAATTTTTGGGTTTTTTAGAATGGCACGAGCAATGGCAATGCGTTGTTTTTGCCCACCGGATAGCTGTATTCCTCGGTCACCCACTTGGGTAGCCAGGCCCTCTGGGAACTGCGAAATAAATTCCCATGCATTGGCGGCTTTTGCCGCTTCAATTAGCTCCTCTTCGGTCGCTTCAGGCCTACCAAATTTTATATTTTCTCGAATGGTATCGGCGAAAAGTAAGACTTCCTGAGGGACGATCGCGATGTGATTCCGTAGGTGCTCGATGTTCATTTCGCTCGCCGAAGTTCCTTGGTGAAGAATCTCGCCCTCCACGGGTTCATAATACCGAAGAATTAAGCTTGCTATAGTGGATTTTCCGGAACCGCTAGAACCCACTAATGCAAGGGTACTGTTTTCGGCAACTTCAAAGGAGATGTTTTCGAGTACTGTAACTTCTTTGCGCTGGGGGTAATGAAAGGTTACATTCTTAAAGGCTATATTTCCATGGACTTCAGGCTTTTTAGTGCCTTTGTTTACCTCATGTTCTGTGGGTGTAGAAATCAAACCCAATAGATGCTCTACCGATCCGATGGATTTTTGTATGTTGGCATAAAGTTCCGGCAAGGATCCAATGCTTGCCCCCATCATAATCGTGAATAAAATAAATTGGTAGAAACCTTCCTTTGCAAGGGTAGGTGAGGGTCCCTGCGTCATGAGCATCCCTTGCCAGATTATAAAGACTATGGCACCAAATAAACAGAAGATAATGAAAGAAACGAAGACCCCGCGCCAAACCCCACTTTTAACCTGTAAATCGCGCATTTTTTGCGTATTTTCTTTATAGCGATTAAGGTTAAACACCTCGTTGGTGAAAGCCTTCACGTTGGCTATACCCATTAGTGCCTCCTCAATTATGGAGTTGGATACGGCCGTGAAATCTTGGGCTTCCTTGCTGAGTTTTCGTATGAATCTTCCGAAGAAAACAGCAATAATTGCCATGATCGGTACTGTTCCCAACATGATTAAACACAATTTCCACGAAATGAAAAACAGAAAAACGATTCCTCCAACAACAATAACGATTTGACGAAAGAACTCTGCAATCGTGGTGCGCAAGGTCTCTTGGATTTGAGAAATATCGCTTGCCATACGACTCGTCAATTCCCCTACCTTATTACGATTGAAGAAATCCATTGGCATGTAAATCAACCTTCCAAAGGCATCGTTTCGTAAGTCCCTCAAGGCATTTTCGGTTACGTTGTTAAATAACACCACGCGCAAGAATGAAAAAATGGCTTGGGTTCCAAACAAAGCAAAAAGGGCAATGGCTATAGCATTAACGGTGCTCGTTGCTAGTAATACGGCGATCGCATCCATCGTTCCGCCTTGGGTATCTGCGCCAAGTAGGCCTCCCATAAGGTAAGGAAATAGCAGTCCTGCCAATGTAGAAAAGAGCAAACAGAGCCAACCTATTCCATAGGAAAGGGCATAAGGTTTTAAATACCTCAGTAAAAAACGCCATTTTTTCATGGTGGATACCGTGGATTTCGATTGCTTGTTTTCTTCTGTTTTTCGACTCATGGGTGAAGATAGATGCAAAAATACGCTACTTTCACGGAGTATAGGTGAAATTCATTTTTTTTGTCAAAAGAATTTGTAAACCACAAAAAATAGCTATATTTGCACTCCGATTTTTATTCGGTTTTTAAGACAAGCAGCTATGAAAAGAACCTTTCAACCCTCGCAAAGAAAACGTAGAAACAAACATGGTTTTCGCAGCCGTATGGCCACTAAAAACGGTCGTCGTGTTTTAGCCGCGCGCAGAAGAAAAGGTAGAAAGAAGTTAACGGTTTCTGATGAACCGCTTCACAAAAGATAATAACCGGTTTCACAAAATCCTGGCTAGTTTGCCGGGATTTTTTTTGTCAATTCGTTTACCCATGAAAGCCCTCGTTTTTCTAGGAATTTTATTTTCAGCGGTCCTGCCGTCTATGGCTCAGCACGATACGCTCTATAAAAAAACAGCCAATAGCCCTTTGGGTATTCTTGAAAATACGAAACAACCTTCTTGGGCCAGGAAAGAATCTCCTTTTTTAAAGGAAATTGAAGGTGAATCGAAAAAGGATAATCGCATAGAATTTTATGCCTACGGGGATTTATACCTTGGAATAGCCACCGGA
>CAIJTF010000005.1 GCA_903823565.1 uncultured Flavobacteriales bacterium
GAGAAGTTGTAGGGTATTCCATTCCTCCGTTCCAACCACGGGATTATGCATGTATTCCCAATTCGCGACCGGTGGCATACTCAATAAAATGGATTCCGTTCTTCCGTTTGAAGCGATGCCAAATTTAGTACCTCGATCAAACAATAAATTATACTCTACATAACGACCTCGTCGAAGCGCTTGCCATTTTTTTTCATGTTCACTCGCTTCGTTAACCGGTTTAGAAATTTGATTGTGGTAGAGACTTGGAAAAAGCCTTCCTAAGGCTATACAGAAGGAAAAAAACTCGTGTTTTTCCTTGCCATCTTTAGGTTTTAAATGATCAAAAAAAATACCACCAACGCCCCGGGTTTCTTCACGATGTTCGAGGTAAAAGTAATCATCCGCCCAGTTCTTAAACGAAGTGTACCATTCTGATCGATACGAATCACAAAGCTTTTTCAGGTCCAAATGAAAGGACTTTGCATAGGCTTTATCAACATACATTGGTGTAAGGTCAATTCCACCACCAAACCAACATTCTTCTTGGTCCGTTTCAAAATATCGAACGTTCATGTGAATGGTTGGATGAGAGGGGTTTTGGGAATGAATAACAATTGAAACCCCTGTAGCAAAAAATGAATTTGCCTGAATGTTCAATTGTTTCGCCATTGCGGGGGTAACCTCTCCGAAAACTTCCGAAAATGCAACCCCACCCTTTTCGATGTACCGTCCTCCAGAAGCGGTTTTGGTACAACCGCCCCCGCCCAAGGTCCGTTCCCAATCATCCGATGCGAAATGTACACTACCATCAGCTAATGATAATGCATCTACTATTTCTAGCTGAAGCGACCGGAAAGATTCGGCAATGTTGGATTTATTCAAATCTGACATTCCGGGTGTTTTGACCATTTGAGTATCGGCACAAAGACAATGCTTGGTTCAATGCGACGTTGTTTCCATTTCGAATAAAGTCAATTTGGGTCATGATGCCATTACGGTTAAAGTTATTGCCTAAATTGAAAAACCAAGAGCCCAATAAAAACATCGCGTCATATCCAAACGCTGCAGATTTGTTTAAATCATAGGTATTGGCTGCTTTAAAGTTCTTTTTGAATACAGCTAGACTTGGCAAATTTCCATCAAAACACGTGGTACTCCAATAGTAGAATTTCGCAGAATTTTCCTCCGTTTTAGACAATTGATTCATGTCTGTCCAATCCCTAGTGCCAATTAAAAAGGTGTTTGTTTTTTGATAAGTATTCTTAATCAATGGTAAAACCAAATTGGTATCGCTTGATAAACAAACAATATATTTCTGGGTTTGCGTCTTGAGGGTTTCGTCTAAATTCGAAAAAGAAACAGTTGTCAATTTCCGTCCCCCAACCGACTGATACGCCTCGGTAAATTGCTGTTCTTTCCATGCGTCTTCTTTCTTTCCCGTTGAGACTAGGAATATTTCTTTAGAATCGCCTTGTTTCGCTAGCGAATACCCCATGTGTTGAAACACTAAGTTTGGCATGGTGGGAACTATATACAAAAATGGATTCTGAAATTTTTCATCCTCGTTTAACTTGAAAAAACAGAAGAGCGGAATTTGATTTTCCTCAGAATAAGTAATCAATGTATCCAACCCTGTAATTCGGTATGGCAATATGATTATGTCGGTTGTTGACAATTTTCTTTTGTTTATTAAATGGGTAACCTCCTCCCCTTTTGTAAGGCAATCATAAACGAAGAAATCTCCTTTAACACCTAATTTCACCAATGAATCCCTCGCCATCTTCGCCCCGTTAAAGAAGTCATAAAGCGCTTTTTGTTTTCCTTTTGAAACTGGGTGTTTAAAATCTTTAAAATTCATCGGAATAATCATTGTTATTTTTACCGAGTCTTTGAGCACGCAGGGACTTGGTATACTCCGATAGCCGTTTTGATAAAAGCGATCTTGTACACCATTTGTTCGTTTGAAACCCAAGTCATCCTGCCGTTGCTTTTCATAATAATCAACTGGAATTTTTAATTTAGTACCTTCCGAAACCTCGAAACGATTGAGAGCATTAATGCGCATCAAGGCCGCTCCACTTACCAAGAATCGTTGAGAAATCGACGATAAATCCTCTCCTTTTTTCATAACATACCAAAAACTTGAGTCATATACATCCACAATTTTAGGTGCGTCAGCCATTGGTACCTTGGGAACGGCAACTGCTGAAGCATTTGTAGCCGGGGAAGCTGCAGAAGCATCTTGGGGTTGAAAGGCCGCAAAGCGTTGAATGCCGTTCCGTATAACCAAGGTTTGATCAATTTTAATATCAGAATTCATCAAAACTCGATTAGCCGCTTTCAGGGTATCAATGGTAATTTGATATCGCTGACAAATTGAATACATCGTCTCCCCTTTTACAACCTTGTGATTAAAAGTTTCTTTCCTCGCAGGAACTAACACCTCTTGTCCAATGGCCAATGCTGAGGTAAGTGAAGGATTCGCTTTTTTTAATTGTTCCTCTGTAACATTAAACTTGCTTTTAATCCCTGTCAAGGTAAGCCCTTTATGCACCGTGACTTTATGAAAGTACTTTCCGGATTGCTGAATAAGCGGAATAAGTCCTTGAGACCAGATTCTGGCTGAAACAATAAAAAAAACTATAAGGGTTGTTAGTAGGTTGCGTCTCATGGTTTGTAGCATATTTATTCCCATTCAATGGTGGCAGGTGGTTTAGAACTGATATCATAAGTGACACGATTAATTCCTCGGACTTGGTTAATTATTTTATTAGAAATTTCGGCCAAAAAACTGTAGGGTAAGTGACACCAATCGGCGGTCATTCCATCGGTAGAGCTAACCGCTCTCAACGCAACAGCATTCTCATAGGTTCGCTCATCCCCCATAACTCCAACCGACTGAATCGGCAATAGGATGACTCCTGCTTGCCATACATCATTGTAAAGTCCGTGGGCTTTCAATCCATCGATAAATATAGCATCTGCTTCCTGCAAGGTTCTGACTTTTTCCTCGTTTACTTCTCCCAAAATTCGAATTCCTAAGCCTGGCCCTGGAAAAGGATGTCTACCTAGGAGCGCGGCATCCATACCCATAACCTTGCCAATCCGTCGGACCTCGTCCTTGAATAAACTTCTCAAGGGTTCAACAATTTTTAATTGCATGTAGGAAGGCAATCCACCAACGTTGTGATGCGATTTTATGGTTTGTGAAGGACCACCGGTTGCTGATACCGATTCAATGACATCTGGGTATATCGTTCCCTGACCTAGCCAGGTAGCCCCTTCTATTTTCTTGGCCTCCTCATCGAAAACATCAATGAACACTTTTCCAATGGCTTTTCGCTTTTCTTCCGGATCGGTTTTACCCGCTAAAGCTCTGTAAAAGGAAGCGGAGGCATCAACCCCCTTAATGTTCAACCCCAGGTTTTGATACGAATGTAAAACTTGTTCAAACTCATTTTTTCGCAACAAACCGTTATCGACAAAAATGCAATGTAAATGGTCTCCGATAGCCTTGTGCAGGAGCATGGCAGCTACCGAGGAGTCCACTCCCCCGGAGAGACCCAATACAACTTTATCTCCTTTCAAAAGTGATTTCAGTTCTGCTACCTTTTCTTCCACATAGGCTCCAGGGGACCAATCCCCGCTGCAACCTGATACTTCAAAAAGAAAATTTCGTAAAAGCTGACTTCCTTCGGTTGAATGATATACCTCGGGGTGAAACTGCACCCCAAAGGTGGAGGAGCCATGCAATTGAAAACCTGCATTTACCACATCATCCGTACTACACAAACGCTGGGCACCCTCCGGTAATTTATTGATCGAATCCCCATGAGACATCCAAACTTGAGAACTTTGAGACATATTCTTTAAAAGCACATTCTCGGAAACGATTCTTAACATGGCACGTCCATATTCCCTCGTATTGGAAGCGGCCACCTCCCCATTGTGTTGCTGTGCTAATAATTGTGCGCCGTAGCAAACACCAAGCAAAGGAACTTTTCCGATTATTTGCGACAAATTTGGATTTGGCGCATCAGGCTGCCTAACAGAATAGGGACTTCCGGATAGAATGACCCCCTTGCAATTTGTAGGAATTTCGCCGATTGAATTCCATGGATGGATTTCACAATAAACGTTTAATTCGCGAATTCTACGTGCAATGAGCTGTGTGTATTGTGACCCAAAATCATAAACAAGAACCAATTCGTGCATGCGCAAAGATAACTACAATGTGCTTTAACACAACCTTTGCAGCGTATAAACCTGCTATTTTGTTTACTTCTCCTCTTATGTTTCCATTTAATCATCAATAAATTTATACCTTTGAACTCCGATTAAATCAAGGTATGATTACGAATATTCTCAAATCTCTATTTGGCGATAAAAGCCTAAAAGACCAAAAACTTTACAAGCCATATGTTGACGATGCCTTGAGTAAAGAGCAAGCCATAAAAGCTTGTACGGACGACCAATTAAGGGAAAAGACCCAAGGATTTAGAGCCCTAATTAATCAGGCAATTCAGTCGCTTGAAACAGAGAGCCAAACCCTTCAATTGGAAGCAAAAAATCCAAATTTATCCCTTGATGACAAGCAAGTCATTTTTGAGAAAATTGATGCCATTACCAAGGAAATTGATGAAAAAATTGAAGGCGTATTGTTGGAAATCCTTCCAGAGGCCTTTGCTGTCGTAAAAGAAACCGCATTTCGATGGGCAAACCACGGTAAATTAGTTGTTTCTGCCACAGACTTTGACAAAACACTCGCATCCAGAAAAGATGGAATTACGATTCAAGGGGATCAAGCCATTTGGTCTAATGAATGGACTGCCGCGGGAAATAAAGTGCAATGGAACATGGTCCATTATGACGTTCAATTAATGGGTGGAGCCGTATTGCACAAAGGAAATATTGCAGAAATGCAAACCGGAGAAGGAAAAACCCTTGTCGCAACCTTACCGGTTTACTTAAATGCCCTTTCAGGTAAAGGGGTCCACATTGTTACGGTGAATGATTATCTAGCCAAAAGGGACTCCGAATGGATGGGACCACTGTACCAATTTCACCTCTTGAGCGTAGATTGTATCGACAAACACCAACCGAACTCAGAAGAACGTAGGAATGCTTATTTAGCCGATATCACGTTCGGAACCAATAACGAATTTGGATTCGACTACCTCCGTGACAACATGGTAGGTCACCCGAATGAAATGGTTCAGCGCAAACATCATTTTGCCATTGTGGATGAGGTTGACTCCGTCCTAATTGATGATGCCAGAACTCCGCTCATCATTTCGGGTCCGATTTCTCAATCAGGGGAACAAGAATTCCAGGCTTTAAAACCCAGAATTGAACGAATTGTAAATGCCCAAAAAGCTACCATTCAACAATTTCTTATTGATGCTAAAAAACAACTGAGAGTACTCAACGAATTAGAACCGGATAAGAAACTTGAGAAACAACTACTCGAAGAAGGCGGAATTGCCTTGCTTCGTGCCTTCAGAGGACTTCCCAAGAATAAAGCGCTCATCAAATTTTTGTCGGAACCCGGAGTAAAAGTCCATCTTCAAAAAACGGAGAATTTTTACATGCAGGAACAAGGCAAACGCATGAAAGCCATTGACGAGGAATTGTTTTTCGTGATCGATGAAAAGAACAATACCATCGAGCTAACTGCCAAAGGAATCGATTTAATTTCCGGAAACGACGACAAGGACTTTTTTATCATGCCTGATATTGGGGCAAGCATTGCGAAACTCCAAGCACAAAATTTGACCGAAGAAATGTTCCTAGAACAGAAAGATGCCCTAGTTCGGGAATATGCCATCAAATCCGAACGGATTCATTCGGTAAACCAGCTCCTAAAAGCCTACACCCTATTTGAAAAAGAAGTGGAGTACGTTATTATGGATGGAAAAGTTAAAATTGTCGATGAATCCACCGGTAGAATTTTGGAAGGAAGACGCTATTCCGACGGACTCCATCAGGCTATTGAAGCCAAAGAAAACGTAACCATTGAAGCGGCGACCCAAACCTATGCAACCATAACCCTTCAAAACTACTTCCGAATGTACCATAAACTAGCGGGTATGACAGGAACTGCAGAGACTGAGGCGAAGGAATTTTATGACATTTACAAACTAGACGTGGTGGTTATTCCTCCTCATAGAACGGTGATTCGAAAGGATTTAAACGATATGGTTTATAAAACGGCTCGAGAAAAATACAATGCCGTGATTGAGGAAGTTGAACGCCTATCGAACGAAGGCCGTCCCGTTTTGGTGGGGACTACTACGGTAGAAATCTCTGAATTGCTAAGCAAGTTACTTTCCCTCAAAAAAATCAAGCACCAAGTTCTCAATGCAAAATACCACCAAAAGGAGGCTGAGATTGTTGCTAACGCCGGACAGCCAGGAGCGGTAACTATTGCTACAAACATGGCGGGACGTGGTACGGACATTAAATTGGGAGAAGGAGTAAAAGAAGCTGGGGGATTGGCCATCGTGGGTACGGAAAGACACGATTCCCGTCGCGTAGACCGACAGTTGCGTGGTCGCTCTGGACGTCAAGGAGATCCTGGGTCTTCGCAGTTTTTTGTATCCCTTGAAGACGATTTAATGCGGAAATTTGGTTCTGAGCGCATCGCAAAAATCATGGACCGAATGGGCCTAAAGGAAGGAGAAGTCATTACCCACGGAATGGTCTCTAAATCCATTGAAAGAGCACAGAAAAAAGTGGAAGAAAATAATTTCGGAATTCGAAAAAGACTTCTTGAATACGATGACGTTATGAATTCGCAGCGTAAACTTATCTACAAACTGCGCAAAAATGCCCTTTTCGGTGACCGTTTAGAAATAGACATTGATAATATGTTTTACAGCTTGGTCAATGCTACATTAAACCAGCTTCAAGGAAGCGCTTACAGTGATTTCCAATTGGAATTGCTGCGCCGTTTGGGCATTAATTCCCCCATTGATGAAAGCGATTACAACCATACGGACATCAATACAAAGTATGAACATGTTTTTACTGCGATGAAGGAACAATATGCGCGGAAAAATGAAAAAGTCTCTCAACGCGCGTTTCCACAAATCAAGCACGTTTACGAAACCATGTCGGACCGCTATAAAAACATGGTGATTCCATTATCGGATGGTAGAAAAGAAGTTCAAATCATCGTGAACCTTCAAGAAGCCTACGAAAGCCAAGGAAAGAACATTAGCCGTCAATTCGAAAAACACGTTATTTTAGGCATCATCGACAACGAATGGAAAGAACATTTGCGCGAAATGGATGACTTACGAAGCGCAGTTAACAATGCTACCTACGAACAGAAGGACCCTCTACTCGTATACAAGCTTGAAGCGTACGATATGTTTGAATCATTGCTAGGACGCATTAATGAATCCTCTGTTGAACTTTTAATGAACTTGGATTTTGAATTTGAAACCGTTGCTAAAAGCACCAATACTGAAGCGGTTCAAAACAATTACGGAAAAAGCAAGACGAATGTATCCTCTACCGCCCAAAATCCAAACCGGTTTGAAGGCAGTCAAGGATACCAAGAAGCCATTCAAAACAGCATGCAAGAACCCCTGAAACGGGAACCGATTGTTGTAGATGCTAAAATCAACCGAAACGAACCTTGCCCATGTGGAAGCGGTAAAAAATACAAGCAATGCCATGGAAAATAGCCCTAATAGGCACCGGTAACCTCGGTTATCTCTGGGCAAATTACCTGAAGGACTTACCGCACATCGAACTTCGTGCAATGGCTTCCACCCCCCAAAAAAGCCAAGCGTTTTGCGAACAATTTGATTTTCGTGTGTATGATCCATCGGAATCTTGGACACCAGACTTTATTTTACTTTGCCTAAAGGACGATCAAATCCACTCCTTTCTTTCGGAATTCTCCGGAAATACCCCTATTTTTCTGCACGGTGGCAGTCTATCTTTATCCGATTTTGGACAGCAAAACCTTGGAATTATTTATCCCCTTCAAAGCATCCATAAAGAAATCGAATCGGACATCAAATCCATTCCTTTTCTATGCGAATTCAATCCATCGGTAGCCAATCTCGGCAGAAACGTTATGCAGTCCCTTTCGTTAACCTATCAAGAAGTTACCGAAAAACAACGACATGCGGCCCACCTTTGTGCCGTTTTCATAAATAATTTCGGATACTTTGTAATGAATGAGGGTCTTGAACAGGCAAAAATACACCAACTCAACGTTGATTTATTTAAACCTTTAATTTATAAAACAGTTAATAATATTCTGTTAAATAAGAATTTGCAAACTGGTCCATCGCTAAGAGGAGACCAAAAGGTAATACAAAAACACATGGCCTCACTTTCCGGATCGCAGAAGGCCCTTTATCAATGGCTAACCGAAGCCATTCAAAAAAAATACAACCATGAATTATAAAGTGCTTTTAAATCGCATCAACCACTTCATTTTTGATGTAGATGGGGTCTTTACAGATGGCTCCGTCTCCATTTACAAAGAAGAACTGGTGCGGACATTTAATTCACGTGACTGTTACGCCATTCAATATGTAGTAAAATTAGGCTATACCGTCAGCATCGTCACCGGAGGCGATTCGGAATCAGTCAAAGCAACCTTTAATGCCTTAGGGGTTCAAGATGTACATTTGAAGTCACACGATAAACTTAAGATTTTCGAACAATTTTTAGCTCCCAAAGGCATTGAGGCTGAAAGGGCACTTTACATGGGAGACGATATCCCAGATATTCCCCTGCTCAAAACCGTACTTTTACCTTGTTGTCCCTCGGATGCCTCAGTCGATGTAAAGTCAAATTGCCAATATGTTTCTCCTTTTGTTGGCGGTAAAGGGTGCGTTAGGGACGTGATTGAACAAACGCTTCGATGTCAAGGGAAATGGCTGCTGGAAGAAGCGTTTCAATGGTAAATGGTTCGCTACGACCGAGTCTCCTCATTTAACCACTCCAAAAGAATTTTGGACGTTTCGTTGCGGAAAGCCTTCGTTTTGTAGCTACCTACCCAGCGTACTCCTTGAATTGCATTGGTGAGGAATATTTCATCAGCAGACAACAAATTTTGAGGAAGAATTGGACATTCATAAACACGAATACCATGGGTTACCGCAAGGTTAATAATATGCATTCTCATGGTCCCAGCAATACAGCCTTCATCCATCCCTGGTGTATAAATAATTCCATTGCTCACAATAAAGAGGTTAGAATTCGTCGATTCAATTAAATTACCTTTCTCGTTTTGCAACAAAAGATCGTCTACGCGCATGGATTCCGCATGAATGCTTGCGAGTACTTTAAATAAGGCATTCTTTGTTTTAAAGGGGGAAAGTGGCGTTTTTGTTAATGCCATTTCTTTATAAATATCAATCTCTAATCCCTTATGGTTCAACCTAAAATCATCCATTTCAATTGGCCAAAGCTCGATTAAAAACTGTGCTTGATTACTTACAGGTGAATACGTTCCTCCGTCCGCTCTGTCTAAACTCAGCTTACATCGCCCACCTGCATACACTTGATTCAATTCAATCAAGGCCATGATTTGATCGCGAAAAAAATCCATGGTGTATTCGGAATGTTGTTTGATTTTTATGGCTTTAGCCCCTTTCATTAAGCGTTCGTAATGCGCTTCAAAACGCACTATTTTTCCCTGTTTAATTCGTATTGTCTCAAACACACCATCCCCAAAATTAAATGCCCGGCTGGTATGCTTGACATTAAATTCCTCTGCCAAAATAAGATTCCCATTGTTATTTATGTATGCCATCTTTACCGTTGAAACAAGTGTAGAAATTCTGTCGCTTTGTGCGGATTCAAATATAAGATAAACAAAATTCCAAAAA
>CAIJTF010000006.1 GCA_903823565.1 uncultured Flavobacteriales bacterium
GTATTACTCATCGATTTTTCAATTAATGCTTTAGTTCCCGTCATTATTTCTGCTGCCTCAGGAGCTTTGGTGTCGAAGGTATTATTAAACCAGGGAGTTATTCTTAACTTTAAAGAAGTTAGTGATTTCAATTATTGGAATCTACCACGCCCCACTAACAGCCATTTTTTTAATTGCAGAATTAACCAGCGGATATTCCTTGATTATTCCCCTGATGATTGTCTCGTCGATAAGTTTTGTGATTTCGAAGTATTTTGAACCTCATGGAATGGATTTAAAGTCTTTGGTTAATAAAAAAACTGCAACAGCCGGGGATCGAGATTTTAACTTGTTGATACAATTGGATGTGAGAAATGTGACGGATAAAACGTTTATTTTGATTCCTTCGTCCATGCTAATTTCAGATTTCATTCCTATCGTGGCTAAATCGACCTATCCATACTATCCCATAATGGATCAACAAGGGGCATTTGAGGGTTTTGTAGTCGTGGATGAAATTCGCGCCTTGTTGATGAATCAGGATTTTGATCATAGCTTAGAGGTGTCAAGCATCATGTCTATGCCGAGTATAGTGCTAAACTCGTCTCATACTTTCATCGATGTAATGCATTTGTTTGATAAGTCGGATTTAAACTTTCTACCGCTTATTCAACAGGATGAATTTATTGGCTATGTAAGTCGTGTAAAGGTTTATAATGCTTACCGAGAGAAAATTAAAGAGCAAAATCTTGATTAGGAAGTCAATTCAACTTCGCTTTCGATTGTACCATTAGGACTTAATTACCCCCCATACTCTACCCAATTCTTTTCGGTTTCGAAGAGTTTGATAGAGAGTTTTCCGTAGGTGGACAAATGAGGTAATAAGCGGTTATAGCAGACTAAAGCGATGTTTTCAACGGTTGGGTTCAAGTCAAAAAACTCCGGACAATCCATGTTCAGGTTTTTGTGGTCGTATCGATCGGTGACCTCTTTTGAAATGATGTCTTTTAAAATTTTCACGTCAATGACATATCCCGTTTCAGGATCAATTTTACCGTCAATCCCTACTTCAAGTACGTAGTTGTGGCCGTGGTAATTGACGTTATTGCACAAGCCAAAAACCTCGTCATTTTTTTCGTGTGACCAATCTTTTCGGTACAAGCGGTGTGCTGCATTGAAGGTAGCTCTTCGTACTATTTTCATGATTTTAATATGTCGTCAAAAGCCGATCGGTATTCTAGTATAATTTTCTTAAACCACTCTGTGTATGCCTGGGGCTCTGCAGCAATGTGATCCTCCAATTCGTGTATGGACACCCATTTGTAATCGCATACTTCTTCCATATTTACCAGAGGTTCGTCGTCGGTGAATCCGATGAGAACGTGATCCAATTCATGCTCAACCAAGTTGTTGTCCAATTCTGCACGGTAGATAAAACTGAAGAGCGGGGCTAAGGAAGTATTCATCCCCATTTCTTCAACAAGCCTTCGGTTTGCGGCTTCAACGATGCTTTCTCCAGGTAGGGGGTGGCTACAACAGGCGTTGGTCCAAAGTCCTTCAGAATGGTATTTTCCGAAAGCCCGTCTGTGGATTAGTAATTTCGCGTTGGAATTGAAAATTAAAACGGAAAAAGCCCTGTGCAACATACCTTGTTGGTGGGCTTCCATTTTATCCATGGTGCCAATTTCTTGGTCGTGTTTATTGACGAGAATTACTTCTTGGGGATTCATAGCAGGTTGAGGTTATGTCTAACATATGAAGACAACAACAATCCAACCTTCCTATTGTTGGGAATTCTTACCCTTTCGTTCAGAATTACCTTCGCAGGGGTGTTCTTAATTTTCGCAAATAGTTTGTAATAATAAATGTAGGCAAGGTAAACGCCAAAACGAGCATTTTTGGGGAGTTGAACAATACCAAGGTACCCTTCGTGAAAGTCGATTTCGATGTCTCGTTCAATTTCTTGTTTCACGGTAGCATTAAACTCTTCCATGTCAATTCCGGGAAAATAAACCCTTCCAAGGTGCTTATAGTCTGCATTCAAGTCTCTTAAAAAGTTGATTTTTTGGAAGGCAGATCCCAATTTCATGGCGGAAGGCTTCAACCGTAAATACTCCTGTTCATCCCCGTTTACAAAAACCTTGAGACACATCAGTCCCACCACTTCCGCGGATCCGAGGATGTACTTTTTATATTGTTCCTCGTCATAGGCTTGTTTGTTTAGGTCCATTTTCATGGATTCTAAAAACGTTTCAATTAGCGATAATGGAATGTTGTAACTATTTACTGCCCATTGAAAACTATTTAAGATTGGATTCAACGAGATCCCGTCATTGATGGCTTGGTAGGTTTGTACGCGAAAATCGGCCAATAACTTCGATTTATCAAACGAATGAAACGAATCCACGATTTCATCTGCAAAGCGCACGAACCCGTAGATCGCATAAATCGGTTTTTGTATCTCAGGATTTAACATTTTTATACCAAGGGAAAATGAGGTACTGTAGCGCTTGGTTGTTAGCGTACTCATTTCATGGCTGATGGTGTCAAACGTTTCTTTCATAGGGATTCATTTTGATGGATATATTTCGCCACCACTTCACCAGAGATGATAGAAGGGGGTACGCCGGGTCCGGGCACTGTCAATTGACCCGTGTAGAAGAAGTTTTTTAAATGCTTGTTCTTGATTCGGGGTTTAAACAAAGCGGTTTGGCTTAGGGTATTGGCAAGTCCGTAGGCATTACCTTTAAAAGCATGGTAATCCTCTTTAAAATTTTTAATCGAAAAACTTCTTTGATAGACAATGTTGGAGGCGATATCATTCCCTGTTAGGCGTTTTAACCGTTCCAATAAAAGATCAAAATAAAAAGCTCTTTGGGTTTCGTCGTCCTCAAGATTCGGAGCAATGGGTATCAAGAAGAAGACGTTTTCATGGTTTTCTGGTGCTACCGAAGGATCGGTAAGCGAGGGGACGGACATATAAAACAGGGGTGCTTTTGGCCAAGAAGGGTTTTTATAAATTTCTTTGCCATGTTCCAATAGTGATTCGTCAAAAAACAAATTGTGGTGCTGAACGTTCGTGAGCCTTTTATTAACCCCTACGTAGTACAAAAGCGCAGAAGGTGCCATAATGCGCTTATCCCAGTATTTTTCTGAGTAATTTGCCGAACCATTCAGCAAGGTCTTATCCGTATGGTGGTAGTCTGCTGAAGAAACAAAAACGTCGGCTAGGTAACTTCTGTCGTGGATGTCTTTTACAAGGGAAACCCTGCCGTTTTCTTTTTGCACATCTTTTACCTCGGCATCGGTAATGATTTCAACCCCAAGAGAACGTGCAATTTTTTCGAATGCCTCTATGAATTTATACATCCCACCCATCGGATACCAAGTTCCAAGTTCCATGTCCGCATAGTTCATTAACGAGTACAATGCAGGCGTATCCTTGGGCATTGCTCCTAAAAAAAGTACGGGAAATTCTAACAAGGACAACAGTTTGGGGTGCGTGAAATACCGTCGGATGTAGGAGGAAAAGGAATTGGTGAGGTCCATCGAAAACAACCCTTTCAAAAGCCTTAGATCGATAAACTCGGTAATCTTAAGAGAAGGTTTATAGACCAAATCTTTCATTCCTACGTCGTATTTATACTTGGCATCGGCCAGAAAAGAACGAAGTTTCAAACCACTCCCTGGTTCCAAGGATTCAAACAGGGCCTCCAACGATTCCATGTTTGCGGGAATATCCGAATAAGATTGATCCGACCAATATACCCGATAGGATGGATCCAATCGCTTTAATTGATAAAAATCAGAGGTCGTGTAACCGAACTTTTGATAAAAGGACTCAAAAACGTCAGGCATCCAGTACCAACTTGGGCCCATATCAAAAACAAATCCCTGTTCCGAAAATTGCCGAGCACGGCCGCCAATGGTTTTGTTTTTCTCCAAAACCGTTACGTTCCAACCTTCCTTGGCTAAAAAACAGGCCGATGAAAGCCCTGAAATCCCCGAGCCGATAATGATCGCTTTTTTTGACATAGGATTAATTCTCGGAAAACTGATAGTCGGGAAGTTGGTCCATCAATCGCTTTCTTGCTATGAATATACGGCTTTTAATGGTACCAATAGGCAATTTCATCGTATCGGCAATTTCTTTATACTTGAATCCTTCGAAATGCATCTTGAAGGGCGTCTTCAATTCATCATTTAACGCTTCAATTTTTTGGTTGATTTCTTTCACGCCCAAACGCTCCATGGGTGAACCTTCCACCGATTTCTGGTTGGTAAAAAGGTATGAATCTTCGGAATGGTCAAAAATCATCCGAGTTTTCGTATTCCGTCGATATTGGTTAATGAAAATATTTCTCATGATGGTAAACACCCATGCCTTGAAATTGGTGTTTGGTGTATAGTAGGTTCGGTAGTTAATGGCCTTAAGCAAGGTCTCTTGTGTAAGATCGCGGGCATCTTCCCGGTTTTTTGTAAAGTTCAAAGCAAACGAAAATAAGTTACTCTGAATTCCTACAAGTGCTTCGTTAAATTCGATCGTTGACATATTGTTTAGTTTTATTGATATAAAGTTAAACAAAAATGTTTAACAAAAACAATAAAAAATTAAACAAAAAGAAAAAAAAATTATTAAAACCCTGAAATACAGGTGTATAAATCTAAATGTGGTGAAGCATTTCCGATACCAATTCAGAGAGGTTGTAGGCAGGTTTCCAGTTCCAGTCCTCGCTAGCATAGCTGTCGTCAATCGAATTTGGCCAAGAATCCGCAATCGTCTGCCTAAAATCAGGTTCGTACCTTATGATAAAGTCGGGGATATGCTTTTGAATTTCCTTGGCAAGCTGATCAGGAGTGAATGAAATCCCCGATAAATTATAAGAAGACCATATGCGTAAGTTTTCCTTCGGTGCTTCCATTAAGGTAATTGTAGCACGGATGGCATCGTCCATAAACATCATGGGTAGTTCGGTATCCTTATTTAAAAAGCAGGTGTAATTTCCTTGAGCCTTTGCCTTGTAAAAAATATCCACGGCATAATCCGTTGTCCCTCCTCCTGGAGGACTTTTGTATGAAATTAGCCCAGGATAGCGCAAGGAGCGAACATCTACGCCGAAGGTATTGTGATAATATTCACACCAACGTTCACCGGCCTGTTTGGATATTCCATAGACGGTGCTTGGTTCCATCACGGTATGCTGTGGCGTGCCCTCATTGGGTGTCGTGGGACCAAAAACGGCAATCGAACTCGGCCAAAAAATGCGTTGAAGGAATCCTTCCTTCGCGAGGTCCAGAATCGTGAATAATCCCTCCATGTTTAGTCGCCAGGCAAAGTCTGGATTTTTTTCAGCCGTGGCCGACAACAATGCGGCTAACAGATAGACCTCATCGATGGCGTTGTTTTGAACAAAGGATCTAACCTCTTCTCGGTTCATAATATCCAACCTGTGGTAGGGACCATCAATTAGCAATGAAGGACACTCTGATTTTATATCAGCCGCAATTACCGCTTCGTTTCCTTTTTTTTGTCGCAATGCTAGCGTCAATTCGCTTCCAATTTGACCCGCCGCACCAATAATTAGTGTTTTACCCATAAGCACAAAAGTAATGAAGTTCACAATTATCGCTGCGTTTTCTCAAAAACTGATAAAAATCATTTGCAACTTGCTGTATCAAGAGGTACATTTGAATAATCTAAAGAACGAAACATGCCCTTTTATTATAAACTAGGCGCCATTCCACCGAAACGACACACCGTTTTTCGACAACCCAATGGGGCTTTGTATCACGAACAACTCTTTGGTACCGTTGGTTTTGACGGGATGTCCTCGCTGTTGTATCACACCCACCCGCCTACGGTCGTAAAGGCAATATTGGGATCAAAGTCCGTCGCTCCGGAGATTGCTATGGAAAAGCATATGACCATGTTTTCCCTTCAAGGTTTTCACTTGGATTCGAATCCTGATTTTTTAGAAAGCCGTACCCCCGTTCTTGTGAATTCCGATTGCTATATAGAATTGGCTTCTCCTACACATTCTATGACCGATTATTTTTACAAGAATGCGGATGCGGATGAGATTATTTTTATTCACAAAGGCAGTGGGGTACTAAAGACTCAACTGGGTAATATAGATTTTGCCTATGGAGATTATTTGGTAATCCCGCGCGGAATGATTTACCAAATGCATTTCAACGATGAAAACAACCGGCTTTTTATCGTTCAATCCTTTAATCCCGTATACACCCCTAAGCGTTATCGGAACTGGTTTGGCCAGTTGTTGGAACACTCTCCCTATTGCGAGCGAGACATACGTCCGCCTCATACCTTGGAAACGCACGACATGGAGGGGGATTTCCACATTAAAATAAAAAAACAGGATATGCTGTACGAATACGTATATCAGCATCATCCGTTCAATGTTATCGGATGGGATGGGTTTAATTATCCCTATGCATTTTCCATACACGAATTTGAACCCATCACCGGTCGTGTGCATCAACCCCCTCCGGTGCATCAAACTTTTGAAACTTCGGGTTTTGTGCTTTGTTCATTTGTGCCAAGGCTTTACGATTACCATCCTGATTCCATTCCTGCACCTTACAATCATAGCAACATCGATTCAGATGAAGTTTTGTACTATGTCGACGGAGATTTCATGAGCAGGAACGATATAAAGCAAGGTCAAATTACGTTGCACCCCGGGGGAATCCCACATGGACCGCATCCTGGCGCCTATGAACGTAGCATTGGTAAAAAGGAAACCCAAGAGTTGGCTGTAATGGTCGATACGTTTAAACCCTTGAAGATTACGAAACAGGCTTTGGGTTTAAAAGTGGATGGATATGAGAAGTCTTGGTTACACTAAATAAATCGGAAAATTATGTCAGCAGAAATAAAGAATTTAAAGGATATTTCAAATTATGAATATGGGTTGAAAAAAATATTTCCAGAGGCGGAAGACTTTTTACCCTTGTTGGGTACCGACTATGTAGAATTGTATGTTGGAAATGCTAAACAATCAGCGCATTTTTATAAAACCGCCTTTGGGTTTCAGTCGGAAGCTTATGCAGGGTTAGAAACGGGCATGAAAGACCGGGTATCCTACGTCCTAAGACAGGATAAAATTCGTTTGGTTTTAACGACACCACTCAATGAAGGGGGCCTTATCAACGACCACATTACCAAACATGGCGATGGGGTAAAGGTCGTGGCGCTTTGGGTGGAAGATGCTACGAGTGCCTTCGAAGAAACGGTGAAGCGCGGGGCTAGACCCTTTATGGAACCAACGCGAGAAGAAGATGAAAACGGTTCCGTCGTTCGGTCAGGAATCTACACCTACGGAGAAACGGTTCACATTTTTGTCGAACGAAACCAATATCAAGGGGTTTTTTTACCGGGATACCGCGCTTGGAATTCCCATTACAATCCTGAACCCGTTGGGTTAAAGTTTATTGACCATATGGTTGGTAATGTGGGGTGGAATGAAATGAACCAATGGGTGGATTTTTATGCGCGTGTAATGGGTTTTGCACAAATTATTTCCTTCGACGATAAAGACATCTCAACCGATTATACGGCTTTAATGTCCAAGGTCATGAGCAATGGTAATGGACGAATAAAGTTTCCTATCAACGAACCGGCTGAAGGAAAGAAAAAATCGCAAATTGAGGAGTATATTGATTTTTATAACGGCCCAGGTGTGCAACACATTGCAGTAGCTACTGACGATATCGTTTCTACCGTTTCTGCCATGCGCGATCGCGGTGTTGAGTTTCTTTACGTTCCAGAAACGTACTACGATGATTTATTGGAACGCGTAGGGGCGATTGATGAAGACGTTGAGACCTTGAAAAAACATGGAATTCTCATTGACAGGGACGATGAAGGCTATTTATTGCAATTATTTACAAAACCCGTTGTAGATCGACCCACCATGTTTTTTGAGATCATTCAACGCAAAGGAGCACAATCTTTTGGTAAAGGAAATTTTAAAGCGCTGTTTGAAGCCATTGAGCGGGAACAAGAACATCGCGGAACGCTATAAAAAAAAAGGGGGCAATTTGCCCCTTTTTAATTTCTAACCTGTAGTTTGTTATTAAACCGTCATAACGTCTTTTTCTTTTGCGTCGAAAACGTCGTCTATTCGCTTAATAAATCCATTGGTAATCTGTTGAACTTCGTCTTCAGCCCCCTTGGCCAGATCTTCTGAAAGCCCCTCATTTTTTAAATCCTTAATCATGTCCATGGCATCTTTGCGGTGATTTCGAATTCCAACTTTCGCGTTCTCACATTCCGATTTAGCGCGCTTCACCAAATCCCTTCTGCGTTCTTCGGTAAGAGGGGGAACCGAGATGATCAATTGCTCGCCATTGTTTTGGGGGTTTAATCCTAAATTGGCATTCATTATTCCTCTAGCAATGTCGTTTAGCATTGGTTTTTCCCATGGCTGAACCACCAAAGTACGGGCATCCATAGTGTTAATGTTGGCAACCTGTTGAATGGGAGTGAGCGCACCATAATATTCAATCATAACGCCTTGAAGCATAGCAGGGCTTGCTTTTCCTGCTCTTACCTTGGTTAATTCTGCCTCTAAATGCGTGAGGGTCTTTTCATTGGACTCACGGAATTCATCAAAAATCAGATCTAAATCTTCGGTCATGGGATTAATTATGTACGAGGGTTCCTATTTTTTCTTCTTGAATTAGGGCCTTTAAGTTGCCCGGTGTATCCATATCAAACACAATGATTGGAAGGTTGTTTTCTTTACAAAGGGTGAATGCAGTTAGGTCCATAACGTTTAATCCTTTCGAATAAACTTCATCAAAAGAAATGTCCTCAAATTTTACTGCACTTGGATCTTTTTCTGGGTCTGCCGTATAAATTCCGTCTACGCGTGTTCCTTTAAGAATTACGTCGGCGTTGATTTCGATTGCCCTCAAAGACGCAGCTGAATCCGTTGTGAAATATGGATTTCCCGTTCCCGCGCCAAAAATAACAATGCGGCCTTTTTCTAAATGGCGTACTGCCCTTCGTCGAATAAAAGGTTCGGCAATCGCTTTCATTTCTATGGCCGATAACAACCTTGTTTGAACGCCTAACGATTCCAAGGATGCCTGCAAAGCCATTGAATTAATCATGGTGGCGAGCATACCCATGTAGTCTCCATGCGTACGATCCATACCTCCTTGTTCAGCTTGAACGCCACGGAATATATTTCCACCTCCAATAACAATGGCAATTTCTACCCCTAATTGTTGGATTTCTTTTATTTCCGAAGCATAGGATGCAAGCCGCGCGTTGTCAATACCAAAAGCTTTGTCTCCCATAAGGGACTCACCACTTAGCTTTAGTAGGATTCTTTTATACTTCATGTCTGCGGTCAAATATAAGGAAAATGAATATAAAAAAAAGCCCGCTGTTGCGGGCTCATATTAACTTAGTGAAAATCGTTTGAAGTCGGTGACGGTTAAGCCTTTCTCTGTGGAATTTAAAAATTGTTCCACGGTTAACTTGTTGTCACGAACGAATTGTTGACTCAATAAGGTGTTTTCTTGGAAAAATTTGTTCAAGCGTCCTAAGGCAATTTTTTCCGCCATATCAGGGGCCTTTCCTTCTTGAATCGCTAGTTCCTTACCAATCTCTACTTCTCTTTCAATGGTTCTTGAATCAACACCATCTTTCGTTACGGCAATTGGATTCATAGCAGCAACTTGCATCGCTACTTGTCTTCCCGCCTCACTCGCTGTATCGGAAGCGCTGTTTAACACCACAAGGGTAGCCAATTGATTGCCTGGGTGGTTGTACGCAACCACTTTGTCTCCACGAAGCACGGCATATCCTGATAAATCTAATTTCTCACCAATAACGCCAATCTGCTCTGTAATTTTTTCGTCAATGCTCAGTTTGTCATCATAAGAAAGGGCTTTCAAGGCTTCAACACTTTCTGGTAAGTTCTCAAGAGCCTTGTTGATCAAGGATTGAACAAGCGAAACATAACCCTCGTTTTTGGCTACGAAATCGGTCTCACAATTTAAGGTAAGAATGACTCCAGCTTTTCCATCACCCGTGGTTTGGGCAAGAATAACACCTTCTTTCGCGTCGTTATCTCCTCGCTTAGCTGCAATTTTTTGTCCTTTTTTTCTTAAAATGTCAACGGCTGCTTCAAAATCTCCATTGGCTTCCACCAAGGCATTTTTGCAGTCCATCATCCCGGCTCCAGTTTGTTGCCTAAGTTTGTTTACATCTGCTGCTGTAATTGCCATTATTATTTCTTTTTGTTGTTTTACAATTATACTTCAGTGGAAGACCCTTCTTCTGCGGGTTCCTCTGATGCTTCTTCTGCGGGTTCCTCTGATGCTTCTTCATTAGTTTCCTCTGATGCTTCCTCTGCAACTTCAGCTACAGGTTCTGACTCAGTTACTGGAGCTTCCGCTACAGGCTCTTCAACCGTTTCTTTTACGGTCTCTGCCGCTACAGGAGCTGTTTCAACGGCTGCTACAGCAACATCCTGCTCTTCGCTATCTTCGCTGGAATCGTTTTTCAGGTTTTTGCGATCTTCTAATCCATCCTGAATGGCTTGACAGATTACGTCTAAAATTAACGCAATAGATTTTGTCGCATCGTCATTGGCTGGAATAGGGAAGTCCACCATTTTCGGGTTGGAATTCGTATCAACAATGGCAAACGTAGGGATATTAAGTCTCCTTGCCTCCGCTAAAGCAATGTGTTCTTTTAGAATATCAACAATAAAAATGGCTGCAGGTTGCCGAGTCATATCAGCGATGGAACCAAATGTTTTTTCTAATTTATCACGTTGACGTGATTTGAATAATTTTTCTCGTTTGTTAAGGGTATCCCAGCTACCGTCTGATTTCATTTTATCAATCACGGTCATTTTTCGGATAGACTTGCGCGTTGTTTGAAAATTGGTTAACATTCCCCCTGACCAACGCTCGGTCACGTAGGGCATGTTCACTTTCGCTACACGTTGCGCAACGATTTCTTTCGCCTGCTTTTTTGTGGCTACAAAAAGAATTTTCTTGCCTGACTTGGCAATTTGCTTCATGGCTGCTGCTGCTTGCTCAATGTGAACAATCGTTTTGTTCAAATCGATAATGTGGATGCCTTTTTTCTCCTCAAAAATATAAGGAGCCATGGCTGGATTCCACTTTCTTTTAAGGTGTCCGAAATGAACCCCCGCTTCTAAAAGCGTTTCAAATTTTAATTTTGACATGTTTATTTTGTTTACGTTCCTAATTTTCTAGTTCAATTGCGAAGGGTATTAATGAATAAGGTACTTCGCAATTTGGATGCTAAACCACCAAGCTCGAATTAACGTTTCGAGAATTGGAATTTCTTTCTTGCCTTTGGTTGACCTGGTTTCTTACGTTCGACCATTCTTGGGTCTCTAGTAAGTAAACCGTCTGCCCGAAGTAAAGGTTTGTTGTCTTCTGCGATTTCGACTAATGCTCTTGAAATACCCAAACGTACAGCTTCTGCTTGACCATTGACCCCTCCACCGTTTACGGTAGCTTTAACATTGTATTGACCCACGGTGCTGGTGAGTTCAAACGGTTGGTTGATTTTGGCCAACAAGACGTTGGTTGGGAAAAACTCAGCAACGGGTCGGTTGTTGATGGTAATTTCTCCTTTTCCTTTGGTCAGGTAAACGCGTGCAACTGCGGTTTTTCGTCTTCCTAATGCGTTAGTGATTTCCATATGCTTATACTAAAGTATCAATATTCAAAGATTCAGGTTGCTGGGCTTCGTGCTTGTGATCGGTCCCTTTGTAAACCTTTAGGTTGGTATACAATTTTCTTCCCAAAGCATTTTTTGGAAGCATGCCTTTAACAGCTTTTTCGATTAGGCGTTCCGGGTGTTTTTTCAACATATCCTCAGCGGAAGTAAAACGTTGTCCTCCTGGGTATCCAGAAAAACGCACATATTCTTTATCCATTAATTTAGTTCCAGAGAAAGCGACTTTTTCTGCGTTGATAACAATAACGTTGTCCCCGCAATCCGCGTGAGGCGTGTAGCAAGTTTTGTATTTGCCACGAATGACTTTCGCTACCACACTGGCTAAACGACCAACGTTTTGACCCTCTGCGTCCACAACGAACCACTTTTTATTTGCTGTAGCGGTATTTCCAGAAATAGTTCTATAACTTAACGTATCCACAATCTTCGTTTTAATGAATTAAACCCTACTCTAAGGGGGTGCAAAGATAACGTGAATGTTTTAATATTGCAAACCCTAAATAAAAAAACACGGGCTTATTTTGATTTGAAGGAGTGGATGGCTTCTCGCGTGAAGGGACTCAATACCAATCGTCCTGATATTTTGGCCCTATCTATTAACTGTTGGTCCCAATTTTCCGTTCCTTCCCAAAAGATTTTTTTCAATTCTTCCATGGCTTCTGGGTTTGATTGAGAAAGTCGATGGGCGAGTTTGGCGATGGCATCATCTAAAGCTTCGGTTGTTTCAAACACCTCGTTGTACAGCCCTTTTTGTTTTGCCCATTCCGCACTTCGCCATTCCGTTGCTTGGATCGCTAACTCACTCATTCCGGATACTCCCACTTTTCGCTCTACGGCGGGTCCAACCACAAAGGGTCCAATACCAACGGCTAATTCTGAGAGTTTAACCGAGGCTGATGAGGTGGCAAAACAATAATCTACCGAGGCTGCAATTCCAACGCCTCCTCCCACGGCTTTTCCTTGTACTCTTCCAATGATGAGCTTCTTAACCTTTCGACAAGCATTGATTACCAAAGCAAAACCTGAGAAAAAATGCAGTCCACTCTCCGCATCTGAAATAGCGACTAATTCGTCAAAACTCGCACCAGCACAAAAGGTTTTCTCACCAAAAGACTGAAGAACAATGACCCGAACCCGTTCGTCCTCGCCCAGGGATGTAATGCTATCCGCTAGTTTCCGAAGCAAATTTCCGGGAAGGGAGTTGCTTTGTGGATGTCCAAAGGTAATGGTTCCAATGCCCCCCAACACCTCAATATCGACTCGGCCCTGTTCCATGTTATTTCAAGGTAAAGGAATCGGAGGCCACAGTTACTCCATCACAGAATATTCTCACCTTGTAGTTTCCTTTACTCATGGAATTCGCCAAGGGTTCAAAGAAGATACTCACATCAATGGACTGGTTGTTATAATCGATATCGCGCTTGTCCGAAAAAGGCTGTTCTCCAAATTCATTATTGAATACGTTGGTGCCTTTGTTTTGTAGGATCGATCCGCTCGGACTTATAACCTGCATGTAGAGTGTTTTCTTTCCTCCACTGGCCAATTGATTTCCTAATAATGTGAAGCTCGACTTTATTTGATAAACATTTTTTGATTTCTCGGTAGGCTCCGTCGTGTTATTGAGTTTCATGCGCAATGCTTCGGTCTTGATACCGTACGTTTGCAGCTTGGCACCCTTCATTAGTTGTTCTGATTTTTCTTCAGCCTCCCGTTTATAGCTGTCACGTTCTGTCGATGTGGCATTCAAAACCACTTGTGTGGAATCCCGTTCGAACGTTAGTTTTACATTCAGGGTGTTAAGTTTGTCAATTTGTTCCACATACCCTTTCATGATGTTTCTGAGGGCATCGTTTTCTTTTTTAATTTTTAATAATTCTTGTGCCGAGAAATTATCGCTCTTGTTGAGGTTTTTTAATCTTCCCAGGAGTTCGTTAATTCGATTTTTTTGTAGGTTCAAACTATCCGATTTGCTGGCATCCATCTTAATCAATTGATCATAGGTTTCAAGCATCTTGGTAAGGTCCGATGTTAAGTCGGTAGAAATTCCTCCCATGTGTCCTTTGAACATTTCATTGATGCCATTTAATTCTGACTTCAATTGGGTGTTTTCCTTTTTTAGTTGATTTTGTGCTTTTAAATTCTTGATCTTTTCGTTATAACTATCGGAACGCATGTTGAGCCACAAATAGGTCATTCCCCCCAAAGTGATTAGCAATGCTCCAATGATTACATAGAGCAAAACGTTGTAAGAATTCGATTTTGATTCAGCCATAGCGCCTGTTTTTTTACTTCACAAAGGTATTTAAAAAATATTTTGAATCCTTGTGAATTAACAAATATTGCCCCTTACTAAGAGGCTAAGTATTGTCTTTCCTTTGGAAAAGAGTAGAACGGTTGCAGAAATTTCTTATCCGTGATATGCCTCCAGCGTAAACGTGTACGATTCCATGATGGCGTTTGCAAGCATTTTCTTACAGGCCTCATCCACTTTAGCGGTAGCAGAACTTTCGTCCTCCGCTTCAATAAACAGTCGAATGTGTCGACCGATTCGCACCCCATCAATTTCATTTAAGCCGATCGTGGCCATCGCTTTTGTGACTGCTTTTCCTTGAGGATCAAGCAAAGCTTCTTGTGGCATAACATCAATTTCCGCTTTGAACTTCATGCTTTTTTGTTAAATAATTTTCGACTAGAGATAAAATCAAGTACAAAAGTACAATGATTGGAAGCGCATAAATTTGAAGCGTTAAAATTGTTATTAACGAAATTCCTAACAATAGGTATTGATAGCGGTTGCTTTTAAGATTGAAATTCTTGATTTTTAAGGATAGTAAGGGGATTTCCGAAATGAGCAGAATAGGAAAGAGTAAAGCCGTTAAGGCCATTAGTTTAGGGTTTAATACCCACGGGTACGTCGGTCCAAAGGGAGTCGTGTTTTCAATCCCAATTTGCCAATATAACAAGGGAAAGAATAAAAAGAATATCGTGTTTGTCGGGGTAGGAACACCAATGAAGCGTTCGCTTTGACGGACATCGTTATTGAACTTGGCCAAACGAAACAAGGAAAAAAAAGGAATGCTTAAGGACGAAATCGACAAAAAATCATCCCAATGTGCAAATTCAAAATGCTGATATTTTTTTAGGATCAATGCCGGGTCCCGAAGAAGGCTGAGTTCAATGGTCATAAACATCAGAATACCGGGAGCCAAACCAAAGGAAACAAGGTCCGCCAACGAATCAAGATCCTTCCCAATGGCAGAGGTGGTATGGGTCAATCGTGCTACAAATCCATCTAAAAAATCAAACAACATAGAAACGCCCAAGGCGAAACAGGCCCATTCTAACCGACCAAATAAGGCTATGACGATGGCGAAAATTCCGCCCATGAAATTTCCTGCGGTAAATAGATTGGGTAGATTAAACATCTTTGTGCGCTCTTGAAAGAAATTTCAACGAAGGTAAATGAAAAATCGCTTATATTTATCGGGTTAAAGATAAGTTGTAAACACAATAAACCCTCAACAAGTGAAGTTCTCTTCCTAAAAATCTCATGAAAAAAGCAGGTTTCCTTTTCCTCGTGTTTCCAACTTGGTTAGCGTTTGCTCAAGCACCAAAATATTCAAATGAATTTTTACACCTTGGCGTTGGGGCCAATGCCTTCGCTATGGGTAATGCCGTCTCTGCAACCATGACGGGGGTCAATGCGGCCTATTGGAATCCAGCAGGACTCGGCGTTAGTAAAGAATGGTTGGAAGTTTCTGCGATGCACTCCGAGTATTTCGCAGGCATCGCAAAGTACGATTATGTGGGGGTTGCCCACTCGCTCGGAAACAAAGGAACCTTGGGTTTTACCTTTCTTAGGTTTGGCGTTGATGATATTCCAAACACTACTCAATTAATTGACAACGATGGTAGAATCAATTATGATAATGTCACCACCTTTACTGCTGGAGATTATGCCTTCATGGGAACCTTTGCAAAACCTTTGAAAAAACCCGGACTGTCAGTCGGAGGCACCCTAAAAGTGATCCATCGTAGGGTTGGAGATTTTGCGAAATCATGGGGTTTTGGGTTGGATGGAGGCTTTCGTTTTCAAGCCAATGATCATTGGAAGTTTGGACTGGTTGCTCGGGATGTCACTTCCACGTTTAACGCATGGGTTTTTTCCCTTGACGAGGACATGCAACAAGTGTTTATTGCCACAGGAAACGAATTGCCGACCAATGGATTGGAACTTTCCTTGCCGCGCTTTGTTGGCGGGGTAGCTTATAATAGCCCAATTGGATCTCCTGAAAAAGGATTCTACTTAACCTCGGAATTAGACATTGATATAACGACGGATGGTAAGAGAAATACCCTTGTTTCCATGGACCCCATATCCATTGATCCGCACCTCGGACTTGAATTGGCATATAAAAACCTAGTAAAAGTAAGGGGTGGTGTATCTTCGATTCAGCAATACCAGTCAGCGCTTGGAGAAAAAAATTGGGGATTTCAACCAAACCTTGGATTGGGAATAGGCATTAAATCCTTTCAGCTCGATTACGCCTTTACTCGGCTAGGGGCCACGGGGACAGGATTTTATACCCATGTTTTTTCGTTTAAATTAAAATTAAACCAACCCGTGAAAACGTAAAATGGCTCGGTCTTTTATCCTTTTCCTGCTACTCCAATTTTTTCATTTCACGTCTTTTGCACAAACGTTTGGAAATGAATGGATCAATTACCAACAGAAGTATTTTGCGTTTCCTGTGGTTCAAAATGGAATTTATAAAGTAGGATATCAAACGCTTGTGAATGCAGGCATTCCGGTTTCTTCCATTCCCATCCAGGCGTACCAACTGTTTGGAAAAGAAAAAGAACAGCCACTTTACATTCCTGACAATGGAAATGACGTACTGGATCCCAACGAATTTATCTATTTCTATGCGGAAAAAAACGATGGTTGGTTAGATTCGACCCTATACGACAACCCAGGATGGATGGGGAATCCAATGTACAGTCTATACAACGATACCTTAAACTATTTTATCAGTTGGTCTAATTCCACCAATGGTCTGCGCTTTACTCCAGAAAATGACATTGCTTTTAACGCCTATCAAACAGCGAATTACCTGCTTTATGAAAAGAATTTAGTTAACAATCAAGCGTACAATGAAGGGGAAATTACTTCTCAGTCAGCCAGTTCGTTTTTTGTTCCTGGAGAAGGGTGGGGGAGCGCCATGCAAAACGGAGCTTCAGGTTACTCTTGGAATTTCTCAACCACCCAATTAGATAATTTGTATTCGGGCATTGATGCCCCAAACGTGCGCTTGAAATCGGTCGTGGTTGGTGGGTCAAATGCCTACGCTGCTTCGCTATACAATCACCATACACGCTTTACCCTCGGGCCGAATAATACCCCAATTGTTGATACCCTGACCATTGGATATAACGCATTAAACATTGACAAAGGTTTTTCTCCATCGCTCCTTCCAGCCAATGGGTTAACGAACTTTAAAATAAATATCGTTGGGGATTTGGGCGTTGCTACGGATTATCAAAGCGTAAATTATTGGTCTTTTCTCTATCCAAGGACCATGTTGCTAGGCGGAGCCACTAAGGCAGAATTCTTGGTAAAAAATGAGATAACCCAGGCCAAAATCCGCCTGAATTTGACCAATGTTGGGATGACTTCCCCTTTTGCATTTGTTTTTGGATCTACTCCCAAAGTTGTTTACGCTGTTTATGCCGGAGGGAGCTGCCAACTTCTTATACCGAACGACCCTAATTACACGTACCAAAAAGTGGTTGTACAAGGAGCCGCGACAATTAGCGCGATTGGAAACGTAACTCCAGTTAACCAAACTGGGTTTTTTACGGATTATTCTGCCATTCCGAACCTCCAAAAGGCCTTACTAATGGTTTATCCAACTTTGTTGGAGCCGGGTGTAATGGATTATGCGGTTTATCGCAGTTCTCCAGATGGGGGGGATTATAATGTGATATTGGCCAATGTTGATGAACTCTTCTACCAGTTTGGAGGTGGGATTAAAAAACACGTCAATGGTATTCGTCGCTTCGCCCACTACATGCATGCGATCAGTCAAGATAAACCGGTTGGGTTGTTTTTAATCGGTAAGGCGATTCGAGAGGCAAACGTCTCAACGACCCTCGCCACAGGACCTGGCTCACGATCCAATACCGCTAATTATGCCATGTCCTTGGTTCCGTCCTTTGGGCAGCCCTCATCGGATCAGTGCATGACCTCAAATTTGCCAGGGACCGATAAATGGACACCCCTCATTCCGACGGGAAGGATTTCGGTTAACAATCTTTCAGAATTATCCGTGTATTTGGAGAAGGTCAAAGCCTTTGAAGCGAATCAAGATTCCACAAGCCTTTACGCTACGGCAACGAAAGATTGGCAAAAGCACCTTATCCATTTTGCGGGTGGAGGTAATGCAAACGAACAGTATATTTTTCAAACGTATCTCAACGCAATGGCTGATCTTGCTGAGGACGATTATTTTGCAGGGAATACCATGCGCATCATTAAACAATCCGCCAACCCCTTAACCCCAGCACAAATTCAAGGTATTTCGGATCGTATTTCTGAGGGCGTAACCGTTCTTAACTTTTTTGGTCACGCTTCCTCCTCCCAAAGTGGTTTTGATTTGAACATTGATGATCCTCAAAATTGGGATAATCAAGGGAAATACCCTCTCCTAATCGCCAATTCATGCTATAATGGGAATATCTTTTACAGTGTACCTTCCAAGTCAGAACAATTCGTATTAACACCGAATGCTGGGGTAATTGCATACTTAGGAACCATTAATTATGGTTTTTCGGGCGCGTTGAACGATTATTCAAATCAGTTTTACCGTCAATTCAGTCGACACAACTACGGCGGTACTTTGGGCGAACATATTCGCAATACCATTGATTCCGTAATGAATCCAAATCAACCCTTGAGCACTGAATCGGTCTTTCAACAAATGACCCTTCATGGAGACCCGATGCTTCGGTTAAATCCCCATACCAAACCAGAGATTGAACTTACGACCGAACGGGTTTCTTTTGCTCCCGATGCGGTGTCCCTTTCCACCGATTCCTTAGAGGTTAACATTACCCTTCGTAACCTTGGACGGTCTATTACAGATACATTTACCGTTGAGATTTCTCGTCATTTTCCGGGGAATAATGCGGATTCTAGCTATTTCCTTTTGGTAGCTGGGTTGGATTATGAAAAAACAGTTTCATGCAAAATCCCCTTCTATCCCTTAATTGGGGTAGGTTTAAACCAATTTACCATATCGGCAGATATACCAAATTTTTACGACGAAGTCTACGATGAGGTTAACAACAACCGGATTGAAAAAAACCTGAACATTCGGGTGGATGGAATTGAGCCAATTTTACCCTACGAATTCGCCGTAGTCCCTAAAGACACGCTAAGCGTCTTTGCCTCAACCATTGACCCCCTTGCCAGTTTGAATACGTATCGTTTCGAAATGGATACGACCCATTTGTTCAATAGTGCCTTCCATCGCTATGCAGTGGTATCAGGCGTTGGTGGGGTTAAAAAGGTTCGTTGGAATGAATGGAAGCTCGTAGGGAACAATGCCACAGCGCCTGTGGTATTTAATGACAGTGTTGTTTACTATTGGCGGGTGGCAGTGGATGCACCTAGTCCACAATGGAAAAAACGGTCTTTTCAATACATTCCTGGCAAGGAGGGTTGGGGGCAAGACGACTTTTTCCAGTTCACGGATAATTCCTTCACGGGGATTACCATGAATACCAACCAACAACTGCGACAATTTATTCCAATTCAGAAAGGGATATCCTGTCTGGTTAAGTCGGCTACAACCGCCCCTCAAATATATGACAACGCATGGTATCTTAACGATGAGCAGCAGGAGTATGAGATATGTAACATGACCCCAAAGTTACATGTCGCGATTGTCGATAAGGCGACCCTACTTCCATGGGAGACGAGGTATACTTACCCCAATGGTGTTGTGGTTAATCCCAACAATAATTTCGGAAATGCTAACGATAATTCGGGATGCAAGCCCCGGGCCATGCGCTATTTTACCTTTCATCAGAACAGTGCTGCCCAGCTTGCGGCTTTCCAAAATTTGGTTCAAAACGTGGTGGAGAATGGCGATTATATTCTAGTTTATTCACCCATGACTACCCGGTATGATTGGTGGAATATTTTTGCACCGAGTTTATACCAAACGTTTGCGGCTTTAGGTTCCGATAGTATAGTACAAGGCCGACCGAACAAACCTTTTATTTTCCTTACCCGAAAAGGGGATCCATCCTTTGTGGTTGAAAAATTTACACAAGGGACGGAGGACATTGTAATCGATACAACGGTTTTTGGTTCTCAACTGGCAGGGTATGAAACAAGTCCGTTTATTGGTCCCGTTTCGGATTGGCAATCGCTCTTTTGGAAACGCAATGCCCTGGATGGTGCCCCTGGAGATTCTACGCGCATGCGGATAAACGTATACAACCCATTTGGCACCCTAGACCATACCATTGATACCTTGATGACGCCTCATGATTCTATTATTCAGTTGAATAACCTCATAGATCCTGTTCAATTTCCTTTTGTTCGATTGAATGCATATTACATGGATTCTACCTTTCAAACACCTGCTCAACTCGATTTTTGGCATGTAGTTTTTGCGCCCCTGCCTGAAGCTGCGATCGACCCATCGAGTGCCATGTTTTGGTCTGCCCAACAAGATTCCGTGCAGCAAGGTCAGCCGCTATTTTTTGCAGTGGATATCCAAAACATTAGTGACTATGGAATGGATTCCTTGTTAGTAAGTTATTCCGTTATTGATGAAAATCAAGCCGTTCACCCCATATCCTATCCAAGGCAAGCTCCATTGTTGCCTGGCGGGCATTTATACGATACGGTTTCTATTCCCACCTTAAATTTAACAGGAATGAACTGGCTCAAAGTGGAGGTGAATCCATATAAGAATGCCTTGATGGTCGAAACGGATCAACCCGAATTGACCCATATCAACAATGTTTTACAAATTCCATTTATCGTCGGAAAGGAAGACATTAATCCTATTTTAGATGTCACCTTTAATGGTCAGCATATCTTAAACAATGATATAATTTCACCGGAAAGTGAGATTTTAATAACCCTCAAGGATGACAATCCTTACTTGGTTATGGATAGCGATGCGGATACCGCTCTTTTTGCGGTTTATTTGACTGATCCTGATGGAGTAATGAAGAAGATTCCCTTTGTGGACGCCCAAGGGAATGTGTTGATGGAATGGATTCCTGCTAATGCGAGCAATAAAAAATTCAAAATCATTTACCCTGCCTTATTTGATAAGGATGGAAGCTACTCGCTCTTGGTTCAAGGCCAAGATCGTTCAGGTAATTTGTCCGGAGATTACGCGTATGAAATTACCTTCAAAATCGTTCATGAATCAAGTGTATCTCAGTTTATGAATTATCCAAATCCTTTCTCCACCAGTACGCGATTTGTTTTCACCTTAACAGGGGCTGAAATTCCCGACAGAATATTAATTCAAATCATGAACATTAATGGCAAAGTCGTTCGTGAGATTACGGAAAATGAGTTAGGAACCATTCATATTGGGAGGAACATTACAGAGTATGCTTGGGATGGAAGGGATGAATTTGGCGACCTGTTAGCGAACGGTGTATATCTCTACAGGGTCAATGTATTTTCCAATCAAAAAGAAATTAAGCATTTAGACACCGGGGCAGATACCTATTTTCACAAAGGCCTAGGAAAGATGTATATCATTCGTTAGCGGTTTTTAGAAAAATTTACAGCTTAATATGGCTGTGTCGTCTCCGTAGGGTAACCGCCCTTTCCATTCGTCCAGTTTCGAAAATAGAATATTATTCATGTCCTCCATTTTTAGGGAAGAAAACGCCTGAATGTTTTTTATCATACGCTCCAGACCATACGCTTCGCCTTCTTCATTCTCCAGTTCAACTACCCCATCCGTGTATAGCACCAAGGTGCTTTTGGGTGGCAAAAAGAGCTTGCCCACTTTGATATTGGGCAATTCATCGAGCATACCAAGTCCTATGCAGCCATCGTGCAGGAGTTGATGTTTCTTTCCAATGGTTAAAAGGGGCTGGTTATGTCCGGCATTAATGTATTTCAAGGTTCTTGTAAAGGCGTTATAATGCGCAATAAAAAAGGTTATGAACTTTTCCCCTTGGGCACTCAGGACAACTTTTTTATTTAATTCTTCAATTAAAAAAGACAAGTCAAAGCGTTGGTATCGAAATAATGCTCGAATGGTAGCTTGAAAGTTTGCCATAAGCAGGGCCGCCGATACGCCTTTTCCTGAAACGTCAGCAATACAGATGATGTATTCTTCATCCCCAAGGGGAATGAAATCGTAGTAATCCCCACTTACCACTTCCCTAGAAACGTATTTTGCTGAAACGTCCATTTTTCGGTTGGAAGGTAAATTAGACGGGAATAGTAATTTTTGTAATTCCGATGCGACTTCAAGATCTTTGTTAATGCGTTCCTTTGCCAACAAACTCCGCTCTAACCCTTTGTTTTCAATGGCCACACAAATTATATTGGTCAGGGTTTGCGTGAAATCAAGATCCTTATCGACTGGATGATTTTTTGTGGAGTTCCGAGCTTCACCGATAAGCAAGTAGGCTAGGGGCTGGTCTGAATGGTATACGGGAATAACGGTCTGAAACTCCCGCAAAAGGGTGGAATTGGAGTCCGATAAAAAGGTTGTTTCTTTAAAGCGCAACAAGTCGGGTAGGTGTTCGTCAAGCGTGATTTTTCCTTTGTAGCCCACTTTGACAGGGCAATTCCAATCCTCCTGCTTAATGAAGAGCACGAATTTTCGATGCAGTAATTGTTCCTTAAGAATAAATGCGTAAATCGCTAACAGGGAATCTACCCCAGCATTCGAATTGATGGCTGAAGTGATTTCCAATAAGGCATTTAATTTTAATGACTGTATGGAAAGTTGTTGTTCTAAATGCTGAAAGACGGGTTCACTCATGGATGTTTTTTCATGTAATTGGGAAGGGCTTTAAGGGCTGCAAGTTCTTTAAATTTCTCACGGACCTCGCTGCAGGGACTTCCAAAATACGTTTTTCCAGATTCCAACGATTTCGATATTCCACTTTGCGCAAGAACTACCACCTCTGATCCAATTTCAATTCCACTGGCACATCCAACTTGCCCCCATAAGGTAACCCTGTCTCCGATGTCGACGCATCCGGCAATACCACATTGGGCTGCAATGAGGCAATTTTTTCCAATTTGGGTATCGTGTCCTATTTGTACCAGGTTGTCGATTTTTGTCCCCTCTCCAATCCTTGTTGTATCGGAAACACCGCGATCAATTGTACATCCCGCTCCGATTTCAACATGGGATGCAATGTGAACATTTCCACAGCTGTACATAGCGGTATATTGTCCCTTTTCTTTCTTGTAATAAAAGGCATCGAAACCGATTACGCAATTGGGTCCAATGGTTACGTTATCTTCAATGATGGTCCCATCCAGTATCGTTGTATTCGGATAAAGGGTGACGTTTTTCCCAATCTTAACGTTTTCACCAAGGTAAACGCCTGGATACGCGGATGGGGAATTTATCGAGGAAATTACTGGGATTCTTGGGCGTGAAAAATGGCGTGTGATCGCATTAAAGGTGTGGAAAGGTGCTTCGGACATGAGTAGACCTTTACCCGAAGGACATTCAACTTCTTGATCGATAATAATTACGGTTGCATTGGAATTGAGAGCCTTTTGATAGTACTTGGGATGGTCTACAAAAACGATATCACCGGGGACAACGCGATGGATTTCATTGATGCCGCTTACACGGAGCTCAGGGTCACCGACAAAGGAACAATGGAATCGTTCGGCAAGTTCGGATAAGGATAGCGCTTCTTCGAATTTCATAGTAATTACTTAATGTAAATGTAAAGAGCCAACGGGCATGCATTTCACGGATGGTGGCATATTTATCAGCGCACATTTGTTAGTTGGAATAAAATTATTTGTCCTACCCTTTGTTTGTTAACAACAAATCTCTACCTTTGCACACTAATTTTTGCCTCAATGAAAAAAGAAATTCATCCAGAAGATTACCGCTTGGTCGTTTTTAAAGACATGTCCAACGATTACTCCTTTATATGCCCGTCGTGTGCTCCTGCTAAGGAAACCATTACTTGGGAGGATGGAAACGAATATCCATTAGTGAAATTAGATATTTCCCACAAATCTCACCCCTTCTTTACTGGTATTGCCCAATTTGTTGATACTGCTGGTAGAATTGATAAATTCAAAAACCGTTTCGGAAGGACGATGAAATAAAAAGTTTAAAACCGTGAAAGCCTCCTCGTGAGGCTTTTTTTATGGGTTATATTTAGCTGTAGCCCTATTCAATCGGTCAATGATCGTTAACCCAATGCCCTCCGGTTTTGGTTTTTCAATATAGAGTTTCGAATATCCTCTAGAATCCATTTCAATGAGCATGCTATATAAATTCCGTGCAACCGTTTTCAGGTTACCATCCGTGCTAAGCGCGATACTATTGGGATAATCAAATCCCTTTGGAAAATGCTGCAGAAAAAGATAACCGCATTGGGTTGAAGGGTTTTGTGTCGGCGAAAAATAATGGAGTGGCGTTGTGGGGGCATAATGGTATTTAACCATCCCTGGAGCCATTGGTTGCTCCTCTTTGTGATTCTTTACCGTTGGAATATACCCCAAAACTACCGCCAAATCATCCAGCGGTACACTTCCCAACCGATAAACAACGGCCTTGGGGCCTTCCATCCCAACAATGGTCGATTCCAATCCAAAACCACACGGGCCGCCGTCTAATACCAAAGGTATTTCTCCGCTAAGTTGTTCTTTTACTTGTTGGGCGAGGGTAGGACTTACCGCTCCATATTTGTTGGCACTGGGAGCGGCTAATGGGAAATCAAGGAGGGATAATAACCTTCGCAGCAAGGGTTGCGACGGAAAACGAATGGCCACCTTGTCCAACCCCGCGGTTATTAGGGAAGGGACTGCTTTAGTTTTGGGTACGAGAAACGTAATCGGTCCGGGACTGAAGACCTCCATGATTCGCTGTAGTTCCGGATCAAACTCTTGGATGTATGGACGCGCTTGTTGCACATCAAAAAAATGTAAAATAAGCGGATTGCTGTGCGGGCGACCCTTAATTTGGAAAATAGATTCGACGGCTGCGGGATTTAGGGCATTGGCGGCCAGTCCATACACGGTTTCTGTTGGTATGCCGATGGCTTGTCCTTTGTCTAAGGCGGATTTCGCGCGGTGAACGTCCGAAGAAATTCTCGTAATCATACCGTAAAGATACAATGTAAGGGGGTTAAACAACCGTTGTTAATCCCTTGTTAAAAAAAAAGAAAAGATTCGAAGGAAGTTTTCGGAGGCCTTTGTATCTTTGCCTTGTTTAAATTCATTCTAAATAATGAACGTAATAATCGCTGATAGCAATGAGTTGGTTCGAGCGGGGGTGAAAGCCATCGTGAAGGATATGGAAGAAGTAACCCTTTACGGTGAGGCTAGGAATTCCCAAGAGCTCGGCAACTTGCTTTTAGGATTAGATGCGGCGGTCATTCTCATCGATTTTACAGCGAACGGATTTTGCATTGACGATATTCCCAATGGATTGAGAACGAATCCGGACTTTCGGTTTGTTGCATTAACCTATATTCAGTCACCACAAACCTTGCAGGATGCCCTCAAAGGCGGGGTCATGGGATACGTAAAGAAAGATTGTGATCTTCACGAAATCATGGACGCAATTCGTGAAACCGCACAAGGGAATAAGTTCTTTTGTGGTAAAATTCTTGAAACCATTCACGAGGCGAACCTCGATCCCGACGATTTAGACCGAAGTCAACTTTCTTGTGATCCTGTACTTATTTCGGAAAGAGAAAATGAAATCATTGTTTTAATTTCTGAAGGATATACCAATGAGCAAATTGCTGATATGCTCTTTTTAAGTCGCCACACCGTGAACACGCATCGGAAAAATATTTTATCTAAATTGGGCGTAAAAAATACGGCGGGAATTGTCATGTATGCCGTGAAAACACAGTTAGTCTCTCCCAATAAATTCCTTTTTGCCTCTAATTGATGGCGCAGGTAAACTTTAGGTTTACCCTTCGTTGTGTTAGGTAGTTAGGGATGCTGTAAAAACGTCCCTGAACGTCTTGAATCCACTGTTTTGAGAGCACATTGTTAATACCGAGAACATTGAAAATTTCTAAGGAAAGGTTTGATTTAGAAATGTGTTTGCTCCAAAAGCTGTTTGTTTTTTTGCTGGCTAATTGATAGGTTAAGCCTAAATCTACGCGAAAATAAGATTTCATTCGCAAGGTATCTTTGTAACGATCCATGCCCGGTGGGCCGTAGGGTAATGGGGCTCCGTATTGTAAGCCCATTTGAACCGTAAATTGTTCGAATCCTGGCATTTCATCTTGAACCAGCGTGCCTAGGGTTAGCCATTGTTCAGTGGGGCGCGGGATATATCCTGGATAGAAAACAGCGGTATCGACCACTACTTGATCTTGGCTGTAACCAAAAATGATGCGTTCACCAGCTGCGTTATAATATTCGGTATACTGATCATTCTTGATATCTTCTTTGGTTTGTAAAAGGCCCAGTTTGAAAAAGGATTCTATTCCTGGCACGAATTCGCCATTTATGTTCAAATCGATTCCATAGGCGTATGCAACGGCATTGTTGTTCGCATAGTACCGCGTTCTTACGTTTTCAATTTCGTAGGGATTAACATCCCAAAGGTATTTGTAGTAAAGTTCCCCAGAGAATTTGAATGGGTTGTCTCGCTCCCAGAGGTTGAAGTTAAAATCTGCTCCAAAAACAGCATGCAAGGACTTTTGCGACTGTACCCCAGGGTTGAGCGTACCGTCAAAGGTTCTAAATTCCCGGTACAATGGGGGTTGGTAATACAGTCCAGAGGAAAGCCTGTAACTCACGTTTCTTCGAACGACTTGATTATTTCTTTGCATGTATGACCTCGGGTAGAATAAAAACGTAATTCTTGGGGTGATGTAAAATTCTTGATTAATGGAGGTGTATCCCATGCGGTTTCCGATTGATATAGCAAGCTTGGATGCGGTTACAGCAAGGGTATCCTTCAAATAGGTGATGGTTTTATTTCCATTCAACAAGGTTTTTTTTCGTGCCTTTACGGGGACATTATAGCGGTTGAAGGAACAGCTAAAATTCCATTGTCCAAAGGCGCTGCTGCGATGGTTCAGTAAGGATAAATCTCCTTTAATGGTCTCGAACAACTCAATTTCATTATCCTGTGGTGTTTGAGGAAGGCTGTAACCAGCAGAATCAATCATTTTCCATTCGCTCAGGCGATCTTCGAATCGGTGAAGTTCGTATCCTAATCCCCACTTTAATTGTGAAAAAATAAATCGCCCAGGATGAGCGATAGAAAAGTCTTTTTTTAGCATTAAATCACCCAGCAATTGTCCGGAATAAATTTGCGCTGATAAGCGATTCCGAGCGTGATTCAGAAAGGTCCCAATGCCTAAAACAGCGATGGAATCACCGTATTCTTCCTTTGATGGATCCGTTTCCAATTCGTTGATGTAGTATTGGCCTTGGATATCATAGTATTCCCTTTCGTCCGATTGAAAAGCCGAAAGCATGAGAGCCATGTTTAATTTATCGTTTGGTTTGAAGGCAAGACTGGTGCCTAACATACCCGTTTGAAATTGGGTCTTCTCTTGCCCATCGAAATAAATTCGAAACGAATAGGCTTCGTTTGCCGTACCAAAATCGGTATTTGAAGTACGCGGTTCAAACTGATAATTATTGGACGAATAATGGGCGATTATGGACCACGTAAGTTTAGGGTTTATTTTACATTCTGTCAGGAGTTGGCCGTCCGAAAAAACGGGATTATATGCCCCTTTGGTGGGGAGAGAATTTAACAAATAGCGATTGGATCGATAGCGCGCACCCAAAAGATAAGTCCATTTTTTCCCTAAGGAGTCTTCAACATGGATTTCTTGATTCAAAAGGGAAAGGGTTAGGCTGCTTTTAAAGACCGTGGGTTTTTTGTACGTAATATCAAGCACTGAACTTAAGCGATCCCCGAATTGAGCATCGAATCCTCCTGCCGAAAAGCGTATTGACTCTACCAGGGAAGAATGGATAAAACTCATTCCTTCCTGTTGTCCGGACCGGGTCAAGAAGGGACGGTAAATTTGAAAACCATTGACATACACCAAGTTTTCATCGTAATTGCCTCCACGAACGTTGTAGTTGGAAGTTAATTCGTTATTCGATACGGCGCCCTTGGTCAGGGTTAGGTATTTTTCTACGTTGACCATTTGCCGTAACTCAATCGTGGGTAAATTGCTAAGGTCGAAGGGATCTTCTTTATTCCCAATAATTATAACGGATTGTGTTTCTTTAACATTAAACAAAACGTTGGGAAGTTTTTCCTGGAAGAGCTTATTGTTGATGTAGAAGGATCGTTTTTGTTCAATGGACTGGTAAGTAAAGGTAAGGCGTAAGGTATCGTTAAAAGTACCCAGCATTTGATAACGGCCTTTATTATCCGTTGAAGTTCGCTCGGATGGATTATTTGTTTTAAATACAGTAACCCCCTTTATCGGATTATTTTTCCCATCGTAGCAGTACCCCTCTAGCATAGGGCGTTGTGACCGAAAGCAATGGGATACAAAAAACAAAAGGAGGATTAGTGCAAATCTCACGGAACAAAAATAAACCAAAACGCCATAGTACAAGAATTATTTTTGATGAATTGCTCTTGCGATTATTTCCCTTCTTTTGGCATTTGATTGTTCGCATTTTTCCGATTATTTATTATATTTGTCCCCCTAAAACGGAGGTTGTAGCTCAGCTGGTTAGAGCGTCGGATTGTGGTTCCGAAGGCCGCGGGTTCGAACCCCGTCTTCCTCCCAAAGTCCCTGTAAAGGGACTTTTTTGTTTTTTATAAATCCTTTTGAAGGGATACTCGACAAGATAAATTTTGTGAATCTGGCGTATCATGGAATTTCAACTGAAAAAGTTGTTCGGTAAACCCCAACCTTCTTGGATAAAAAAAATTGCATATTTGTGGGTAAAAAATTTCCAATTATGAAACGAATAGTCTTTTCCTTGGCATTGTACATGACCCTGTTCGGTTGTGGTTCAGGTTCTGAAAATACTACTTCAGAATCCACGACAAACCCCAAAGAAACAACGCCTAACGTCAGCGATAACCAAGAAACGAAAAAACCATTAACCACTATTTCTTTTGATAAAATGTTGCATCATTTCGGAAAAATAGCACCGGACAAAGATTACATTGCCAAGTTTACCATCACGAATACTGGTGAAAACCCTCTGTATATCAGCGATGTAAACCCCATCTGTGGCTGTATCGTTTCCGATTGGAACAAGGAGGCTATAGCGCCTGGAAAATCCGATATCATTCAATTAACCTATCATCCTGGACCTAAGCTTTCTGGTCCTCAACACAAAACAGCAACGGTGTTTTTTAATACGAAGGAAGAGTTTGCTGTGTTGGATTTAAAAGCTGAGGTAATAAAAAAGTAATTATGAAAATACACACCATAGAAACAGGTTTTTTTAAACTGGATGGTGGGGCAATGTTTGGAGTGGTTCCTAAATCGCTTTGGCAAAAGACAAACCCAGCCGATGAAAACAACATGTGCACGTGGGCGCTTCGGTGTATGCTTCTTGAGGATGGCGATCGTTTGATCTTGATCGATACAGGAATAGGGAACAAGCAATCCGAAAAGTTTTTCTCACATTATTATTTACATGGTCAGGCAAGTCTTGTTTCTTCCTTGAAGGAAAAGGGCTTCCATCCTGATGATATTACCGACGTTATTTTAACCCATTTGCATTTTGATCACTGTGGTGGTGCGGTGGCGTGGGACTCTTCCAAAGATCGTTATGATCCCGTATTTAAAAACGCAGTCTATTGGAGTAACGCACTGCATTGGGAATGGGCCACTCAACCGAATCCTCGTGAAAAAGCCTCCTTTCTCTCTGAAAATATCGCACCAATTAAAGAATGTGGACAATTATCGTTTATTGAGCGGCAGGGATCTTGGGCAAGAGGGGCCTTCCCAGACGTGGATGTTTTGTTTGTTGATGGGCACACAGAGAGTATGATGATTCCGCATGTGCGCTATCGTGGAAAAACCATTGTTTTCATGGCGGATTTATTACCGAGCGTTGGTCATATTCCTTTGCCGTATGTTATGGGGTACGATACGCGGCCTCTGCTAACAATGGATGAAAAGGTAGCTTTTTTAAACCGGGCTGTAGAAGCGGAGTACATTTTATTTTTGGAGCACGATGCGGTCAATGAATGTTGTACCTTGGTACAAACGGACAAGGGGATTCGGTTAGGAGAGGCTTTTCCATTTTCTGAAATTGAATGATGTCTCCGGAAGCTATAGTAAACCAAATGTTAAGCGATGATGCCTTTAGTGCCTTGCTCGGAATGCACGTGGAACAAGTTTCTCCAGGGAGTGCTGTAGTATCGTTAAGGATTGAACCATCAATGGTTAATGGATTCCAAATAGCCCATGGAGCCATCGCATATGCACTTGCTGATTCAGCCATGGCGTTTGCTTCTAATGCCTTTGGAAAGAAATCGTTTAGTGTGGAAACATCCATTTCCCATGTCAAAAAGGGGGCATTAGCGGACGTCCTTACGGCTCGATGTTCCTTACTTCATGCGGGCAACAAATCGGCGATTTATGGGGTTGAGGTTAAAAATCAAAAGGAGGAATTAATAGCGCATTTTAAAGGCACGGTATACGTATCCGACGAGGCTTGGGAATTGAACCCATAGGTAATCTAGCCAGCGCTTGCATATTTTCCTTGAAACTTTACGTTTAGTTTTGCAAAATTCAAAAAAGCACGTACTTTTGTTGTCTCTTAAAAGAGCACACGTTTTTCGAATACCGCTGTAGCGGTAGTCAGAAATGGCAGAAAAAACGGTTTGGTAGTTCAGTTGGTTAGAATACCTGCCTGTCACGCAGGGGGTCGCGGGTTCGAGTCCCGTCCAGACCGCGAAAAAGCTCAGTCTCTTGACTGGGCTTTTTGCGTTTTTAATGACGTTGAACGTTAACTTGAAAAAGACAAGAAATCGCAATATGACCAAACTTTCCGAAAAAATGTTGCGCGTTTCCCCAAGGCCCACCCTTTGGGTCCTCCGGCAGGTGGGAGGTATTCCCGTAGACTTTTTATTGAAATTTTCGTTTTTGCGGATATCTTACTTCTGCCACTTACACTTCGATACGTCCTTCGGACTACTCAGTGTCCGTGGAAAAGCAACAATACAAAAATTAACCTAGGAAGGTGCGCTTTTTCGCAAGGCCCACCCCTTGGGTCATTTTTTAAATCAAGTAAGAAATATAAATTCGAAATTCAATATTTTAGTCCCAAGGCTTGTAATTCATAATTCCTGTGAATTGAATTCAATTGTCCGTTTGATAACTGTTAATTAATTGCCAGCAAAAGGGAAAAGGACATGCCTTTAATAAAATGGGTCTGAGCTAAATGTTATTGTTCAGAATGATTCTTGTTTTGGAGAATAGCAATAATTTCATCTTTTCCTTTAAGAAGTTGTTTGTACAATTCTTCTACTTTTTCAATTTCCGTATTATTATAAGCCACAAACTTTCCCCCGTGTTGTTCTTGGATATAATTATTGAAAATTAAATTATCATTGAACGCTAAAAGTTGCGATAGGCTTACCGATAGGGCTTTTGCAATACCCACTAACGTTTCGAACTTCGGTGATAACTCCCCTTTTTCGATTCGACTTATCGTTTTTTGGTCCATCCGAATTTCATCGGCAAGGTTTTGTTGAGAAAAACCCTTTAATTCTCTAATTTTTCGAATGTTCTCCCCAAGCTCATTATTTGTCATGCCTAAAATAGATTTTATGTGCCTAAAGTAGAAAATATTGTTTTATGTCAGAAATTTTTTTCCAAATATTTTTGCAACATATTAATCTCTTAACTTATTGAACTTAAAAAAGAATTAAGTCGTAGGGTTTCAAAAAATGATTATCAAAATTTCGTATCTTAAATAATTCAAATGAAAAGTATCTTTTTTTTCTTAATTTCAATTTTAGTCAATATTAACGTCTCGGCTCAATATACTACAAAAGCTACAACTAAAAAAGTAGATGTAAAAAAAGAATGTCAAGCTTGCTTTAAAAAATTCAGTTTTGTAGCGGTTAATGTCAAATGGACTTCAGATTGTCCAACAGACTGGATTAATAAGGATAGGGTAGGTTGTCTGGTAGATTTAATTCTTTATATGTCTTATAATTCACTTGTCGTTAAGAATATTGATACTTGGAAATCCATACATGACTCGAAGTGTCTTGAAAGTAATTCAGGAAAACATCTATGGAAGGAAATGGATAAGACATATACAATGGTGTCAGAAGATCAGGCTTATCCTTTGAGTAAGGATTGGTGTTCCATCATTGAATCTACTAAAAGTTCTAGCGAAATCGCATATTTAAATTATCGAGCATCATTTAATCTAGTAAAAAAATGGTTGGCGGAATGATCTTTTCGCTATTCTCTCCAATCGGTACTGAACATAGTGTAAATTAATCTGCCCCCTTTTATTCACAGCGTTTTCATTTAAAATAACAAAAAATTAACAAAAATCGTTAACCTTTTGGCCTTTCTTTCATTCTTAGGATAATCCGTTTAACCCTTAAAATTTATCCTATGAAAAGAGTATTTGGGATCATTCTCCTAGTGCCGCTGTTTTCTTTCGCCCAATGGAAAAACATGTCGCGGTTCAATGATGTGGGCGGCACTAATTTTCAACTTCATGTACGCAATGCGGATGATGCTTTCCGTTTGCTCTCCGAAACCTTACATAAAAACGGTTACTGCAATGAAAAAGACTTGGTATTTAAAAAGGGAGCTAATATGCCTTTGTATACGTACAAAGTCGATCCATTAAACAACGAATTTGTTTATGTCGTTATGTGTCTTAGGGATCACACCGGTTGGAATATTTCCTTTCAATATATGGAAAACCGTTACCGTTATTTCTTTGATATCATGGAGGACAATCAACGCGTCCACGTCATTTATGACCCAGCCCTAGCTGAATTAAAATAGTATAAACCTTAATCTAAAATCCTATGAATCCAATAAAAGTATATACGATGTTGCTTTTCAGCGCTGTGGCAACATCCTTTTTTTCGCAATATGAAATGAAAGAGGAATTCGAATTAATGGAGGTAGGGGCTGGAAATTTTTATGGGCACTTCGATACGGAAGGAGAAGTTCGATCGATGGTGAATGCCGTATTAAAGCACAACCGATTCCCTAAAAGTGAGCTCCTGTTTAATAAAGGCCGTAAGTTGTTTCATTCTTCATGCCTGGTTAATCCTCGTGACGATCAATTTGCCTATTTCATTCAAGCCGTTCGTGTTCAGGATGGATACGATCTTTATTTTTTATACTGTCTCAACGAGTTGACCCATTTCTTCGATTACAGTGAAGGAAGCGATTTGTATCGTTTAAAGTATAGTCCTGAGAGCGATGGTCAAAAAACATTTACGAACCTTTCTGGGGAACTCATTCTCAAACCTAAAGGTAGGTGAGGTAATTCTTGAAGCGAGCCTTTTATTCAACATTGACCCCTTTTGTAGTCGATACGAAAGGGGTTTTGTTTTCTCCCAAAAAGATTTGGTTTCACCTTCAAGATTGAAGAAAAAGAGTGGTTTTTTCTAATAATACAAGGTGTAATTTTCACGTATGGAAACGTGCTATGGCGTTTCCAATTCCCTACGTTTATCTGGAATTTAGGGTCGTTTTTGTTTTGTTTTGCTTTGTATTAATCATACCACCTTCATAATGGCTGGTTTCAATAAATTTGAATAATACCCCTTCGTGTCTTTTCCTATCTTACTTAATAAACGTGTAAATTGTTAATACCGATCCTGTACGATGATCGTTGGTTTATTCGCCACTCTTTAAAGTACTGTTTTCAAAGACATTGATTTCTAAAACAAACCTATGATTAAACGGGAAGATCCTCATTAAACCCCGGTTGGTTCTAACCGTTATTGTAGCCTTACCCTTTTTCAAACAACGCATAAATATAATAATTTAATAATTCATTTCATCAACTAAGGTTTGACCTGTGAATAACCAAGGACTCTGACCGTTCAAAGATTTATGTGGGTGATTTTTATTGTATTCCAC
>CAIJTF010000007.1 GCA_903823565.1 uncultured Flavobacteriales bacterium
GGGTATGCCATTAATTGTGCCACCTACATCACCCAAGTTTCCTCCAATTCTCATTCCATTAGACGCTATTGGACCTAAAATTTGACCCATGTTCACGGTGAGCCTTACGGAGAAATTAGCTTGGGAATTAATTAGAGGTGCGCGTTGGCCAACAATACTTAGCAAAGTTGAGGAACCTATGCATAAAACGCTATCCAGGGCTTCAGCATAGAAATCAATGATACTAACAAAAACCGAATCTTCTGATATGCAAAGTCCATTCGAAATTACACAGTGATACCACCCGCTATTTCTTACAACGATCGTATTGGTGGTTTCCCCTGTATTCCAGGTGTAGGAGCCTAGTCCGACAGGCAACGTGAGTGTTGCGGACTGCCCACATATGAATAGGGTATCTGTCAGGAATAAATTTTGAGGCAAGGATGAGGCTGTAGCAGAGCCATTCACCCAATGGGTATTAGGGATAACGGACGCATTGAGGTCGCTGTATTCGCAATTACCAGGGGTTTGCACGTCAAAATTGATAGGATGTGTGCCGGGCTCTTTTACTACAAATCGTATTTTGAAAAGAGTATCGCTAAGTGTAACTGGATTTAACTGATACCAGGCAGCCCTAAATTGCGAACCTGCTGTGTTACCCTGCGGGCCTAAATTATTAAACCATGCGCTGTTACTGATAAAATTTTGATTTAATAGGGATTGCAAACCAATAACATTGGGCAGGCAACGTAGCTTGGTGGAATCATAATCAACCGCCATGGAGATGGAGGTAATTCCAACCCCAGAATAGTTCTGCAAAATAACCGGAACATCAATCGTATCGCCGACCAAAGTGCTGCATGTTCCCGAATTGACCAATTGGGTTTGAATACTATAAGGGCTGAATTGGCATTGTACTCCTCCGCTTTGGTAGGTGACTTGGTTAATTTCTTCGGCAAGATCATCGTAAAATCCGCAAACCTCAGGGGTTTGTAAGTCCCAAGTCAACGATGAATTTCCCGGGCCGAGAACTCTGAAATTCATATTAAACGCCAATCCATTGAGCTGAACGGGATTAAGTTGAAACCAAGATACTCTGAATTGTCGACCACTCTGAGTATAGGAGGCACCAAGATTGTTAAAGGAACCACAATTACTAATAAAAGCACTCGAAAGAACCTGGTTTAATCCAGTTACATAGTTTAAGCATTCTAGCTTAGTCGTGTCGTATTCAATTGCCAGAGAGATGGCGGAAACACCAATTCCCGAAGCCGTTGTAATGGAAACCGGTATACTGATGGTATCCCCAGGTTGACAATTGGATGAATTATAGGTCCCAATTTGCGCCGTGATGTTTTGGCTTAGGCTTGTTTGGATCCCAATGAAAAAAAAGGAAAGTAAAAAAAGCAGGAAGGAGAATGAAGACTTGACAAGCGGCATAGAAATAATTTATATGAAAAAAATCACTTAAATATCTAAAAAATAATATATTATAGGCAAATATAATAAACCTTATTGAATGTTACTGCCTTTTTTCAATCGTTTGTATTTGGGAGGAAATGAAAGCAAAGCAATGTGGTTTAAAAGCCTATTTTCCCTTATTTTGTTTAGTTTTGCGGGCGATTTTGGAGCAGGAAGTTTGGAATACCGAGCGATTGTTGGAGGAATACGCCCGTACGGAGCGAATTCTTGGGGGAGTTTCATTTCTTAACCAAAACGAGAAGGTCACAGGCCATCCTTGTTGGGTTCAGTCCGAAGGCTTGGCGGGATCGGCGCGGTGGTGGATGGCAGCTGCGGCTCAGCGGGCCGGATTGCGAGGGCTGCAGGTGGTTTTGTTGGCGGATCGTGAAGAAGCGATGTACGCCTGTTCCGATTTGGAAGCCTTGCTGGGCGGTGCCCATGTTTCCTTGTTTCCAGGCTCGTACAAGCGAAAATTTGGGGATAGCGAAAAAGATCCTTACTTGGTTTTGCAAAGGGCCGGGGTTCTGGGTCAGATGGGTCTTCGCAACAACGAAGCTCCTCATTGGTTGGTGACCTGGCCCGAGGCCCTGATGGAAGAGGTGGTGATTAACACAACCCTTGCCCGTAACACATTAGAAATCAATAAAAACGAAGCCGTCAATTTGGATTTTTTGATCGAATTGATGAGCGAAATGGGCTTTGAGCGGGTGGATTTTGTGTACGAACCCGGTCAGTATGCCATCCGGGGTGGGATATTGGATGTTTTTAGTTACGCTTCGGACTGGCCGTACCGACTTGAACTTTATCGCGATTGCGCCGAGCGCCTACGCACCTTTGATCCGGAATCTCAGTTGACCGTGAAGGAGATTGACAAGGCTGTGATTCTTCCCAATTTACAGGCCGATTTATTGGA
>CAIJTF010000008.1 GCA_903823565.1 uncultured Flavobacteriales bacterium
GGATAAACCACCCTGAATTCTACATTGTAATCGGTGGTTGCATCATTAATCGGTGCAAAGGCAGACGTCCAGTCGAAGGCCGCACCCGAGTTGTTTATTTCGTAGATGTATCCCCCGCTAAGATTGGGTAAGGTAAGTTCATTGGGCAGTAGTTTATCAATATTCACACGGTTTTTGTTGCGTTTGATTTTTTCTTGCAGCGTATAAATACCAAGGTATTCTCCATCCAATACCACCTCACAAAATCGCGTACGTGGAGCATAGCGCCCCATTTTTTGAAAGAGATCAAAGACCAAATGGTTTTTCATGAGGGTGGGGTCCAGGAATTCTGCCTTCAATACCCAATCGTTTTCCGCTGGCATACCCAAAAGTGGAACATCGATTTTTTGTCCTTGGTTATCGGCTACATCAAAATCAAAATTCTTTTTGGGAAATCCTGGCCCACTCCACCCTTGCCATTCCACATACGCCGAACCCGAAAACGTAGGGATATCCGTTTGCCATTGGTTGTTCCCTGTTGGAGCATCAAAGGTTTTGAATCCAACCTTTACTTTTTGATAGTTATTAATGGTTTGGGTTTGGAGTTCAATGATGGGCAGGGTACTGTTCACAAAACTGAATGGCACTGCCGGTTGGACGCCAAAGGTAATTGTAGCATGTAAGAAGGTTCCAGCGGTGCCTGCATTTGGAATATCGTCGTAAATCCATAGCGACCAAGTCCCGTTGGGGTCTTGCCCATTATTAACTTGTCCGAGGGGTAAAGTCGATCGAAAGGTTCCCGTGTAGGGAGCGCTACCATAATACACGGGGGTACTCGTTTCATTAAAACAGGTGGAGGAAAGGTTATCGTCCGTATTACCAAGCTGATGCATCAAGGTAACTTTGGTACCATCGGGAGCCACTAATTTTAAGGTAAGGTTATTGAGTTCGGGGTGGTTGATGCTTAGGCAGAGGCTTTCCAGGCCAAAGGCGTTATTGATGCTCGAGGGTAAACCACTTACAGGAATGGGAATCACGGTAGGGGTATGGCCACCTACGGATTCCACAAGCGGTTGCGTCACGAAATTTGAAAACGATTGGGTCCACCCTTGGAGGATAAGACACACCATCCCTAAGCAAACGATGCCTTTCATGGGAGAAAAATGGAATAGGTTCTCTCGTTCAACTGCAAAAAATACCGTCCGGTGGGAAGCAACGAAAGCGAAACGGTATGTGGAAAAGGGGGCTTGCTTTCTACGACAGGTTGGCCTAACATGGAAAGAACTTTTAGGGAAAAAAGGGTTTCGGGGTGCGCGAGATGAATCACGGACTCCGATAAAAAGTAGGAATTCACCGCGGAGGAAGGTTCAACGGATTGTACGTTACAGCTTTTGGTCGATAAAAAGTTCCAAATCAACTGAGGCGAATAAAAATCCATGTTGATATTTCCTGCCCCTCCTACAACGGTATTAATGCCGGGCCATTGGTGGCCACCGCCATAAATTTTGATATGTTTTAGGTCCACGGTGCCGTTGGTGTACGTGTGTAATTCTGGATACGATAAATCCGTAAGGTTTGGGTTAGGCATGGGGGTAATTACCGGAGTGGGATCACAGCCATACAGCTGTTGGTATTTGGTCAACATTGCTGGAACGGAAGGGCCGGTACTGGGTCCCCCATTGTAAAGTACTACGGGGTCCGAGGTACCATGAATCTGAAGCACTGGAGTAGGATGTAGCGGATTGCACTGGTTAAACGTGGTATCGCTCATCACGCCGGTTACGGAGGCAATGGCAGCAAAGCAATAGGACGATTCACACACCATTTTATGGCTCATGAAGCCACCATTAGACATTCCGCAGAGGTAACGACGGCTTGGATTTGAGTGATAGTTCAATTCAAAATAATCCACCAATTGCTCGATAAACCCGAGGTCATCCGCGGTGGAAACCGTCACATTCATGTTGGCATTCCATGCATTTTGGAGGCCGGAAGGATAGCACACGATAAAGCGTTCGGTTTCTGCGATGGCGTTGAATTGGGTGATGTCCATGAGCCCTGATCCTGTTTGGGTGAGGCCGTGCAAGGCAATGAGTAGCGGAAGCGATTCGTTGGGCTGGAGGTTTGTTGGAATGTAAAAATGAAAAACGCGCA
>CAIJTF010000009.1 GCA_903823565.1 uncultured Flavobacteriales bacterium
GACAATGGGAGCATTAACCGATCCATTTGCAATCAAACTTCCCCTAATTTCTAAGTAAAGGAAATTACCGGTGTTGAAACTGTAGTCAGCACTCACAATAACTTCCACTCCGGGTTCGATGGTTAAGGTTCTATTGGGAAAAACAACAACGGAGCCTGTCATCAGGTATGGACTACCTGCAAGTGTCCATGTGGTATTCTGGTAAATACCTCCTGAAACCGTTGTTTGGGCAAAAAAGGATACTGAAGATAGAATGGAGAGGGTCATCAAAAGTACTTTCATATGATTTTTAATTAAAATTTAGAGAGTTTTATAGATACGGGATATTGGTTGATGTGCGTGATAACATAAAATCCATTCGAAAGATTCGATACATCGTATACATTCGTTTCAACTGCGTTTAAGTGATACGTTTTTCCGTGCATATCGCTTAGGGTGAGTTCCGAAATCGGAGTATTAGAGAAAATATGCAACCGATCACTTACGGGGTTTTCAATCTTCAGGTTCATGTCGGAGGTTGTTGATTCGTTGCCTGCGATTCCGTTAAACTTCAATACAGTCGTCAAAATAGATGTACAGGTAGTATCAAATACTTGATAGTTTATCAGTCCTTTCGTAATGTCGTCGTAACCATCTAGGAGATACTGTTCGATGCTTGCAGAATCCAATCCGCAAAAGCAATTGGATAGTAGGGAGTAATTCACATTGGTGTTATTATCGACACTAAAGTTGATGTTGCTGCAGATTTCATTGTTTTGAATAATTGGAGCATTCGTTGCACTGCTTATATCCGATATCCTAACTCCTCCTATGTTGTTGTTGATTTGATTGTTCGTAAGCGAAGTGAGTACGGATATATTTACCCCTAACTCGTTATAATCAATCACATTGTTTTTAATTTCACAGTTGTATGATCCTTGAATTGCGGTAGTATTGTCTAGCATTGTACAATTTTCAATAATGCCATTATTCGGATAACTTATACCGGATAGGTTGTTTTGAAATAAGCAATTAGTAATATTCATGGAGTCAAATACGCCGGACGCAAATACGACTCCGTTGCCGTTCTCTAAAAACGTAGAATTGCTCAATGTAAAGGCTGTACTGTAAGCATATATTGCTGTATTGTTATCTTTGAAGTAACAATTGTTTACGGTAAAATAACTCCACCCATAAACTGCAACTTCATTTCCTCTAAATTGGCAATTATTTAAAATAACTTCATTGCCAACTGTTATCGCTTGTCCACAATGGGCGAAACGGCAATTTGTATATTGATACAAGGAAAGGGGAGACTCATAGGCAAAAGGTGTCAACGCATTCGAAATATGAAAGTAATTCGCATTTAATATGCCTCCTTGCGAGGAGGTGCATTTAAATCCTTCCCAGCCAACATTGGTTGTATCAACCATGGTTTTAACTATAATCGGGGCTTGGCTGGTTCCCATAAGATTTAAGGTTCCGCGCGTTTCAATGTAAATATTCTGCGCATTCGTGTTGTTGATTAAAATGGTTACGCCTGGTTCAACCGTTAAGGTATTTCCTGGAAAAACAACAACCGATCCATTGACTTGATACGGACTGTTCGCGAGGGTCCACGTGGTATTTTGGTAAATGCCTCCCGAAACAACGGTCTGTGTTCTTCCAAGAATAGGGGTAAGAAGTAGGCTAAAAACCCATAATATTCTAAAATTTTTCATACCCTTGTAACAAGTTAAACATGAAAAAAGTTCAGATGAAAGGAATCCGAATTGTAGTCCGTCGCGTGCTTGGATTTTGCGCTTGCTTCATGGTATTTTCTTTGCACGGTCAATCCCCAACTTGTAGGCCTTTTGTGTCGTACGCTTTTGCTTTACAAAAAATGGATTACATGCATCAACTTGCTGTAGGGTGCCAAAGAGAACATTGGATTTTTGAGCTTCAACAAGGACTGGGTCAGCGAAATGCTTCAGCAGGAAATTGGTTTACCCAAACGGGAGTGAATCTGGCTTGGACGAAAGGCGGAGGTTGGATTTCTGCCGGTCCATGGTTCCGATACTCCGCAGGAAGGTTAGGACGACCTTTTGCTTATACCTACCATCGGATTGAAGCGGGGGGAATGCTTATTTTTCAATGTACGCGTCAGAGAAACAACCCATTAGATATGTTGTGTTATGGCGGAGTGGGCAAAGCATTTGAAAGCCGCGGAAAAGGGAATATTATTGGTTTTCTTGATTATTCATTCAATATTGGATTGCGTTATGCGTGGCGGTAGTATTTTTTTCCTTTTGGTTTTGTTTTGGGGCTGTTCGAAAGTATCCGAATCCTCCACAAAAATTATAGGGCATGGAGGTACAGGCCTAAACATTCAATCCGCGATTTATCATGATAATTCCCTTGAAGCCATTCAATATGCTTTATCATTACCCCATTGCTATGGGGTTGAAGTGGATGTTCGGATGGATTCAGAAGGCGAACTTTGGTTGTTTCATGATGAGCAGCTGAACCAAGGAACCAACATGGATGGAACCATAGAAAGCAGTTCAACGAGCGCATTGACTACAGCACATTATCAAACCCTCAAAAAGGAAGCCTTGGTCCGACTCAATGAGGAGACCAAAGCAGTTTTGTCCGAGGGATTTTGTTTTTTGGATCTAAAAGCCGTTGCCAATACTTCTTGGGATTTGTTTCGGTCGGCCCTGTTATCTTTACAATTAGATACCACGAAAACGGCATTAATTGTGAACAATTGGCAAGCGTTCGAGGCATTGAAAGATGATTTTTCAATGTATTTTAGTGTTTCCGATTGGGATCAAATGAACTTGTCTTTGTTGGAAAATCAACCCCGTCTGCAGGGAATTTGCTTGCGCAATGAGGAAATAACCAGGGAGGAAGTTAATTTTTTAAAATCCATTAATAAAAAAGTGATTGTATACGAAATGCGCTCCCCATCAGGAATTAAGAAAGCACTTAAGAAAAACCCAGACTATGTTTTGACGGATGACCTAAAACTTACCATAGGAATGGTTTATCCGTGATGCTTTTTTCGAATGCGCATGTTGATGATCTCCACAAACATGGAAAAACCAAATCCGAAGTAAACGTATCCCTTGGGTATTTTGTGACCAAAGGCTTCCGCGACTAAGAAAACACCTATCATCAGAAGGAAACTCAAAGCTATGGTTTTTATCGTCGGATTGCGTTGAATAAATTCACTGATAATTCCTGAAAACTGTATCATAACAAGCATAGAAACTAAAACGGATAGGTACACAATGATGATTGGATTAGCATGAAGTTGATCCTCGAGTCCGTTGGTCATGCCTATCGCCGAAATAACCGAATCAAAACTAAAAACCAAATCCACCAAAACGATTTGTGTTACGACGCTGCGAAAACTAAGCTCACCGGATTTTTTATCGGTTTCCTCCGTCACCATGCTATGCCTCATTTCTACCGTGCTCTTGTAAATTAAGAAGACCCCACCGACCAACAACACCAAATCCTCATAATTAAACGATCCGAACCAAGGTTCATAAATTGGGTCTACCAAATGAACCAATAGGCTCAATAGACCAAGCAAAATAAACCGTATAATCAAGGCCATCGCCAGACCGAGAGTTCTTGCTTTTTTGCGTTTCGTTTTTATCGATAGTTTATCAGTAACAATGGATATAAATATGATGTTATCAATCCCCAATACGATTTCCAAAACCGATAACAAAAACAAATAGAGCCAACCTTCAAAATGAAAAAGGACCTTAAAAAAATCTATCATGCGACAAAGGTATAAAACTCTTTTAAAGTACTTGGAGAATGATTTGCATCGGTAAATACTTCCAGTATGGCAGCCTGCGGACTAGCGAGCAATGTGGCGATGGCATGTTCCAAGTTTTTTGATTCCTTGATGGCGGTGTAGTGCCAACCCAGCGAAGCGGCGAAAGAGAGGTTTTTCTGATGGCTAGCTTCTAAGTAAGTAAGCCTCTGTGGAGAGGTATTGGCGCCATCAATTATTCGGAAAATTCCGCCCCCCTGGTTGTTAATGACCAATACCTTTAAGTTGGAATGGGTAGCGAGTTGCAGAGCGTTACTGTCGTATAGACAGGAAAGTTCTCCACTGATGAGCAGGTTTTTTCGGTCGTCTTTGCTTGCAAATCCTATCGCAGTACTGGTGCACCCGTCGATACCGCTGGTACCTCGATTGGAGTAGTATTCCGTGGAAGGTAAAGGATCGAATAGCTGACAATACCGAATGACGGAGCTATTGGCCATATGGAGTATTAGGGCTTCGTTTAAACCATTGAAAAGGGTTTGATACACCATGAAATCGCTGAGGATAGATCCTGGATTAAATTGAAACACCCGATCTTTTGCGCGATAATCAAGGGTTTTCCATAAACCCATAAAATTATGGGTGGCTAATCCGAGGTCTTGTTGGTTCAACGCATCAAAAAAAGCAACGGGATGGCATTCCACGGTGTGGGATAACTGTTGGTAGGTATCCATGCTTGGGAATTCATTGCCTACTTTAATGTGTGCTACCAATGGAGCTTTGCGCAAAAACGCTTTAATTCGTTTGGAAACTACAGCGCCGCCAAGGGTAATCAACACTTCGGGGAAATATTCCGATTCTGATTCTTTTTTGATGGCATTCAAGGTGCGGTCAATGCACGCATTAAATCGTTCGTGCGGTAGGTTGGCCGTATTTTCCGTTAAAACAGCCACATTCGCCGATTGAGAAAAGGTGACTAAAGCATCCAATAAGGCTGGGTTGGGATGCATTTGTCCACAGAGCACCATGATTTTCTTCTCGCGAATTACGCGAGTCAGGTAGGTAATGGTTTCTATGGAAGGATTTTGGTTCTTGAATGAAAGGATCTTACGACCGAATTCCCTAGTTTTTTCAGAGGATTGATACAGGGGTTCAGAAAGTCCGACATTGATATGCGCAGGACCTCCTTCCAGCAATTGGGAAAATAAAAGGGCTGTTTCTCGTTGATACATCCACGCATTTTCGTCATTCGAAATAGCATCTTCCAAATGAACGGTGCTGTGAACAAAGCCATGGAAAAGATGGCCTTGCCGGATGGTCTGACCGTCTCCTTGGTCCGTCCAAGCCTTTGGCCTATCGGCTGAAACGACTAAAAGCGGTATGTTGCGGTAAAAGGCTTCGGTGATGGCGGGCAGATAATTGGCGGGAGCAGATCCTGAGGTACAACATAGTACGACGGGTTTTTTTGTTTTTTCGGCTATTCCAAGCGCGTAAAAGGCGGCGGAACGTTCGTCAACAATCACCGTAGCTTCCATTTCTGGATGGTTATCGAGGCTTAGAGCAAATGGGGCATTTCTTGACCCGGGAGAAAAAACCCAATGGGTAATTCCGTGCAACGCACACTGATCAACTACCAATTGAACCACCCATTTATCGCTACAAACCATACGGTAAAATTAGTGCATTTCGAGCAGGTCAAGGAGCGTCCTTGATTTATTTTCCGTTTCCTTCCATTCTTCCTGCTCATTGGATTCAGATGTGATACCTGCGCCAACGAAAGCGTATAGGGAGTGGTTAACCACCTTCGCACACCTTAAGTTGACGTAACAATGGGTTTGTTTTTTTTCAAAAACACCGATAAAACCCGAATAAAGTTCCCGGTTGTGTGCTTCGAGAAGGGAGATCGCCTCCGCTGCCATTTCTCTGGGTAAACCGCATACGGCGGGGGTAGGGTGTAGGGTATCGACAAGAGCTTTTTCTATTGCTACATCCGCACTAAAGGTAATATCCGTTCGCAAATGGGTAACGGGACCCGCTTCATGGGAATAGGGACCATGCACCTCTTTATCGACAATGGTTTGACGGGAAAGGCAATCGATAAGGTAATCGGTTACTAAATGCTGTTCGTATTTTTCCTTTTCTGTCCATTCACGTTGCTCAGTAGATTTTTTTGTTCCTGCCAATGACATGAGAAAAAAATGATGGTCAATTCTCCGCAATAGCACCTCTGGACTTGCGCCGATCCATACGCCCAGGGTAGCATCAGAAAAACAGTAGACAAAGGCGTTGGGGTACGTTGTGCACAGGCGTCCGAATAAATCTTTTAGCGAGGTGGCATTGAGATTTTTTTTAACGATTCGCGACAGAACCACTTTTACTAGACCCGCGTGTTTAATGGCAATTTTAAGTTTATGAACCGAGTCAAGGAACTGATGCTCCTCCATGACTTCTGGGATGGATTCTGTGTCCTCAGGGACAGAAGTCTTTTTATTCTCCTTAAAAACAAAACGATGTTTACCGTCGGAACTGGAAACCACAAAACCTTGCAGCGGTGCTTCGATATGTATCCGTTCAAAGCTTCCTTCAAAGCGTTGGACCTCATGACCTGGAAGACGGTAAAGCAACATAGTGGGAAAACGCTTATTTTTTAACGCGCATGATGGTTAAACGTCCTGTACAAACCAATTGTTCAGTCGCTTCTTCATGAATATCGACTTGCCAAATGTGCGTATTCGATCCAGGATGAATGAGGGTGCCCGTGGCTATTACGTATCCGTTTCTTACTGCACGGATATGTTCAGCATTAATGGAAAGCCCAACGGGACGTTCGCGAGATGCTTCTGCCATGAGAAAACTACCAAAGGAACCTACGGTTTCAATTAACGCTGCTGAAGCCCCACCGTGTAGCAGTCCCATCGGTTGGTGGGTGCGTTGATCCACTGGCATTTTAAACGTTAAGGTGTTATCACCAAGAGCGATGCACTCAATACCCAAAGCTTCCATGAGGGTGTTTTTGTTTAAGGCATTAACCTCCTCCAATGAGAATTTTCTAAAATCCATATGTCAAAGGTAAGCAGTATTCGAATGGCATGCGATGTTTTTTAAGTTGTCCGTAAGAGTTTTAAGCGGTGCAAAACGTAAAATATTGAATCGTTTTCCTTGCGATTTCTTGTGTTTTAAATAAGTATTACTACTTTTGTCGCGGAGAGTTGGCAGAGTGGTCGATTGCGGCGGTCTTGAAAACCGTTGAACCGAGAGGTTCCGGGGGTTCGAATCCCTCACTCTCCGCCAAAACAATTAAAAAGCTAGCCGTGAGGCTGGCTTTTTTGCTTTTAGAACGGTGAAAAAGCTTGCTTTTACATCGGAAAAAAGCAAAAAAGATAGGTTGCGACTACGGAGCAAGCTTGCTTTTTGATTGTTTTGAAGCATATCCCTTCTCGGGTTCACGAGCGCTAGCGAGTACTCCCTTGAGCAAAAAAGATAGGTTGCGACTACGGAGCAAGCTTGCTTTTTGATTGTTTTGAAGCATATCCCTTCTCGGGTTCACGAGTTCAACGTCGCTTTGCTAAGTTCAACTAAACGCTAGCGAGTAATCCCCTTGCATTTCCATTAATGCTTGTAAAATGTTGAATTCGGATCGCTTAAGGTAGGGGGAGATCGCGATAAATGGTATGGAGATGCTTTGACAGCGATTCCGAAATTATATAAAAAGGTTAAGTGAATTGTGTTCTTCAACTATCCTTCCGATAAGACACTTACCGATAAGTCTGTTACTTGGGAGTTGGGTCCTAATCAACCAGTAACCCAAAAAATAAAGTCCATACTAAAGGACTGGGAATTAAACCAATACACTTTTCAGAAGTGATTTATTTTAGTACTTTTAAAAAAAAAACCTATGAAGCAGCTTTTTGTAAAAACCATTATGCTCCTTTTCACCGTATCCACGTGGGGGCAAATTAAAATCAATATTGATCCAAGTAACATCAAACTTCGGAATAACAACAAAGAAACAAACTCCGGTTCGAATGGTAATTCAAATGGGTCGACGAATGCACCAAAAGGGAATGTATTTTCCAATGCTAAGTATGATTTTCAAGTAAATCCAGATGCTCCAGCCGATATCAATTATGGATTAAAGGCAGGCGATTTTTGTGTGGCAATTGATAGCCGAACGTATTTGTCTAGAAAACGGGTATACCAGGTCGTAGATGGAGGATATGCCATCATTGATCGAAACGCAACCGATTGGGATTTGAAGAATAACGCCAATGCAATTCGATACTATGCTTCTAATTCTGTTTATCCGGACGTTGATTATGACGCTTTCAGAAACGATACGAGAATGTACGAAGAATACATTCAGCACTATATTCAGTGTTTTTCTGAACAATCAGGAATTAGTATGGATATTTTGACCAACTACAACAAGAATTATCCTCAGTTTATTTTAGGCGATGTTAAAGAGGCTGAAATGCACAAGAAAAAGCTTACCGAACTTTTCAATATCATGTCAACCAAGTATGCATCCTTACCTAATTTTTTTACCAAGTTCGACGATAATCCTTTTGTATGGTATTCGATTGCCAAGGATCGCGATAACATGATTAAATGCCTATTGGCTAAAAGTGGTAGTGGTAAGTTTTCAACAGTCCTTAATTTTCAAATCGAAGAAATTCAAAAGGAAATTGAAGACGCTAAAAATTTCAACAATGGTGGAGATTGGTTTGTGAACGATGAGATTGTAGGACACGCCGTTTCCCCAAAAGCACGCCAAGAATTTTTTGATCGCCAGGGTAATTTTGCCGAGTATAAGGCCTTTGCAGACATGTCTGGTACGAACCCTAATATGCCCAAAGATACGTTGAACTATTGTTTGGATCAGTTGAAAGCACAGTTGAAAACTGCCTTACCTAAAAAGAAGCCAGCCGATTATTTGTTTAAATACCGCGATGCCAACATGGAGGCAAAAATGAAAGCGTATTTAAAAAATCCAGGGGGATTAACGACGTTCAAAATTGGTTTAAAACATGAAATATGGCAAATTGAAACCAACAGTTCAGGCATTCC
>CAIJTF010000010.1 GCA_903823565.1 uncultured Flavobacteriales bacterium
AGAAGGTGGCTTTGATTTTAGCGGGTTTTAAAAGAATGGACATTCAAAATGACTACTTTTATCTGAAAAATTCCGGATCAAGAATATGTCTTCAAAAACCATTAGCCTAATATGCCGGCAACGCAACGCACTTTTTGTACCAAACCCTAACCAGAAAGATTTTGGAGAAACAAAGGATAACCTGCGCTACCACTGGACAGATGAACTTGAAATCCGGCAAATTGAAAAATTTTCTGAAGTCTTGGATGAACCGTATTGGTTGGAAGGAGAAAGCGATACCATGGGTAAGTTTAGGTTTCCCATTAGTGGTTTACGTCATTTTAAATTGGTTGATGTAAAAGGGAATTTCACACACTTAGCTTTTTCAAAATCCTTAATCGCCTCTCACGAACAGCGAGAAAACGAAGAAAATATAACCATTGAGGTAGAGTTGTGGGATTCTGAACCCTTAGGGAACCCCATTCCAGGAATTTATCTCGCATTGATGGATTTTCCAGAAGAACTTAAATAATGTTAACGGTTCGAAATTTAAAGGTATCCTTCGAGGCTCCAGTATTCTCTGATGTTTCCTTTTCTTTACGGCCTGGAGTTATGTATGGTATTGTAGGGGAGAGTGGCGCGGGGAAGTCTAGTTTATTAAAAGTAATTGCAGGATTTTTGGATCCTAATCAAGGGGAGTTGTTGTTAGATGGAATCCAACTGCCGTATGCCTCTCAAAAACTCGTGCCAGGCCGTGCAAGCATCGCATATGTACCCCAGGATTTTCAATTAGATCCATACCATACCGTAGAGGAAAATGTTCGAGAGGCAATTTTATCCTATCCGGAACCAAAAAGACAGGCCAAAGTTTCAGAGGCACTCACCTATTTGAACTTAAAAAAACACGTGAACAAGCAAGCAAAATTCCTTTCAGGAGGCGAAAAGCAACGGTTGGCGATCGCTCGCGCCTTGGTAACGGAACCCGCTTGGCTGTTGCTAGACGAACCGTTTGCTCACCTAGATTTTGCACGTAAAAATGCTTTGATAACCTACTTGAAAGGCTTGTTGGCTTCGCGAGAAATCGGGGTGGTGGTCGTTTCCCATGAGGCACATGATTTATTAGCCCTTTGTAGTAAAATTGCTATCCTATCACGGGGTAAATTATCCGCATTTAAAAAAGTTCCTCACGTTTATTACTCCTTAAAAAACCTTAAAGATGCAAGACTTTTGGGGTGGGTGAATGTTTTGCTTTACAAAGGGAAATCCTATCGTTTTAGGCCGAATCAATTTGTTTTGGACCCCAATGGAATACCCCTCCAAATGGCACATTGTTATTTCAATGGATTAACCTTTGTTCACGAATACCAATCCTTGGATAAGGAACGTGTAGTGCTATTTTCTCAAGTTAAACTTTCCGAAAAAATTAAAGTAAACATCAACGGTCATGAGGCTTAACTTTTGGTGGGGGATCGTTAAAAAAGCGGGAGCTCATTTTTCGCAAAAATCCGCATTTTTTCATGCTGCAGCCCTTTCCTATTACGCATTATTCTCTCTGATACCCATGATCTACCTGAGCGTGATTAGCTTTGGTATTTTCGTAGGAAAAGAACGATGCAGTCAAATGATTACTGAATTGTTTCAACAAAATATGGGAATTACCGATGTACATGTTTTTACGGATTATATTAATGGATTAATGCGGCAAGACTCATCGTTGTTTTTTAATGCGATAATGATTTTTGTTTTGATTTATTCGGCCTCAGCTTTTATGGTTTCGTTGAAATTCAGCCTAAATGAGTTCTTTGGTGTAGAAAGAAAAAAGAGACAGAAAACAAACATCTTACTTTCCTTTTTATCCTTTCGCCTCACTTTAATTGCACAACTCGCGTTAATGGGGTTTTTGATATTTCTTTTCTATTTTTTGCAAGTCTTTGTTTTTACCTTCATCGAACAATATCTGGTAGCTCATGAAGCATTGGAGGGGAGTGTTTTTAGTGTAATTCACCATTTTTTTTCCATTGGACTAAACGTATTACTCATTTACCTCATGTTTAAGTTGGTTCAAAGTGGATCGCTTTCTAAATCTACTGGATTAAAAGGAGCATTGATTACAGGAGTTTTACTCTATTTTAGTCAGGTCGCAGTTAAATTCTACCTCAACAACTTTTTCTTTCTTGGTAAAGGCGAAGTCATTGGAAACTTATTTATTTTAATGGCTTGGGTTTTTTACACGGCACAAATCATTTTTTTGGGAGCTACCTTAACACACGTTCTTGATGTGGAGGAGCGGAAAGCGTCATCAAATTAGAAGAACGATGGTGGCTTTCGAATATCGAGTTTTGCATCTCTGAAAATGGAAGACGTATTTCGAATGCTCAGTAAAAAGGCTTTATTGCCGCCAATTGGAGTCCAGTAAAAACTGAGGGCCCAGCAGTGTAGGTTTCGATTTAGCGATAGATTCATGTTGGTAATTCGTTGCGTCTGAACATCTACATTGATATTCCCGCCTAGATTCCAACGTTTCGTGAAAGAAACATCGCCTTGTAAGGCTATCGTCTGTACCCAATTCCAATCTGAAGCACTCGCGCTTGATTTTTGTGTATTCGCATTTACACTTAATACATGTGAAACATTTAGTTTCCAAGGGATGTCGAAGTATACTGCTTGTTCTGGATGCAATGAATAAAAGGCGAAATCGCTGTTCCAAGCCGCTTGTGTGGCCGTGGCATTTTCTTCTAGTACTTTCCTTCCCTTGGCCGACGTAATAGAAAAAGTACTATTAAGGCTGGCGCTTATAAACCGTCCTATACCTTGTCCCATTGCCAGCGCATAATCGGATGTGGTTTTACCTAAGCTGTCCCAAGCGTATAAACTATAGAGGCCAGTGGAGACGATATTTAACCATTTCGCAGGACTAACCCGTAAATTCATGCTAAGGTCAGAGAGGTTCATCGAATCCCTCATAAAGTCGTAATTCCCATTGATGGAAAATTGGTCTAATACTCGAATTTTTCTATACCCTGTTACCGTGTCTTTATCCGACTTTACCTTTAATTCAAGCGTATTGTTTACACCAAAGGTTAAAAACGAAGCGCCGGTTAGATTGCCAACCTGATAAATACTTCGTTCAAAAGGGGAGTAATTTATTAAACTCTGGTTTGGGCCAACATTTGCGGAAATTAGAGCATTGAGTTTAGGCACATAACGGTATCCAACACTGGGAGTCATTAAATGCCTTAAGACCGGTTTTTTCTTGCCGACAAAACGATAATAACTGTAGAGGACAGTAGTTGCATTCACATTGATATTAATCTCGTTTCCCAAGCCTATTTTCCTTAAGGTATCGGTAACGGTTTTATTCAAAAGGGGGTCATAACTTTTAGATATTTGTTGGAAGTTAATCTTATTGCCTAGGGTAACACTGGGGGTCACCTTTATGGCATTTTTAAATACACCTAAAGTGGTTTGAATCGCCGCATTTTGACTGATGCCGTTCATGAAACTTTGTCCGATTAACGCTGTATTTAATGGATTAAAAAGAGAGTCGCCGAAAGTTGCTTTGTTTTGACCTTCCATGTTGTAACTTACTCCCAACCGTTGTAATGATTTTCCAAATTCCGATTTCGGATGCGTTATGATTTTTCCAAAGGGAAAAATTCGAGTAACATTTACGTTCAATACGGGTGACACCAAAGCGATTGATTTTGCTATTGAATTTTGACGCAAGGATAGCTTCGCTCCCATGGTAATGGGTTTCCCTAAGAAATTTCGGTTGAGATTGATGTCGGAATTAAAACTGTTTCGAAAATAATCGGGATTGATGGGATCTGGATTGTTTTTAGCGGTGTTGTCTGAAATGAAATTTACGTTGGCATTAAAGTTCCAGAAGGGATTTGATTTCTGTGCCTTGGAATGGCTCCACGCTAAAGTCAATTTGTTGTTTTTGGTATAGTTCGGGAAGCCGTTATTAAATTGTTGGAACCCCATAGAGAACCTACCCGTGTAGCCGTAACGTTTCGCGTAGTCCATTTCATTTCGAATGCCCCAACTTCCACGGCTGTATAGATTGGCGAAAACAGTCGTCTGTAATCTCGGATTAATTGGAATGTAATAACCGAGGTTTTGTATACCAAATCCGTAGGCTGAGGTGGGAATAAATTCAGGAAAAATTAATCCCTTGGTTCGCTCCTTTTGCTGGGGTATAATCGCAAAGGGCAATCCGATAGGGGTGGGTAACCCACTAATCCAAAGATTCATTGGACCCGCTACAACTCGTTTTTCAGGAATTATTACCCCTTTGCTGAGTAAAAAATGATAGTGAGGCTCCTCTTGATCGCAGGTTGTAAGGCGTCCACTGGTTAAATGTATTTCGTCATTATCAAATCGTTTAGCTACCCCCATATGGAAATAGAATTCATCTTGCTTGAGGCTTAGGTCCTCAATGAATGCTTTATTGGTTTTAGTATTCAAACGCATTCGATGGCAACTCAAGGTTTCTCCCTCATCCACTAAGGTGGGTAATTCGGTAGGTAAACTGTCTTTACCGAGGAGGAAGCTTGCTTCAATTTCATTTTTTTCGAGATCGATTACAATCATTCCAGCGGTAAGGCGCGTGGTTTTAGTTTCGACATAGGCTCCACCATACAGATAAGCACGTTTCTCATTCACACTATAAAAACTAGAATCGCGGGCGCCATATTTTACGATATCCGTCATGCGCTCGTCAAAGGTGGACAGCGTGTCTTTACGTACCGATTGAGCACAAATTTCCTTGGGACCTATTAACATTATTAACATCCCACAGAAGAAAAGTATCTTTCTGGACCGAGAGCCGTTAATAATATGCATCGTATTTTCGAGAACTATTCATGGAATATCATACAAAGCTACCAAAATTTAACTGGCTTTTTAGCCCAAATCACTTTCTATTTTTATGGATAAACCTTTTGTGTAGTGGATTCGTATTAAGCCAAGCACAAGGTCCGAAGGCTAAAATAAATACCGTAGTCATCGATGCTGGACATGGGGGTAAAGATCCGGGTTGCCACGGTGGATTTGCCCACGAAAAAGAGGTTTGCCTGTCGATGGCGCTAAAGCTCGGAAAGAGAATCAAAGAAAACTACCCCCATATTAATGTGGTTTACACCCGACAAACCGATGTGTTTGTAGAATTGATTGAGCGGGCAAATATTGCTAATAAGGCCAACGCCGACTTATTTATTTGTATCCACGCCAATTCCGGGGCAAGCAGTGCCTATGGGACTGAAACCTATGTGCTAGGATTACACCGAACGGAGTCTCAACAAAAAGTAATGGAAAGGGAAAATGCAATCGTTTCCTTGGAAGACGATAAAGGGGCAAAATACAAGGCTTTTGATCTTACTGCGGATGCTATGATCGCTATACAACTCCAACAAAATGTAAATTTGAACAACGCGATTAAATTTGCCCAATTCTTACAAAAAGAATTTAAGGGCATAGGAAGAAGTGACCGTGGAGTAAAACAGGCAGGGTTTTTAGTTTTGTATAAAACGGCCATGCCCAGTGTACTAATCGAAACGGGATTTCTTACCAATCCAAACGAGGAGCGTTTCTTAGGAAATGTACAAGGGCAGGACCAAATGGCAAAGGCTATGTTTGATGCTTTCGTTTCGTACAAATCCCAGTATGAAGGAAAAACGATTACGAGTCCTGTAATTCCTCCAAACCCACCGAAAGACCCGATTGCGTCCGATCCAAAACCTGTCGTTCCGAAGGAAGGGGGGGGCAATAAAACACCAACTAACGAGGTATTTTTTTCTGTTCAAATTTTAAGTTCTGATTCAAAAGTGCCTTTATCGAGCCCAAAGTTCAAAGGGCTGAAAGTTTATGAGTATCGACAAAACGATGTATTCAAATATTATTCTGGTATTTTTATTAAAGATTTATCAGGGGCAAAAAAATACAGGGAAGAAATGGTTGCTAAAGGATTTTCCTCGGCCTTTGTAATTGCTTTCTCCGGGGAAGAACGAGTTAGTATTGAAAAAGCTATTAAATTAGCAGAAAAATAACCTTTGAAGTATTCAAAAGAACTATTAGCGGGCTTTATTGCGGTATTGGCAATCGTAATGTTGGTCTTTGGAATAAATTTTCTCAAAGGCTATAGCTTATTTGGTGGCGATGATACCTATACCGCTTATTTCCCTAATTCAGCCCAGGTTATGGTGTCTTCCAATGTTACCCTAAACGGGGTTGTTATTGGTAAGATTTTGAACATTGAAAACGTTCCTACAAACCCCGTAAACCGACGGGTTAAAATCATTTTTAGCGTGAGCGAATCCAATATAAAGTTGCCCAAGGGGAGTGTAGTAGAATTAGGGTCTTTGGATTTATTATCCAAAGGTCTATCCGTGATTTACCCACCGTTACAAAACAAAGGATTTTATGCGGTAGGGTCTGAAATTCCAGGACGAATGTCCGCCGATATGTTCTCTCAAGTGAAGCAATATGCAGATCCTATTTCGCAAAAAATTCAATCCTTAATCCTGAATATTGATGGAATGGTGAATTCGTTGTCGGGCGCTTTTGATGGGACAGAGAAAAGCGGTATTTCATCGAGCATTAAAGAATTAAAGTCCACGATCCACAAGATTGGGGTATTGGCCGAAGGAATTAGTGGTTTTGTTGGGGATGAAAAAGTTAAATTTGAGCGCATTATGGATAACGTGGACGGCATCACGCTCAATTTAAAGAAAGGCTCGGATCAGCTTTCCGCCTTGCTTGGTGACGCAAAAAAAGTCACAGAGAATTTGGTTTCAACGGATTTCAAAAGGGCTTTTTTAGATGCTGAGAACGTCTTGAAAAAAGTGACAATGCTTTTGGAGGAAATTGAACAGGGTAATGGTACCATAGGGAAACTTCTAAATGATGAAAAGTTATACGATGAATTGGTAGAAACGAACAACGATCTTCAGGCGTTGGTGAAAGATTTGAAAGAACATCCGGATCGATACGTGCATTTCTCGCTCATTGACAAGGACAAATTGAAGCTCGATAGTAAAGAAAGAAATAAACTCTACAAGTTACTAGATTCTATACCAGAATAAGCATGGTTTCTATCCTCCTTTTCGCAACGGTTTCCCTCGCCTCTTTGGGTCTATTCACATGGAAAGTGGCAGGAATTGTCAAGCAAATTAAACTTGGCAGACCCACTAATCGTTCCGAACGTCCTGGAGAGCGTTGGAAGACTATGCTTTTGGTGGCTTTTGGACAAAAGAAAATGTTCAACCGCCCCATACCAGCTGTTTTGCATTTTGTTTTTTATGTGGCCTTTATTATTACGCAAATTGAACTTCTTGAGGTATTCATAGATGGATTTACGGGGTCGCATCGCTATTTTTACCATGCAGGTCTTGGATCGCTTTACACGGCTGTAATTAGCACCATTGAATTCCTTTCTATACTCACTTTTGTTGCTACTATCATTTTTTTTGCGAGAAGGAATTTGATAAAATTACCCCGTTTTAACATGCAAGAATTACGGGGTTGGCCTCGGCAAGATGCCAATTTCATTCTCCTTTTCGAATTATTGTTGATTCTTTTCATCTTTATGATGAATACTGCGGATGAAGCCCTTTTGTTGGAATCAAACCACGGGTCCTACGGTTTTGCGATAAGTCAATACCTTGCTCCGGCGCTTTTTGGGAGCGATTATGCCCCCCAAACCCTGAATATCCTTTCAGGTGTTGGATGGTGGGGCCATCTTCTCATGGTTTTTCTGTTTTTAAATTATCTTCCCTATTCAAAGCACCTTCACATCCTATTCGCTTTTCCAAACACCTATTTTTCTAATTTAAACCCCTTGGGTAAATGGACGAATATGGAAACGGTGCAACGAGAAGTTGGCTTAATGTTAGACCCATCGTTGGAACCCAATTTGGAAGTGGGAGAGAATTCCGATCCACAAAGGTTCGGCGCCAAGGATGCCAATGATTTAACATGGAAACAACTGTTAGATGCCTATTCATGTACAGAATGTGGAAGGTGTACTTCCGTTTGTCCTGCAAATCAAACTGGGAAACTATTATCACCTAGAAAAGTAATGATGGATACCCGAGATCGGTTGGCAGAACTGGGAACCAATGGATACAATTTTGATGACGGTAAGCCATTGTTGGGGGCGTATATTACCGAGGAAGAAATTTGGGCATGCACCAGCTGTAATGCTTGTGTTCAAGAATGTCCCGTTAACATTGATCCGTTGTCAATTCTTATCGATTTGCGAAGATACTTAGTAATGGAAGAGTCCAAAGTGCCCTCTGAGTTGACGGGGATGCTTACCAACATTGAAAACAATGGGGCGCCTTGGCAGTTTTCACCTGCAGATCGATTGAAATGGACCGAAGAAAATTAATACGATGAGTTTAAATGTACCTACCATGGCAGAATGCATGGCTCGTGGCGAAACCCCAGAGGTTTTGTTTTGGGTTGGTTGTGCTGGAAGTTTTGATGATCGTGCCAAAAAAATCACCAAGGCTATTGCCAAGATATTGTCCCATTGTCAAGTAAAGTTTGCCGTACTGGGAACCGAAGAAGCTTGTACAGGTGACCCGGCACGTAGGGCAGGAAATGAATTCACTTTTCAAATGCAAGCCCAAATGAATATCCAGGTATTAAATGGATATGATATAAAACGAATCGTAACCGGTTGTCCGCACTGCTTTAACACCCTAAAAAACGAATACCCCGAACTGGGAGGTAATTATGAGGTTATGCACCACACCCAGTTATTACAAGATTTGATTAATTCGGGTCGCTTGAGGCTGGAGGGTAGTGAAACCTTTAAAGGGAAAAAAATTACCTTCCATGATCCCTGTTACCTTGGAAGAGCCAATGAAGTTTACGAAGCACCCAGAGCTTTAATCGAAAAGTTGGATGTAGCGTTGGTGGAAATGAAACGATGCAAAACGAACGGACTATGTTGCGGAGCGGGGGGAGCGCAAATGTTTAAAGAAGCAGAGAAGGGGAATAAAGAAATTAATGTTGAACGAACGGAGGATGTTTTGGAGACTAATGCGTCTATTGTTGCAACAGGTTGTCCTTTTTGTAATACGATGATGACGGATGGGGTTAAGAATTTTAATAAAGAAGAAGAAATTCAAGTGTTGGATGTTGCTGAATTAATCGCAAAGGCAGCAGATCTTTAAGCCAAATTAAGATGGATTTTAAGACCTGGGTTTTCATAGCAAATCGAATCTTCACGATGGAAGAAGAAAAATTCATTTCTGAGCAAATGAAACTGTTCTTATCCCAATGGAAATCACATGGTCAATCTTTAGAGGCCAAAGGGTATTGCTTGAAGTCGGCTGCATTGGTTTTAATCGCCGATGAACGGGCCGTTCAGGCATCTGGATGCTCCATAGATAAAATTAACCGTTGGGTTCGATCTCTTGGTGAGACCATGGGGATTGATTTTTTTGATCGCTTTAATGTATTGGTAGAAAACGAAGACGGAGTCTGGACCCTTGAACGTTTTAATCCACAAAATGTGAATAAAGCGATTACCACAAACCTTACTAGCTATGATGAATTAAACAGCTTGTTAAATTTAAAAATAAATATCCCATGAAAGCAATAATTTTTATTCTATCCATCCTTTTCTCCAGCACCTTCGTTTTGGGTCAGTCCTATAATATGGCCATTGGTTTAAAAGGTGGTTATCCCGGATACGGCTCCATAAATGCCAAACGATTTCTTAACGCCAACAATGCGCTAGAGGCCAACTTAGGATCCGGAAGGTATGGTTTTTGGATTCAAGGCCTCTATGAATGGCAACATAATTTACCAACACCGGGAATGCAGTGGTATGTGGGTGTTGGGCCCAATATCGGTTTGCAGTCAAACGCATCAAGCAGTGGAAGCACCTTTTATCTTTCAGGGTCAGGACTTTTAGGTATAGAATATACCTTTGAAAATATCCCTTTAAACATCGCACTAGACTTAGGTCCTGTTATCCAGCTCGCTCCAGTTTTTGGTTTTGGTTGGGGAGGAGGAGCCGCCGCCAGATATGTGTTCAAATAAAAGTTGTTAAAGTAGGAGAGGAGGTTTATTTTCTCACTTTTTTTCGTATATTTAGGTTAAAAGTGAATGATGGAATACGCGTGGATTGAAGCGGACCCTGCCTGTCCGAAAAAAATTACCAATTTAGTTAAAGAAGTTAAAATATCTCCCTTGGTTGCGCAGCTATTGGTGAAACGGGGAGTCGAGAATTATGCCCAAGCAGAGGCATTTTTTCGTCCAAAATGGGAACACGTCAACGATCCATTTTTGTTTAAAAACATGAGGGAAGCCGTTCGATTAATGCAAGGAGCAATTAACGAGAAAAAGCGAATCCTCTTGTTTGGTGACTATGATGTTGATGGTACTTCGGCTGTAGCTATCTGCTACAATGTACTAAGCAAGCATACGAAAAACATAGACTATTATATTCCCGATCGTTATGCTGAAGGATATGGTATCAGTGAACTTGGGATCAATCACGCCATAGCGTCGAAGGTTGATTTGTTCATTAGCTTGGATTGCGGCATTCGTTCAATCCAATGGATAGACCTCCTTAGGACAAACGGAATAGAGGTCATCGTCTGTGATCACCATGAACCCGGAGACCATTTGCCAAATGCCTGCATTTTAGATCCGAAGGTAAGTGGGGAGACGTATCCTTTTGAAGGGCTCTCAGGGGCTGGTGTCGCTATGAAATTACTCGAGGCGTTTTACCTAACGATAGACGGGGATAGAAGCCATTTGTTAGCACAAATGGATTTATTGGCATTAAGTATTGCAGCGGATATTGTGCCCGTAGTAAATGAAAATCGGGTTTATGCCTTCATGGGTTTAAAAGAAATGAACCACATAACAAGACCTTCCTTTAGGAAGATGCTAACCCGGGCAAAACGCAATGGACAAATTTTATTAAGTGATTTAGTGTTCGCCTTGGCACCAAGAATCAATGCGGCGGGAAGAATAAGAACAGGTAGAACGGCCGTGGCCTGTATGTTAGATGTTCCACCGGAAGCGGTAGACGTATTGGTAGAGGCCATTGAGCAGGATAATGCCCAAAGAAGGGCCTTGGACGCCTCTATTACCCAGCAGGCGATTGATAGATTGGAGAATGAAGCGAAAGACCGATCATCGAATATTTTGTATTCCGAGGATTGGCATAAAGGCGTTGTGGGAATCGTTGCTTCTCGAGTAATTGAGTCGTTTCCCTTTCCTACCATTATTTTAACAGAGAAAGACGGTGTGCTTAGTGGGTCAGCTCGGACCGTCGGTGATTTCGATTTACATCAAGCTTTGGTAAAGCTGGATTCCTACCTGCTTCAGTACGGTGGGCATCAACACGCAGCTGGGTTGTCCCTGAAAAAAGAGCGCTTTGAAGCATTTAAAATAGCCTTTAATGCTTTGGCAAGATCGTATTTTGACACCCACGATAAAAAACCTACCATTCAAATGGATGCCAAATTATCGCTTTCGGAGTTGTTTGGAAATGAATCCCCCCTTGTGATCCCTAAACTAGTGCGGTTGTTGGAATCTTTTGAACCCTGCGGCCCCGGAAACATGAAACCTATTTTTTTAATGGAAGAGGCTTATGCCATAGAGTCAAAGGTATTGAAGGATTTGCATTTAAAAATTAAAGCGATACAGCCTCCATTTCATGCAAGCATTGAGGGAATTGGATTCAACCTAGCCTCGAAAGAACTCTTGACATCGAACGGGGTCGCATTTGATTTGGCCTATACCTTGGAAATTAATGAATTCAATGGCCGACGTAAAATTCAAGCGAATATTAAGGCCATTCGAGAAAATAGCGTAACCATGTAACCTTTTCTTTTTCAGTAGCGTAACAGGTGCCGCCTTTGGGCAACAACACTAAACCTTACGCTATGAAAGTTATCTTTTTTCTTTTGATCGGATTCTACCTAGGGGTGAATCAAATTTCAATCGCTCAACAAAACACCTTTTGGTTTAAATCTGAAAATCCGCAACTTTTCCATTCGGATGAATGGAAAGAGTTATCCCTTCAGTACAACTTGAGTCAGCCCGTTCAGGCGCTAACGGCAAGTAGAAACGAATCACTGAGGAAGGTATATGAAATTAAGGCAAATAGTGATTTAAATGAGCTTGCAATGGTTTTCAAAGTTTTTGGGAATCAAATCCATAGCTTAGTGCGTGGTCCAGAATATAATCCATTGTTTGTCCCGAGCGATATGAACTTTCAGGCGGGAATATCGGATTATGCCCTGTCAATCATTAATGCTCCCCAAGCGTGGGATTTAACCCATGGAGATGATAGCGTTATTATTGCCATAAGCGATCAGAATTACGATGTCGCGCATCCAGATCTAGAAGGAAAATATACCTATTACGACGCCACCAATAATACCGTCACAACCCATGGAACAGCTGTTGCTATTACCGCTGCTGGAAAAACGAACAACAATTATGGCTTAGCATCCATTGGATTCAATTCTGGATTAGCATTGTACAAAATGAATTTTAATGAAATTTTGGCGGCCTCGTACGCTGGAGCAGATGTCATCAATATTAGCTGGTCAAGCGGTTGTTTTTACAGTCAAATAGAACAGGACGTCATTAACGAAGTGGTTCAAAACGGATCTTTCATTGTCGCTGCCGCTGGCAATGGAAATACCTGTGGCCTTCCCGACGCCCATGTTTACCCAGCCTCCTATGAACACGTATTTTCGGTTACTTCCATAGGTCCGTCCGATAATCATGAACAATGGATTGGAGACCCGACTTCGACACACAACCATAACGATTCGGTTGATTTAGCGGCGCCGGGTTATGATGTTGCGGTAAGTCCTGCTGTAAATTGGTACCTAAACACCAGTGGTACTAGTTTTGCAACGGCCTACGTTAGCGGTACCGTAGCCCTCATGCTTGCCGTAAACAAGTGTATGTCAAACCTTGACATTGAGAATATTTTAAAAAGTACGTCAGCACCCATAGACAACTTAAATCCAGCCTATGCTGGCAAACTTGGCGCAGGAAGGTTAGATGCCTATCAAGCCGTACTTGCAGCGTTAAGCACCTTTAATCCAATCGTCCCCACCTTTACGCTAACTGACGGCTGTGCTGCGAATGATGCAGCAGCGCAATTGGTGGTACAAGGAGGTCAGTTTCCTTACGTTGCCGCTTGGAGTAACAACTATGTTGGGTTCAACGATACGGCGCTTAATACAAACACCTATTTTGTTCAATTGATCGATGCACACGGTTGCCGTTTGGACACATCGGTTTATGTTTTTGATGTTGTTCCTCCGGTTTATCAATGGAACATCGTGAATCCTTCCTGTTCAGATAGCCAAGACGGGTCAATTGAATTAATGGTATCCAATGCTACACAAACGAACATCAATTGGTCATCAGGCGCAAACTCCTTCCAATTGTTCAACCTAATTGGTGGTAATTACCCTGCAACTTTGTCGTATGGGCCGAATTGTTCAATCAACGAGACGGTCGTGTTAACTGCACCCAGTCCGATTCAAGTTCTTGGCAATGTGAGCCATGAGCTTACGGCCTCATCTGGGGCAGTAGATATAACCGTTTCAGGTGGAACAGCTCCTTATAGTTTTAATTGGAGCAATAACCTGCAATCTGAGGATTTGACCGCTTTAACGGCAGGAATTTATGATGTGACCATTGTTGACGCGAATGGATGTCAAGCGAATACTCAATTTGAGATAGAGGATCAACTTTCCAACCTTGGAGGAGGATCTCCTGAAGCCATTTTAGAACCCATCCTTTATCCAAATCCAAACCATGGAAGTTTTGTTATTAGCATTCCGCCTAACAAAACGTATTTCATTCAAATAAGCGATTTACAAGGACGAATTCTTTTTCAAGAAGACTTAAGCCAATCTGTATCGCTCGAATTAAATGTTCTTCCGGGTAAATACCACGTCCAATGCATGGATAAACAATTTGGAAAAACCATTAACTTATCGTTTGTTAAACTCTAACAAACTGGTTGCCAGTATATTAATTTTCACGAATGATTTCGGGCTTCAAACGGTTTAATTGGGCATTCAAATTCGCTATACTTTCTTTTTTGTTTAATGTTTGTTGAATGGGTAGAAATAATCAATAGCCAACACCATATAATAAATTAAATTAAAATTTGTATTAACACATAGGGACTTTCCTAAAGTGTTTCGTTACCTTTTGACAATATTTTTTAACTGAAATCATTTAAAAATCAATAGTTTAAAGGATTTATGATGAAAATGTTTTATTGTTTTTAACCTAACTCTCCAATGTTATGAAAAACTACTACGCTCCTGTTTTTGTTGTTTTATTTTACTTAATTTGTGGTAACGCAAGTGCCCAGAAAAACCCTAACGACCGTCCTGTTCTATTATATCCAGAGGCTGAACTTTTTGCTCTTGATGACAAAACCAAAGGTAGAGGCCAAGAGGTGATGGAGCTTCGAGACGAATTTTCCAAAACGTACCGCTATGCGGATGGCTCTTATACGAAACAAAGCAGTGATTTCCCAATGCATTTTAAAGGAAAAGATGGATTGTGGCACACCTATGATAGAGCAATAAGGGAAAACGGGAATGGTTTTTACACCATTAGCGGTACGGATTACCCTACATCAATGGACGCCACAAAAGGGGAAGTTGAGATGACCTTATCAAAGAGCGGGGATCGAATTTCCTTTGGAACGAAAACCGAAACGCGTTACAACAATCCTAATGCTCAAAACCAATACAGCTTAAAATCAGGCTCCTTAAATAACCTCATTTTTGATCGGGAGAAAAATGCACTTCTTTACAAGGAGTTTTGGCCTGGAGTGGATCGCCGAATACGTTTTGATTTATTTGAAATTGAGACCGATTATATTTTAAATCAAAAACCAACCAATTTAACCGCTAACGGACACGTACTGTATACCGAATATTATCGCTTGCCGAAAGGGGCTAAAATCGTCGAAGGTATAGGTGAGCGAGGAACCATTGGATTTAGTGGTGTATTAAATGTAGTAGGTGCCAACGGGGATATACTTTTAACATTCAATTTACCAGTTTGCTACGATCAATCATATCTTACAAAGTCGGAAACGGAACCCGAAAAACCAATTCTAGGCGAGTATGTTTATGAAGTAATTAATGGGGAGTTGAAATTATCCGTGGTCGTCCCAACCAATTGGTTATTGGATGAAAAACGCCAATATCCAGTTGTTATTGACCCAACGGCATCCAGTTATCAAGGTCCTTATTACTCTTTTGAGCGTTATAGCTGGGGTTGTAATTACAATATCGCTGTGAGTGTTCCCGCGGGAACTGTAACCGGATGGTATGCTCAATGGCAAGTTACTGCGACTGGAGGAGGATATATGTCTGAAGGATATTCGCAAATTGGATACAATTCCAACTACCAACAAACCTTTCAAGGGAGTGGATATTATGGAGGAACTTATAATGTGAATACGCCTACCTATACCAATGCCAACGGCGGATGGGGCGGTGGAAATATGAATTTTTGGTGGCGAGGTTATCGTTCTTGGGGGTCGTATTGTTGTTGTAACACCAATTACCAGCGAAGAAACTATATTTATGTTTATGTAAACTATAATATTAGCACTCCAGATCCCACTGCAGCCAGTGCCTCAACCAATACAGTGTGTGGTTCTAGCCAAACCGTAACCCTTACTGCTTCCAATCCTGTTGGTACCGTTTATTGGTATACCGGAGGATGTGGTGCTACTTTCATTGGTACAGGGAATAGTATTAACGTTACACCAAATACAACTACAACCTACTTTTGTAGAAACTACAGTAATGGCATATTTTCTACGAATTGCGCCTCTACTACGGTTACCGTTGTCGCCGCTCCATCGGCCCCAACAGCTTCGAACCTAACGGTCAATTGCGGCTCAACAGCGAACCTTTCTGCCTCAGGTTCTGGTACGCTTACCTGGTATTCTAACAGCAATGCAACAGGCCAGCTAGCTACTGGATCTTCCTACACAACGCCAGTAATGACGAATAGCACAACCTATTACGTTGCCGCAAACAGTTCAGGGTGTAACTCAGCAACAACGGCGGTTACGGTTACGGTCAATGCCTTGGCGGCACCAACTGCTTCGAATATTTCCATCGGCTGCGGTGCTACCGGCACCTTTACGGCCTCAGGCGGTGGTGGAACTGCTTACACTTGGTATTCAAATTCCGCTGGTACTAGTCAGGTAGGCACAGGAGCTTCTTATACAACCCCTGCTTTGAGCAACAATACCACCTATTATGTTGGAACTTCTGCTGGTTCTGCAACGGTTCAAACCGTAGGCTTTAATGATTGCTATGCGACTGGGAACTGGTCTGTACAACATCTAAATGGTGGGAATGGTTCTGTCAATGTTGGTGGTGCTCCGAATTCCATTCAACTTACCGGTCCTAACGGAACAGGAGGAAATTCCTACACGCTATACCAAATCACTGTGCCTGCCACAGGAACAATTAGTTGGTCTTGGAGTGTTTCCCATGGCGATTGCGGATACGACACCTATGGTTATCGAATTAACGGAACGGATTATCCGTTGGCCACGTGTAATGCCTCTGGCAGTACTTCCGTGAATGTTACGGCAGGATCCACCTTTGCGTTTTATGGTCGTTCCCACGACGGCTGCTGTGGTACCTTTACGGCTACCATTTCGAATTTCAACAAGCCTTGTCCCGGACAAGCATGTAATTCTCCGTTAACTCCGGTTACCGTTTCTGTGAACCAAGCGACTCAGCCCACCGTAAGCAATACCTCAGTAAACTGTGGTCAAACGGCGACAGTTTCCGCAAGTTCGAACTCACCAGTTACCTGGTATAGCAATTCAAACGGAACGGGTACCTTAGGTAGTGGAACCTCCTATACAACAGCTGCTTTGGGAAGCACAACTACGATATACGCACAGGCGGGTGCAGGCGGGTGCGCCTCTCAGTTGGTGCCTTTAATCATTACCGTAAATTCAGCCTCGACCCCTACAGCAAGCAATGTGAGTGTGAATTGTGGACAAACGGCTACGCTAACGGCTTCTGCCAATTCACCTCTTTATTGGTACAGCAATTCTAATGGAACAGGGTTGTTAGGTAGTGGCACCTCTTATACCACCGGTACGGTTAATGCTACGACAACGGTCTATGTACAAGCGGGAACAGGGGCCTGTGCCTCACAAATTATCCCGGTTACGGCATCGCCAAACGTTCAGCAACCTACCGCATCCAATGTGACGACCAATTGTGGTCAAACGGCGGCTTTGAGTGCAAACGGAGCTAACTTTTACTATTGGTACTCCAACGTGTCAGGTACTACCCAGGTTGGAACAGGGTCATCATATACTACGCCAGCCTTAAACAGCAACACAACATATTATGTTGGAGGTTCGAGTGCTGCCCCTCAATCTTTAACGCAAACCTACTCCATTACTTCAACCGGTCAGTTGGTCAATATGGGTTCATCATGCGGAACAGGTTCTTTTTACAACGGTTGTAATTCTGGGCAGTCGGGATTCAATTGGACGGATAACCTTCCGGCGGGAACTCAGATAACGAGCGTCCAAATTCAATTAAGTTTAGGTGTAGTTTGTACCTCTGGTCCACTTCAGACGTATATGAATAATAATGCTGGAGGAACCATTAATCCAAACTATCACTGTAGTTGTAGCGGTTCTAATAATGGAATATTCACCCTTACTTATCCGGCGAATCAGTACGTTGTGGGAGGAAACAACCAATTTGGAATCAACGCGAATAACTGCTTTGGTTTGTTCAATGGTAACAGTGCTTTGAGTGGACAGTTCGCTCAAGTAACCGTGACCTATGCCAGTGCAGCATGTGTTTCTCCGCTTTTTCCAGTTGTCGTAAGTGTAAACCAAGCAACGGCACCTTCAGCAACAAACCAAACCATCGGTTGTCAAGCTACAGCTACGTTTACAGCAACTGCATCATCGCCTGTAACTTGGTATAGTAATTCAAATGGTACAGGACAAGTAGGTACGGGAAATACCTATACAACACCCGCCCTTGGAACCAATGCAACCTATTATATGCAGGCGGGTTCTGGAGGATGTGCCTCTCAAATAATTCCTGTAACGGCTACTGTGACCCAAGCCCAGGCGCCAACGGTGACGAGTATTACCATTCCTTGTCAAACGACCGGTACGGTAACGGCAAGTTCGAATTCTCCAATGTATTGGTACACACAAGGGGGTACTACTGCAATTGGAACAGGGTCTTCTTACACTACTCCCGTTTTAACGGGGACAACGACGTACAATGTAGTAGCAGGTACTGGCGGTTGCGCTTCGCAAGCCGTTCCTGTTACGGTCACTGTAACTGCTGCCACCGCACCTACAGCGAATAATGCGACGGTGAATTGTGGTCAAACGGCTACCTTAACCGCAACGGCTAGCTCCCCAGTAACATGGTTTAGTAATGCGAATGGAACGGGTCAAATAGGAACAGGAACAAGCTATACTACGGGTCAAATTTATAGCCCAACAACGTATTACATGCAAGCAGGATCAGGGGCTTGTGCTTCACAAATTGTTCCTGTAACAGCAGCTCCAAACATTCAGCAGCCAACAGCGGCAAATGCCTCTACCAATTGTGGTCAAACCGCCGCCCTTACAGCAAGTGGTGCAAATTTTTACTACTGGTATTCTAACGCCGCCGGAACTTCTCAGGTAGGTTCAGGATCCTCCTACACAACGCCTACGTTGTCGAATAACACGACTTATTACGTTGGTGGGTCAGCAACGGCCCCGCAAACTTCGACGCAAGTTTATTCGATAACCTCCACGGGTCAATTGGTGAATTTAAATTCATCGTGTGGAACTGGGTCTTATTACAATGGTTGTGGATCGGGTCAATCTGGATTTGATTGGACGGATAATTTACCAGCAGGAACTCAAATTACCAGCGTTCAAATTCAATTAAGCGTTGGGGTAGTTTGTACTTCAGGTCCTCTTCAAACATACATGAATAATAACGCTGGAAGTACGATTAATCCAAATGGACATTGTAGTTGCAGCGGAACGAACAATGGAATCTTTACCTTGACCTATCCAGTAAATCAATATGTTGTTGGAGGTAATAATAATTTCCGGATTAACGCAAATAGTTGTTTTGGATTATTCAATGGGAATGGCGCGCTTAGTGGTCAATTTGCCCGTGTAACAGTTACCTACCAATTGCCGGCGTGTGTATCCGCCTTGGTCCCTGTCCAAGTGACAGTAAACCCAATGACTTCCCCTACAGTAGGAGGGACCACGAGTTTATGTTCATCAACGAATACGACGTTAACGGCATCAGGGAGCAATGGCAGTTATGTATGGTATAGCAACTCGAACGGTACGGGACAAATC
>CAIJTF010000011.1 GCA_903823565.1 uncultured Flavobacteriales bacterium
GAACTGGGAGCGCAAATCTATCCCTTTCGTGCCCACGGCAAATACAGGATTAATTCCTGAGTATATCTTAATGACTTTTGCTACAAATTCTACCCCAGGAGGTGGTGCTGCAAACGATGAAGTCTTATTGGATGATATTCAATTAATCTACAATTCTGGTGCTGGATTGAATCCATTGAATGAAACCAGTTTTCGTGTGCACTATGCGAACGGTACGCTCAACTTTTTTCAACCCGTTGACGGAACCATTCATATCTACAGTATGGAAGGCAAACTTCAGGTGCAAAAGGCGATTAGCGGTTCCTTTCAAACGGCCTTGAATCCGGGGACGTATTTCCTAACATACACCTCGGGGAATGGCAAAACTGAGGCGACAAAATTCGTAGTTGAATAATACCGTTCCCGTTGAATAGATTCCTTCTTGTCCTATTGCTGTGCAGTGCACGATTCGTTTTTTCACAAACCGCTCAAGTAGCAGGTGACGTTAAAGACGAAGAGGGAAAACCACTTGTTGGTGCGAGTATTATTTATAAGAAGGATCCAAGCATAGGGACTCAATCCACCAAGGATGGCAGTTTTTCCTTGAACGTTCCTTCAGGCTCGGTAACCTTAGTGATTCGATCTACGGGAAAAAAGAACGATACCCTTCAGTTGGAATTGGCTCCAAACGAATCAAGAACCGTCGCCGTGGTTCTGTCGACGTTTGTTGTGACCAAAGATGCAATTACCGTTTCGGTAGGTAAATTCGATAAACCGTTGGAAGAGCAAACGGTTACCATGGTGGTTATGAAACCGTCATTGATTGAGAATAAAAATACGCGCAGCATCGAAACGGCCTTAGACCAAACCCCTGGGTTGAATATTTTAGATGGGGAGCCCCAAATTCGAGGGGGCAGTGGATTTACCTTTGGAGTAGGTTCTAAAGTTGCGGTTATTGTGGACGATATGCCAATGCTCTCCGGGGATGCGGGCAGGCCCGAGTGGGGTTTTGTTCCAGTAGAGAATATCAGCCAGGTAGAGATTATTAAAGGAGCAGCTAGCGTGTTGTCTGGTAGTTCTGCTCTCTCTGGTTCTATTCACATTCGAACGGCTTATCCCACCGCCAAACCGCTCAACAAAATAAACTTTTACACCGGACTATATTCTGCTCCTTCCATTCCTGGAGCACAGTGGTGGACGGGGGTTCCATTGATTTCTGGAGCAAATTTCATTCACGCGAAAGCCTATGGGAAATGGGATGTCGTGGTTGGGGGAAATTTAAATTACGATCACGGCTACATTGGTGCTCCGAAACCCGGTCCCTATGTTATTGATACCATTTCTAATTTTACCGATAAACAAATGGCCCTCAAGCGCGCACGCTTAAATTTTAACCTGAGACACCGCTCCTCAAAATATGCCGGACTTAGTTATGGTTTGAATGGTAATTTTATGCTAGCGCAAGGCAACCTCTCTTTTGCTTGGTTGGATGACACCACGGGTTTATACCGAGCATACCCGGGTGCGGTATTCTTGCAAAACCAAATGATTTTTAATTTGGACCCTTTCATACAATTCATCACGGGTTCGAGCGGAAGCCACTATTTGCGAACCAGAGTCTTGCACAACAACAACCAAATGACGGCAAACCAAGATAACCGAGCAACTACCTATTATGCAGACTACATGTTCAAAAAAAGCTATGTACAACTAGGAGACCTCGATTTCATTGGTGGGTTTACGGGTTCCTTGGTGGATTCCTATGCCAACATGTATGTGGGGAGTGGCGATCCCAATAACCAAGTATTGAATTTTTCGGCCTATACGCAAATTGAAAAGTCCTTTAACAAAACGGTTAATTTATCTGCAGGAGGCCGTTTCGAGTATTTTGAGTTGAACGATACCGTTGTCGCAATGAAACCGATTTTTCGATTTGGAGCAAACATTAAATTATACCAAGAAACCTATTTGCGAGGATCCTTTGGTCAAGGGTATCGCTTTCCTACGATAACAGAACGCTTCATTAAAACAGGTGTGGGTAACTTTGGCGTCTTTCCAAACCCCAATCTGTTACCGGAAAGCAGCTGGAATGCTGAAATAGGCATTAAACAAGCCTTAAAACTTGGTGGCGTTTACGCGTTTTTTGATGCAGCATTTTTCTGGCAAGAATACCAGAATACGATCGAATACATGTTTGGAATTTGGGACGTAGCGAATGCACCCGCCTCGTTTGCTGGGTTTAAGTTCTTGAATACTGGAGCGTCTAGGGTAGTGGGAATAGACTTGTCCTTCGCTGGAAAAAGTAAAATACCTTCAAAAAACATAGACCTCAATTTTTTAACGGGCTACAACTATATTGTGCCCAAGACCTTGAACCCAGATTATGTGTATGCCGTGGATGACATTAACCGACAGTATAGTTATAACACCACCTCCCTTGATGCAGCGAGTAAGATTTTAAAATACCGCTTTTTGCACAATGTAAAAGGTGACGTCGAGGCAACGTTTAACAACCTTTGGTCTTTAGGAATCAGCGTCAAATACTTCAGTAAGATTGTAAACATGGATGCGATCATTAAAGATTTTGAGGAGACCACAGCCGCTTCGGGGGGGGATAAACAGAACATTCGCTACATGGATTATTTCAATTCCCATCGCTTCGGCAATATCATTTGCGATGCCCGCTTTTCGTATTCGTTCAACAAAAGCCATAAAGTTGCCTTAATTGGTGCCAATGTTTTAAACAGAAGTTACTCGCTGAGACCGTTGAAAATTGAACCTCCCCGTTCCGTAATGCTTCAATATACTTGGAAGATTAGTTGAGAATGCTTGTAATGTTTGAAAAATAGCGTATCTTTGCACCCTAAAATTTTATTAACCGAGGTTTAGCACCTCAACAAATAACCAGAAAACATGGCAACACGCATCAGACTTCAGCGTCACGGAAAAAAAGGAAAAGCATTTTTTCACATCGTAGCTGCAGATAGCCGATCCAAGAGAGATGGGCGTTTCATTGAGAAATTAGGAACCTATAATCCCGTTTCGAATCCGGCAACAATTGATTTGGACTTCGATCGCGCATTGTATTGGGTAAAAGTAGGGGCTGAAATGTCCGATACGGCCAAAGCCATACTTTCATACAAAGGAATTCTCTTCAAAAACCACCTGTTGAAAGGGGTTGACAAAGGGGCCTTTAGTTTAGAAGAGGCAGAGAAACGATTCAACGTTTGGCAATTAGAAAAAGAGAATAAAATTCAGTCGAAAAAAGACGGTCTATCCAAGGCAGCTGATCAGCTAAAAGCAGATCGTTTGAAGGCTGAAATGGAATCTAAGGCCGCTAAAGCCGCTGAAATTGAAGCTAAAAATACACCTGTCGAAGAAGCTCCTGCTGCTGAAGAGGCTCCTGCTGCTGAAGAGGCGCCTGCTGCTGAAGAGGCTCCTGCTTCTGAAGAGGCACCTGTTGCTGAAGAAGCTCCTGCTGCTGAAGAGGCACCTGCTGCTGAAGAGGTACCTGTTGCTGAAGAAGCTCCTGCTGCTGAAGAGGCACCTGTTGCTGAAGAAGCTCCTGCTGCTGAAGAGGCACCTGTTGCTGAAGAAGCTCCTGCTGCTGAAGAAGCTCCTGCTGCTGAAGAGGCACCTGTTGCTGAAGAAGCTCCTGCTGCTGAAGAGGCACCTGCTGCTGAAGAAGCGCCTGCTGCTGAGGAAGCACCGGTTGCTGAAGAAGCACCTGCATCAGAAGACACTACCGAATCCCCTGAATAATACCTTTCATTGGAAGGTTTTTTCGAGATCGGTCATATTGCGAAACTTCACGGATTCAAAGGTGAAGTTTCTTTTTTTTTAGACCATTCTGATCCCGATCTTTTATTTCAATGCGCTTTTATTTATTTGGATATTGATGGGATTCCCACGCCTTTCATGATCAAACGATTAAAGCCGATGAACAAAGGATTTTTTGTCCTTGCTTTTGATGGAATTGAAAACGAAAGCAGTGCCAAAGCTATTCTTAAAAAACGTGGATTCCTTCCAGATTCCTTATTGCCTGATTTGGATGACTCGACGTTTTACGATCATGAAATAATAGGCTTTGATGTTTTCGATACCCATTTTGGTCCCATTGGTAGCGTAATTTCCGTAATAGATCATGAAGCGAATCCCCTTTTGCAATTGGATTTTAAAGGCAAGGAAGTATTGATTCCTTTGAACGTAGAATTGAACAAAAAAATAGATCGTAAAAAGAGGACGCTAACGCTTACTGCTCCCGAAGGACTATTGGAGATTTATCTTACCTAAGCATCAAAGCAATCCCAAACAAAGTTTCATTCGAATTACCTTTTTCGCAGCGGCATCTACCGTGGCTTTAAAAGCAGGATCTGCTTTATACTTTGTCAGCACTTCGCTGTGCGCTTTTACCACATCTACGGGCATTAGAATAATGTGACAGCCCGCTTGAATCGACCGTACCGTGGAATTTGGAACCTTTAATACGCCGCCCATGTTCATGGCATCCGTAACGATTAACCCTTTGAATTTCATTTCATTCACTAGTAAATCCGTTACGATGGTTTTAGAACAGGTAGCAGGTAAGCCGTTGGTATTGTATTTTTTATTGTTTTTTACGGCTAAATGTCCAATCATAACCGATAAGACACCGTTTTTAATCAGGGTAGGGTAATTAACAATTTCTTTTAGCTCTCCGTCAATCGTCTGAAGCGCAGTATGGGTATCGCCCGTTACCAGACCGTGTCCCGGGAAGTGTTTCGCCGTGGCAACGATATTGTGTTTCTGAGTTTCCTGGATGAATGCATCCGACCACGAAATTAATTCCTCCTTTTTGCTGCCAAATCCGCGATAACCTACGGTGGCATTTCCAGCCACATCAACTACGGGAGCAAAATTATAATTGATACCGATGTCGTTTAA
>CAIJTF010000012.1 GCA_903823565.1 uncultured Flavobacteriales bacterium
AACGATTAGCCAAGGAAAGCATGGAGGAACAGCGTAACCTCAAAGCCGTAAAAAAAAAATACCAGTCGGCCTTAATCCAAATAGAAAAGAGCATTCAACAAAAAATAGCGGAAATCGAAGGACTTAAATCGTTGCGTTCTCAAGGTTCGATTGACCTTCAAAAACGGTTATTTGAACAGTATCTGCTTATTAATTTTAAAAAAGAGAAGGCTTCCGTTTTATCCCTTTTTCAAGATCGTTCACAACCTATGCCTCCTGCTGGAACCGGAGAATGTGCCTTACCAAAACTTTTACAATTTGCGGCTTTACACCGTTTTAAACCACTTTGTTTTGCGGAGTTTTGGTGGGGAAATTCAATGGTTGGTGAGGTACGAAAACATGGGCATTATTACCCCGCATGTAGAGCGAAATGTGAACCCCTACTCGATTTCTTGTTGCACGGAATTCCAAAACAGAACAATCCGATTTTAAAAACCGTTGCGACCCATCCAATCAGCATTGTCTTTGAAGATGGCCACTTAATGGTCATTGAAAAACCTAGCGGTCTACTTTCGGTTCCTGGACGAAGTTCCATGGATTCTGTTGAGGATCGATTAAGGCTAATGTTCCCTCATTACCCATTCCTGAAGGCCGTGCACCGTTTAGATTTGGGAACGTCTGGACTAATGGTCATTGCCAAAAATGAAGGTTCACATACCGAACTTCAACGGCAATTCGAAAAAAGAAAGGTTGAAAAAAAATACCTCGCTATTTTGGAGGGAACCCTTGGTGAAACAAATGGTGAAATTTCATTACCCTTGCGGCTAAACCTAGAGCATCGCCCTCACCAAATGGTATGTTTTGAACATGGGAAAAAAGCACTGACGACTTACAAAGTGCTTTCCACTTCTAATAATCGGACGAAAATATTATTTACACCGACGACAGGACGAACCCACCAACTTCGTGTGCACGCTGCGCACCCCAATGGGTTAAACTGTCCAATACTTGGAGACGAACTGTATGGCAATAAAAAAGATAGGCTGTACCTTCACGCGTCGTATCTTTCTTTCCAACACCCAACCTTAAAAACTAAGTTGACTTTTGATTCAAATGCCCCCTTTTAAGGTCCCCACTAAGATTCCCATAAATACACTATTTTTATCCTTTCCAACAGCTATGCGCACTTGCTTTTTTCTCGCGTTAGTTCTCTTTTTTGCGACCGGTTGCAAGGTTATAAAAAATCAAGCGGAGAATTTACATGCGCTAAGCCGGTGTTCATTCGACCTTGTAAACGTAGAGAAAAGGGTGTCTTTTACCGAAAAAACAAACAACTTATGGAACTATGTAATTACCTTAAACTTTGAAGGTAATAATCCAAATGAACGCGACGTATTTATCGGTGAATACGATTTAGACCTCTATGTTAATGACCGACTTTTAAGCAAAATTACCAATACAAACCCTTTGGTTTTAAAAGCGAATGGTGCTACTTCCTTTTCATTAAAAACCATCGTATCCCCTTCGGGAGCATTTTCATTGTTCTGGAAAAAACTTCGGAACAAACGTATTGAATACCGAGTTTCAGGTACATTTTATTTAAAACTTGGGGTGGTACGACTACCCTACACCATCAACCTATTGCGATTGGTCGATAATCCAGATGAATAAACATGAAAGGACCGAAAATCCATCGAAAAGATGAAACTACATTTATTGGAGTAAGCGCTGAACTTAGTTTAGAAGATTTTGCTATTGCACCACTTTGGCGTTCATTTATGCAATTAAATGCGCATTACCAGCTACTCGATGAAAGCGATTTTTATGCGATAACGGATTACCCTCAAGGGTATTTTAACACTTACAATCCAAAAATTCCGTTTACAAAAACGGTTGGAATAGCCTTTGAAAACAACGGAAACATACCGGCTGAAATGGTTAAATTGGTTCTTCCTGAAACCACCTATGCCATCATCGAAGGAATTAACGGATCCATAGAACTGCCTCGAATTATTCAAAGTTTTTTATCCGATTGGATCCCAAATTCTTCCTATCGCTTGTTAGACCAGCCGCATGTAGAGGTAATTGACCGCTCGCACTATCTTTTGACCAATGAAATGCGCGAAGCGTATTGGTTTCCTGTCGAATTAAAATAAATTGATTACCTTTAAAAAACATTGAACAGCCATGTATAAATACGTATTCCTTCTCTCTATTGCGTTTGCCACATCTTGCAAAAAGAAAAACCCAACACCACAACCTGATCCAGTACCTATACCTCAAGACACTACTGGAAATAATAACGGTGGGGGAAATGTTAATCCGCTCTCTACCTTGAACATTCAGCTTTCTGGTATGCAAAATACCAACGGAAAAATAAACATTGCACTCTATAACTCTTCGAGCTCATACAATGATCCAAACCAGGCCTATCGAGAGCTCTTCATTCCATGCAACGGATTAAGCATGAGTTTCACCTTGGATAGTTTACCTGCTGGAGATTATGCCTTTGCCATTTTTCACGATGAAAACGACAACCAGCAATTGGATCAGAATTTCTTGAATATCCCGACTGAGGGCTTTGCTTTCTCCAACAATGCCATGGGCAATTTTGGCCCGCCAAGTTGGTCACAAGCCAAGTTTAACATTACCGAAAGCAGCGCAGTTACCCAAAATATAAGCCTCAATTTTTTCTAACGTTTCCGGCAAATAAGGATAGGTAGTGAACGTCATTGAAACTTACATTAACCAATTCGAAGAACCAACGCGGTTGCAGCTTATTCGCTTGCATTCATTACTCAAATCTATATTACCAGAAGCGGAAGAATGCCTAAACTACCAAATGCCCTGTTTCAGACAGAAAAAGAACATCGTATATTTCGCTGGATATAAAAACCACATTGGATTCTATCCCAGTGCAGAACCCATTACCAAGTATAAAAACCTATTGTCAAGGTATAGACACTCCAAAGGGGCCATTCAATTTCCAATCCATGAACCCCTACCCTATGAACTTATCCAAACCCTTGTTTCCTTTCGGTTAGAAAGAATAAATTCTTAATCAAAGGGAAGAATTATAATGCATAGCTAGGATTTTCTCTATGCCCTTTTCATTATCTTTGCCTCCATTATAAATGTATACTTATGGCAACTACCGCAGATATTCGAAACGGATTGTGTATTAAACACAATGAAAAGTTATTTCAAATCATTGAATTCCAGCACGTAAAACCTGGTAAGGGTCCGGCGTTTGTTCGAACTAAAATTAGACAGATTGAAAGCGGTAAGGTGTTAGACTATACCTTTTCCGCAGGCCATAAAATTGAACCCGTTCGAATAGAAAATAGAGAATATCAATACCTCTACCAAGAAGGATCTGAGTTCGTATTCATGAACAATGAAACCTTTGAGCAAGTCAATATTTCGGGAAAAATGATTGAAAAACCGCTCTTTCTTCAAGAAGGCATGACGGTGAATATTTTATTTCATGCTGAGGAGGAAATGCCCCTGGTAGTGGATTTACCCATGTATATCATTTCAGAGGTCACCTACACTGAACCAGGAGTAAAAGGAGACACCGCAACCAACTCCATGAAACCTGCCACGATTGCCACAGGTGCCGAAGTACGCGTTCCTTTGTTTATCGATAACGGTGAGGTAATTAAAGTGGACACCCGAACAGGGGTATATGTAGAACGCGTAAAAGGATAACCATGAAAAATACCGCCCTACTACAAAAGCACATTGATGCCAACGCAAAAATGGTCCCTTTTGCTGGATATAATATGCCTGTACAATACGAAGGAGTCAATGCAGAACACGAAACCGTACGCCAGGGTGTTGGGGTTTTTGATGTTTCCCACATGGGTGAATTTTTCTTGCGAGGTCCAAAAGCCCTTGATTTAATTCAACGGGTTACCACCAACGACGCATCGTTGCTCTTTGACGGCAAAGCCCAGTACAGCTGTATGCCCAACGGCAATGGTGGAATTATCGATGATTTGATAGTTTATCGCATCAAAGAAGATGAATATTTATTGGTTGTTAATGCATCGAATATCGAAAAAGATTGGCAATGGATTTCTTCTCACAACACGGAAGGTGTTTCCATGGAAAATGCCTCTGACCGTTATTCCTTGTTGGCCATTCAAGGTCCGAAAGCTGCTGAAGCCATGCAACCTCTGACCGACGTCAATCTATCCGCTATGGGTTATTACACGTTTACAAAGGGAACTTTTGCCGGTGAAACGGACATTTTTATCTCAGCTACGGGATATACAGGGTCCGGAGGCTTTGAGATATACGTACCCAACGAGGCAGCTAGCAAGGTTTGGGATGCAGTATTTAAAGTTGGTGAATCCTTTGGTATTAAACCGATTGGACTAGCAGCAAGAGATACGTTGCGATTGGAAATGGGATTTTGCCTCTATGGCAACGACATCGACGACACGACCTCTCCCATTGAGGCAGGCCTCGGGTGGATCACTAAATTCACCAAAGAATTTGTTGACTGTGAGCGCTTAAAGAGGCAAAAAGAAGAAGGGGTTACCCGTAAACTGGTTGCCTTTGAAATGCTAGAAAGAGGCATCCCAAGACACGATTATAGAATTCTGGATAAAGACCAAAACGTTATTGGAAAAGTGAGCTCCGGTACAATGTCCCCTTCAATGAAAAGCGGAATTGGGTTAGGATACGTGGAGATATCGCATTCCTCATTGGATTCAGAAATTTACGTTGAAATTCGTGAAAAAGGCATACTAGCCAAAGTGGTAAAACTTCCTTTTTACAAAAAATAAACTAGGAAAGTCCTAGCATTTTCTTTTTCAGTTTCACATCCGCTGGCGCATTACCCAACCAAATGGACCAAAGGGCTTTCTTGAATTCTAAGCCTTCAACTTTTCCTTTGAAAGATCCGTTGATCATGACTTGAACCCCAACGTTGGGACGATAAATCAATAGAATATCGTCTTTATTTTTTATTTCAGCGCTAAAAAAGGCTTTAAATGCTGCCATTTGTTCCGAAGTAGCCTTGCCGTGAGAGGCTTTCGCAAATCCTTCTTTTACGGATTCATTAAATTTCTCACGCGTTACCATAGAAGAAATGATTTTTATATTAATTACTTGAACCTCATTCGCATTTATAATTTTATTAAAATCAGAGGATTGGGAAGGAAGGTACAATGCCGAAACGTATAGATTCATTCCATATTTGTTCCGAATTCCAGCACCGTTGTAGTTGACCATTTGACCCTTTACATCCATTTTCTTCTGAAAGGTGGCTCCACTGATAGTAACCTGGGCGCTGACCATTAAGGAGATACCCACAAAAAATAAAGCTAAAAAATGACGCATTGATTTCATAATTTTTATAATTAACTTACACAAATAAAAGAATAAAAATTAAATTTAAACCTTAAAATATAAATTAAACGAATAATTATGTTGGCATACGCGCTTATACTTTCTGCTTTAACTTTAGGAATTCTTTTTAAAATCGATGGACGGAAAAAGAATTTTGTTGCCTCGAATACCTACGGTAATCTTTTTCTGATTGGTGGAATTTTCCTTGCCATTAATTATGGTGGATATCGTTTTTTGAAAAACAATGAATGGACGGATGATCAATTTCAAACTTTTATTTATCTTCTTCTCGCTACGAGTGTTCTTCTTTCCCTTACCTTAAGTGTCCTATTTGTTTTAAGCGCTCGAAACGCCGCAGGTAAATTAGGGAAATTTGTAGGTTATCTTTGGGTCGGAATTTCCCTTGCTGGGGCTTATTTTGGATACCAAAAAGCAAGTAAAATCAATGATGGATGGACAAAAGAAAAGATCGAAAGGGTTAAAAACAATATTCCAACGGAATACGACGCAGAGTGCGCTTTTAAGTACATTCAAACCAAGTACAAGAATCCTTCGGAATACGACGCTAGCATTGAAAAGGATCGGACGAATCGAGAGAAAAGTTGGAAGAGTACCTGTTTAAAATGCGACCCCGTCCAAGAAAAAAAGCAAACTCTTGTATTGGATGGGCTTCCAGATTAATGCGAAATACTAATTTATACGATTGCTCGTTTGGGCTTTCGTGAAAATTAAAAACCTAGACCGTTTAGACCAACCCAGAACACGTTTATTACAGCAAGGATCTCGTAATTTGTCGGACTCTGAACTGCTCGCAGTCCTTTTAAACCAAGGTTCAAAGCGTCAAAATGCCAAAGAATTATCCATTACCCTGTTGGCTAGATTTAACAATGATATTCAGAAATTATTCGGGTCATCCCATTACGATTTAACCCAGTTTTTTGGCATAGGAACGGTGAAAGCAAGCCAATTACTTGCTTGTTTTGAGTTGGGAAGAAGGCTATCCAGAAGTCCGAATCGAAAACCAATTATCGTTAAAAATTCCCTCGATGTTTTTAATCATGTAAAAAGTATGTTTTCTCTACTTACGCATGAAGAATTTATTATTTTACTTCTCAATAATAATAATGAAATCATTCACTCCCATCGCTTATCCCGAGGTGGACTCACTGCTACGGTAGCCGATGGTAGAATCCTTTTTAAAATTGCTTTTGAATATAAAGCAACTGCCATTATCCTTTGCCATAATCACCCAAGTGGCAATCCTACCCCAAGCGAGCAAGACATCCGACTTACAAAAAACTATCGAAAATTTGGAGAATTCATTGACTTGCCAATTTTAGATCACATTATTTATAGCGATTTTGAGTACTTTAGCTTCGCCGACGAAGGTCTATTAGATAAAGAATGAGAATTTTAACTGTTATTGGGGCACGCCCACAGATTATTAAAGCCGCGGCAATAAGCAGGGCAATCAACACACATTTCAAAGACCAAATCACCGAAATAATTGTCCATACTGGTCAACATTACGATGAAAACATGTCCGCCATCTTCTTCACCGAAATGGGAATTCCCACTGCCAACTACAATTTATCGGTTGGAAGCGGTAATCATGGAGTTCAAACCGCAAAAATGATAGAAGGTATTGAATCTATCTTATTAAAGGAGAGGCCTGATGCGCTACTGGTTTACGGTGACACGAATTCCACGCTCGCCGGCGCGCTTGCCGCCACCAAAATCCACATTCCTGTTGTTCATATCGAGGCTGGATTAAGGTCATATAACAAAGCGATGCCCGAAGAAATCAATCGAATCACTTGTGACCATTGCTCTACCCTTCTTTTTTCTCCCACAAATCAAGGCATTGAAAATTTAATAAAGGAAGGTTTCTCATTGTCCATTCATCCGAAAGCACATATTGATCGTCCGTTGGTGTTCAAAACAGGTGATATTATGTACGATAATAGCCTGTACTTCTCAAGCATAGCGAATGAAAACAATCGGCTGTTAAAACAGCTAAATCTAACTCCCAATTCATTTATCTTGTGCACCATACACCGCGACTCCAATACCGATCATCCCGATCCCCTGAATCAGATTATTCGGGGTATATTAGAAATTCAGCGGATTTCAAATCAAACCATTGTATTACCGCTTCACCCACGAACGCGTAAGAAAATGACCGAATTGTTAGAAGCAGACGTGGTTGAAGAATTACAGAAAAACCCAAGAATTCAAGTGATTGATCCAGCAGGGTTTCTCGATATGATTTCGCTAGAAAGCAATTGCAACCTCGTAATAACTGATAGTGGAGGCGTGCAAAAAGAAGCTTTTTTCTTTCAAAAACCGTGTATTATTCTTCGGGATCAGACCGAATGGGTTGAAATTGTAGAAAACGGTAATGCTCTTCTGGTTGGATCAAACGAAGATAAACTCATCGAAGCATTCCATCAGTTAGCCCATAAAAATGACTTTACGTACCCACCACTTTTTGGGAATGGACATGCCGCAGAAGACATATGTCGCTTGATGATTGAACACTTATGACGCTGATCTTTGTAGAAAAAATCACCACCAGACTGTGCTACACCTTAGATTTTATTTTTCAAGCGCGTGGATTGAGCTATGAATTAATTACGGACGCTAATAAATTCTCTTCGACAAACGCAACAAAATTAAATTACTCTAATCGTTCCTTTCAAGGAATTCCGAGTATTTTCCCATGTCCCTTACTGTTTGAAGAAGATATCAAAACGATTGCCTTGGATAAAGCTCCCTTTGAAGACCTTGAAATCTTGTCGTTCAATCAAATACCCGACCCCTTGGCTTCTATTTTCTATGTATTATCCCGCTATGAAGAATACGAGAAAAGCGAACGAGACACGCATGATCGATTTCTTGCCTATGCGAGCATACAATCGGCATTCGGGTGGTTGAAAGAACCCATTTGCGACCGTTGGGCACTTTGCCTATTGAGGTTTATCGGTATCGCTTTAATTCCATACTTAGAATACAAAATTCAACCTACTTTCGATATTGATTCCACCTTTGCCTACGAAGAAAAAGGCATGGTGAGAAACATGGCCGGATTACTGCGCGACCTATCGAAAGGAAAAATTAATCGGGTAACGGAACGCATTCGCGTATGGATTAAAAAACGAAAGGACCCCTTTGATACCTTCGACCGCATTAAAGCGTTGACAGGAACCTATCCCAATACCCGCTGCTTTTGGTTGATGGCGGATTACGGTCCATACCATAAGAACTTACCTTACAAGAATGCGAAACAATGCGAGATCATTCAAGAATTATCCAAATCTTGTGAAATAGGCATACATCCGGGGTATAATTCATATACCAGCGCGAAAATTCTTGCACTTGAAATTTCCCGACTATCAACGGTTTTAAAAAAACCTATCTCTACCAGTAGGCAACATTTTCTTCGGATACGAATTCCTGAAACCTATGGCCTTCTCATTGAACAGGGGATTAAAGAAGATTATTCGATGGGTTATGCTGAAACTACCGGTTTCCGAATGGGCACAGCCCGACAAACACCGTGGTTTGATTTAAGGACCAATGAAATTACAAAACTCCAATTGCAGCCTTTTTGCTACATGGATGGAACCCTAAACGAATACCTTAAACTGACCCCTGAAGAAGCCCTTGTGGAAGTTAAAACCCTCAAATCAAACGTAAAAAAATATGGAGGGGCGTTCCGCTTCATTTGGCACAACGAAACCCTGGGATTCCAATACCACTGGAAGGACTGGGAAAGAGTTTTCGAAGAAAGTATAAAAGAAGATTAGTCGTAAATATCTTCGATAAAGTCCTTTAAATTCTTACGATGCTTTACAGGTTTTGATGTCTTAAATTGAAGTCCAGCCTTAAGCCAACGTCCAGGCATTTGAACATATCCAGCTTCAACATACAGGGTGTTCCATAAATTGTTACCCTCGACAAAAAACGTAATATTCCGACTTGGGTGTACCGATATTTTAGCGTCTAACAAGGAATAAGCATTCCCTCCTACTCGATCCACGCCTCGATAGGCAACCGATACATTAACCCATGAAGTAACGCTTATTGTCATCCGGGCTATCAACTGATTTCTCAATCCTGAAAAAGCGTAACGCGACTCGGTGACCATCGTTGGATCAGAAAATTGATGGTTGGCATCAATGTATTGATACCCCACTGTTAAATCATTGATTTTAATAGGCTTCTCGCCATTTCTTCGGTAGGTAATGTTGGATTCAACACCCGTAAATACAACATTCGATAAATTTACCGGAGTCCAAGGATTCGGAGTGCTCGAAGTACTCCTTACCCAATCAATCATATTCGTTGTATTACGACGGTATAATGATGCTTCTAAAATAAGTTTCGACCTCCAAGATTGCCTTTCGTTCTTTGGGTTTTTAACCTCGCCCCAAGCGGTTGAATACGTTCCGCCCAATTCAACATTGGTAGCAAACTCAGGTTGCAGCGCCGGATTACCTACATTGGAATAATCCTGATAAAATAACTCCGTGTACGAAGGAGCCCTGTAGCTACGACCAATATTGGCAAATACTTTAATGTCAAGCGGTAGAAGATAGGAAATTTCAAGTCCCGGTAACCATTTCTGATACGTAATTCCATTCATGTTTAGGTTAAAATAATGGATATTCCAAAGAAGCATTAACTTGCTTTGAAAGTACGTTACACCGTGATCTAAAAAACCAGAGATATACGTCCTTTCGCGGACTCCTAAGTTTGTGCTATTCAATCCTTCTTTTCGATATTCCCCTCCGAATCCTGTAGTACCTAGTTTCGAAATCCATTTACCGGTCTCTTCGAGGGTTACAACCTCCGACCAGTGCTTGTTTGTATAGAATGCAGGATCGAAACGCTTGAGACGAAACTCATCCCGGTGGGTTCTTAACGAAACCTTTGACAACAAAGTTAGCTGCTTAATCACCGTTTGATGGGAAATTCCTGCCATCGCCATTTGCGTAGACTCCCATTGATCAGGAAAAGCATTGGTATAATAACCGTTTGCACCAAAAGAACGATCGGTATACCCTATTAATCCTCTCAGTTCTTGGTTTTTACCTAAGGGAGCGACCGCATCATACAAAAGCTGTTGGTTTGTATAATCAGAATTATATCCATACCCATTGCTCTTATCATACCCATAGGAAAAAGACTGGCGATATTTTCCGATGGGAACGTTTAGGGTGGTTTGTACACCAAGACCTCCAAAGGACCCACCAAACGTTTGAACATGAACGCCCGATCGGATAGAAGGAGAAGTCACGAAATTTACCGCACCCGTCATGGCATTCTGTCCAAAAATACGGGTGCCAGAACCCTTATATACTTCAATGGTTTTTACATTTGTCAATAATACTGGGAGGTTTAGGGCATGGTGGCCTGTTTGAGGATCCACCATCTTAAATCCATTGACCAGGATTATGTTTTGTTCAAATGTTCCTCCACGGATGCTTAAATCCCCTTGTATGCCTTGAACGCCTCGCTGCCTCAAATCCAATCCTGCTACGTACGCCAAGGCTTCATTTACAGAACGAATGGGCATCGCCCTTTGCTGTTCCGATGAAATAAGCTGAATCGTAGCGGCGCGATCGGCGAAATTTGAACCTAATCCTTTTCCAAAAAGGGTTATTATTTTTGTAGTTTGTAAGGAATCAGTATTCTTTGGCGCATTGGTAAGTGGTTGTAAAAAGGCGTAAAACGGACTAAAAACAAAGAATATCCTACTAAGTATAAACACATGTCTCATCGATACATCAGATTAAAATTGTTGGTAAACTTCTCAAATGTAAATGGAATTTTGTGTGTACCGGGTAATAAATGAATGAAATTCTCATTAAAATGAACACCCAACGAATTGGCATAAATCCATACATCCGCCATAAAATCACGATTCTTCAACACTAATTCTGCCGTATGATTCTTATAATCAACCTTTTTAACCTTTAGTGTATAGCGCACTGGTATTTTAGAAAATAAGGTTCCCGTTAGAAAAATTTGCGGTGATTGACCTTCCCATTCCACAACGATTAACCTGGGATTTTGATTTTTTTCAAAGCTCACTAGCGTATCCGATTGGAATGGATCTAATGAAATCAAACGACTTAGCGCTTGAATTTTACGGGGCTTTCTACCCTCCAAAGTATACACGTTGGTATGTACCGTTTTAGGACTAAATTTCTCATTATTGCTGACAAGCATACAAGAAACATCATCCCCATCCTCTTTGGTCAGTACGGCTCCCTCTTGATACAATGACGAAATTTTATAATGTGCGGCCTTCCATTGTTTATAATAATCAATACTGGACCAAGTTGGCGCCGGCCAACAATCATTGAGTTGCCAATACAAGGTCCCCATACATCGTGGCGCATCAAGTAAATGAGCACCAATCGCAGTTGTCATCGCATGTGACTGTACCAATTGAGAAAAATAAACCAAGGTGTCAAAACCTGTGGTGCGCCCAAATAACCGCTCAGCATGGACAACCATTTTTTGGTTTCCAACATAGCTTTTTTGGTGGTGTTGCATGGAGGAGGACGTTAAATTCCATTCGTCTTTTGAACAAAATGCACTTAGTGTACTAAATTCAGGGAAACTTTGAAATCCAAATTCCGCATTGAACCTCCCGACATTTTTTGCCATTTGTTCGATTGTGTCCGTACCGTGCCATACCCCCCAATAATGTTGCGTTCCGTGGTTGTAATACTCTGCTTTCCCCCAATTGCTTAAAGGAGACGTGTGCACATAAGGCAGGTTGGAGAATGCAGCGAGACACCTTGGAATTAGGGACTTAAATAAGGTGTCATACGATTTTTGAATGATGGCTTGATCGGTCGATGTTAGCTGATACTGACCTTGAAAACCCCAATTCTTCCATGCTATGTCTACCTCATTGTTCCCATTAAAATAAATAACGGATGGGTGTTTCGTGATTCGGGGTAATTGAAACATCAATTCTTCTTTGACATTTTCTAAGAAGGCTTGAGTTCCAGGATACATCGCACAAGCAAACATAGCATCTTGCCAAACCATGAGACCCGCACGATCGCAAGCATCTAAAAATTCATCCGCCGCATAGTCCCCACCACCCCAAATTCGAACCATGTTAAAATGGCTATTTACCATGCGTTCAACCCAAGATTCCCATTCGTTTTTATCTATGGAACCCCCAAATACTGAAGGCGGTATAAAATTTCCACCTTTCATAAAAATTCGTTTACCGTTAATTTCAAAAGCAAAGGAGGTCCCCCAAAGGTCTTTTTCTTGAATTAATTTAACCGTTCGTATTCCGAAAACATAAGGATGTTTCTCTAGTACCTTACCATCGCCATCCTCCAGAATTAATGTATCCCTGTAAAGGTGTTGCGATCCTTGTTCCTTTGGCCACCATAGGATCGGTTCTGGAATGAAAAAAGAGATCCTCTGAAGAGAATCATTGTGGTCGTTAACCACCCACCCAAAAGCCTTCGATCGAATTTGTTTTACCCCGACGAAATCCGATTTCAAAAGCACCAATTCCATCCTTGCACTATCGTTAATGGAAATGGTATTTACAACACAGGACTTAAGCCGACTCTGTTCCTTAACGTTTAAAGAAACCGGAAATGGAAAACCCATTGTATTCAAGCGGGGCGCCCAATCCCACCCAAATTGATACTGCGGTTTTCTTGTCCATGGAGCCGCCTTTATGCTGGCATTATCGTTTGGAGCGGGATAATGGAAGGTTTCGTATTGATACGTGTTTTGATGATAGCGTACGGGAGGCGTAAATATGGCCTCGATTTCATTAACACCTTCCAATAAAGCATCGCGAACTTCAACATGGTAGGGTCTAAAATAATTTTCAGCCTGCACTATTTTTTTCTTGTTTAACCACAACGTAGCATAGGTATCTATGCAAGGAAATTCTAACTCAAAGCGATCGGCTAAACGTATCTCCTCGGTAAGCTCAAAATATGCACGGGCAAGCCACTCATAAGATTCAATCCACTGAAATAATGTTTCGTTTTCGCCATAGAAAGGATCGGGTAATATCCCCTGTTTAATGAGTGCTTCCTGAACGCTGCCACGCTCACCCAAAACGATCCACTCCTTAGTAATCGGGTGTTGTACCTCCCAGTGCAACACCAGTTTCTTTTGACCCAAGGAGTATGTCACTAGATAAAAAAACAGAGTAATTGTTAAAAGGAATCGAATTACCATTTACGGTCAAAATCTGCATCTACCATTTCGTCTCTTAAAGACGATTTAAGGGCAAAATTAAATCCATTGTACACGGAAAAACCTCCCACATTCCCCTCTTTATCCATTGCAATAAATCCACACTGCAAGCCAGTAAGGTCTTTGTTTTTACGAATTATTCGCAAAACAACTTCTTTACAAGCCTCTGAAGGCTTCATTCCAATGCGCATGAGTTCTACCACAATGGCGCTTCCCGCAACACGTATGATTGCCTCACCTAATCCAGTGGCGGTAGCAGCACCAACTTCATTATCAACAAAAAGTCCCGCACCAATGATGGGAGAATCTCCCAACCTACCCGGCATCTTGTAGGCCCATCCGCTCGTAGTGCAGGTTCCTCCGAAGTTTCCCTTAGCGTCCCTTGCAATTAAGCCAATGGTATCGTGATTTTCATGGTTTATTTTTGGCGGTTTGAATAAGTCTTTGTTTTCTTTTTTCCAGGCGAGATAATCTTTTTTTACCTCTGGAATAGGTGTCTTGATGGTTTCAAATCCATGGTCTAGGGCAAATTGCTTCGCTCCGGCCCCCACTAACATCGCGTGGGGAGTTTTCTCCATAACCGCTTTCGCTACGGCGGCTGGATGAGCAATTCCTTCTAAAAATCCTACCGATCCACTTCTGCCATCGCCATCCATTACACAAGCGTCCAAGGTTACGTGACCGGCACGATCAGGCCTGCCTCCTATTCCAACGCTTCGATTGGTCAGATCGGATTCTGTATGCATTGCGCCCGCTACTGTTGCATCCAATGCACTCCCCCCTTTCGCTAAAACGTTCCAAGCCGCACGATTCGCCTCCAATCCGTGAATCCAAGTGGAAAGAATAACTGGTCCCTCTACCTTGTCATTAAATTCGTAGGTTGGGGCATCGGGAAAATCAAAAGAACTTAAAGTGCCAGCGGCGAAAAATAATGATCCCGACTTAATAAACTTCCTTCGATTCATGGTTGGGATTTTTTACGTTTTTCTTCCAAAGCAATCCAATTTTGAAAGGCTTTCGCATTTTGCTGATGGACAGCATACTGTTCCGCAAAATTATGCCTTCTGGAGTAATCAGGTTTAGCGCACATGTAAAGAAAGTTATTCTTCTGGGCATTCAAAACAGCATCAAGCACTTCCCCTGAAGGGAAATTAATGGGGCCCGGGGGTAATCCTACGATCTTGTAGGTGTTATATGGACAATCGACGTCGCGATGTTCGTTCAATAAGCGCTGTACTCCCTTTAACTTATCGCCCCAGCAAAATTTAAAGGTCGGATCCGATTGTAAAGGCATTTTTTGGTTTAATCGGTTTAGATACAGTCCAGCAATAATAGGCCATTCGTCTTTCTTCCTGGATTGTTCCGCATACACAATGCTCGCTAGAGTAGACACTTCATGCGGTTGGGTCAAGCCAACGTTTAATAATTTCTTATTGCGAATCGGGGTCCAAAATTTTTTATATTCGGCAAGCATTCTCGTTAAAAACCCCTTCGCATCCGTATCGTAAAACATAGAATAGGTATTGGGAATAAATAAAGCGGGTAATTGCGAATAATTTAGGGAAACTCCCATTTGCTTCAATTGGACGGAATCCTGCAGTAATCGCATTATTGAGGCACTATCGGCAAGGATGCACTTTGCTACTTCTCCGCACAATTTGGGAAGGGTATTGCTACGATTAAACATAACCCTGACCTCGATTTCTGCATTGCCGTTTCCTTTGGAATTCTTTTTAAATCCGTTTAAAAGCGAACGATAACTAGTTTCTGGATTGATCGTGTAAATTCCTAAAGCAATTTTGGACTTGTCCAATTCTTTGAACGCAGCAACCCTCATAAAATCAGAAGGTGCGTCAATAATTTTCTCTAAAACGAGTTTGTCCGCTAATTCCTTAACCTCCATAGGTTTCTCAATCTTAAAACGCTTTGCCTTTTGATTAACCGTAGATTTTAAACCTGAAACCAAGACCCGAAGATAGGGCAAGGCGAAGATTAATAATACGAGTACAATCAACAATCCGACCCACAACCAAGTCCTACTTAATCCTCTTTTATCCATAATTGAAATAGTATTTCGTCAACGCGTTTTCCTCTGTATTGATACCAATTTTTCTTTGTCCCAATTTCACGAAAGTTCAATTTTTTGAAAAGTCCAATACTCTCCACATTATCACCATGGACCTGACAACATAAATTACTCAACTCTAAAGTGTCTCGACAATACGAAATGAAAAGCGTCAAGGCTTCCGAGGCATATCCCTTGTTACGAAAACTTGAATCGGCAATCAAAACACCCACGGTTCCAAACCCATGTTTAAAATTCACATCGTATAAATCAATCGCCCCAATTGGATTCCTTGCTTCTTTGCCTTCAATTATTAACCGAAGATGGCCCGACTGTCTCAAGGAAGAAAACTGTTCGATTAACTGATGAATGTTATGCATTGAAAATGGAATTTCCGTATGACTGATGCGCCAATTTTTTTGGTCATTTTCCCACAAAAATAAAGTAGATGCATCCGATGGCTCCACCGCTCGTAAACTGACAAAATTTCCGACTAGGTTCATATTGTCAGCGTTATTTCACCATTGAACACTAACATGGCAGGTCCTTTGAGCCAAATTTCATCGAAACCTTTTTCCTTTTTCGAAAAAGAAACATACAAGGGCCCTCCCTTCGTATTCACTTTAATTTCACCCGACGAAAGACCTTCTTGTTCAGCCCAAACGAGAGCGGTTGCAGTTGCTCCTGTACCACACGAAAGGGTTTCGTTTTCAACGCCGCGCTCATAGGTTGCCACGGATATTTCATGGGAAGCATTTGCACGCAACAAATTAACATTTATTCCCTCGGATTTAAAGACGGATGAATACCTGATTTCTTTACCAATTTCCAAGATTTTTTCCGTTGTAATATCCTCAGAAAAACGAACAAAATGGGGCGAACCCGTATTCAAAACAAAATCATCTCCACGACTTGTAATTTGCTGTACGGGCCTCATCTTTATCCCAATTAATCCCGTATCAAGAATGTACTCATGGTCCCCGTCTATGGCCGAGAATACAAATCGGGATGGCTTGCTAATTTCGTCTATAAAAAAAGACACCGCACACCGAGCGCCATTTCCACAAAAACTTTGTGATCCATCCGGATTGTAAAAAACCATATTAAAATCGCAGCTTGAATCCGGATTTATCAAGATGACTCCGTCGGCTCCAATACCAAATTTTCGATCGCACAAAAATTTTAGAGTGGTATGGTTTATGTTAGATAAACGGCCGTCAAAATTGTTAATAATGATGAAATCGTTTCCAGTACCCTGTCGTTTTGAAAAATTTATTTTCACTTCGCTAAAGTACAAAATGTCATCAAAACCCTTAACAATCTTTAACAAACGAGCGTTTTATTTTTTAATATCCCTTAGTAAAATTGTAATTAAAAAAGTGAGTTATGAAGTCAAAATCAATGCTTAAGTACTTAATTATCGGATTTATCGGTGGCGCCCTTCCCCTTGCCGCTTATCTTTCTTACAACTACTCTACTAGTAAACCGTCCGAGCGGCTATTGGATGGAAAAAAATTTCATGCAAAAGCTTCTGGGATCTTGGACGGCCAAATGCCTGATTTAACGGCTGCCTCAGAAAGCAGCTTGAATTCCGTGGTACACGTAACCACTAAAGTGGTATCCACAACCTTTCAAAGAGATATTTTTCAGGAATTTTTCTATGGTCCTGGCGCTGGTGGAAAAGAATTCAAACAATACGGTTCTGGTGCAGGTTCTGGCGTTATTATTTCTTCCGAGGGTTATATTGTAACTAATAATCACGTAATCGAAAACGCCACGGAAATCAAAGTCATTCTAAACGATAATTCCGAATACACCGCTAAAGTTGTTGGTGCTGACCCATCTACCGATCTTGCCGTTCTTAAAATCGAAGGCAAAGGGAATTTCATTCCAATGGCATTTGGTAACAGCGATAATTTAAAAATCGGAGAATGGGTTCTTGCCGTCGGCAATCCCTTTAATTTAACCTCAACCGTAACTGCTGGAATTGTAAGTGCCAAAGCACGGAATATCAACCTGCTTGCAGAGCGTAGCAGCGAAGACGTGGTTCCGATTGAATCCTTCATTCAAACCGATGCGGCAGTTAATCCAGGAAATAGTGGTGGGGCTCTTGTTAATACAAAAGGTGAATTGGTAGGCATCAACACAGCAATTGCATCTCAAACAGGAGCTTACAGTGGGTACTCTTTTGCTATCCCGGTCAACTTAGTTGAAAAGGTTGTAAAAGACATCCTTGACTACGGTATCGTGCAGCGTGCCTATTTGGGAATTCAAATTTCGCCTATAACACAGGAATTAAAGGAAAAGGAAAATCTGCCGAACCTTAAAGGAGTTTATGTTGCTAAAGCGATGGAAGGTGGTTCTGCCGCTGGCGCCGGTCTTGAAACAGGAGATGTAATTCTCAAAATTGGGGTCAAAGAGGTGAATTCCCCTGCTCAACTCCAAGAGGAAATCGGCAGAAAACGACCAGGCGATAAGGTGGTTGTTACCGTTCGAAAAAAGAATGGTAAAGAAGAAGTAATTGATATCTTACTTAAAAATAAAGACGGTCAAACGGATATTGTATCGAAAGAGGAAGTTTCGAAAAACAATGCCCTTGGAGCTACCTTTGAGGAACTTTCGGATAAAGACAAGAAATCCCTGAATTTGAAATATGGCGTAAAAGTAAAAGCGCTTACGGCCGGAAAATTGAAAAGCCTAGGGATTACACCAGGAACCATTATTACAAAAATTAACAACGACCCTGTGGAAAGCGTAAGTGAACTTACTGAAAAGCTAAACGGAGTGAATCGCGGAGTACTTTTAGAAATCGTTACACCAAGCGGAACCGTAGACTACATTGGTTTTGGACTGTAAAAGTTGTTAAGACTGAATGGTTGAAAAGTTGTTTAAAAAGGGATCTGAAATATTTTTTAATCCCTTTTTTTTCCTTTTACTTTGTCAAACAGACAAACAACCTCTAAAACATTCAATTAGCCCATGAGACAACTAAAGATAACCAAATCCATAACGAACCGAGAGAGTCAATCCTTAGATAAATATCTTCAAGACATTGGCCGTGAAGATCTAATTACAGCAGAAGAAGAAGTTGAGTTAGCAAGGAAGATTAAGGCCGGAGATCAAAAGGCACTCGAGAAATTAACGAGGGCCAACCTTCGGTTTGTGGTTTCGGTTGCCAAGCAATACCAAAATCAAGGCTTAACCCTACCTGACTTAATCAATGAAGGAAATTTGGGATTGATAAAGGCCGCACAAAAATTCGACGAAACACGCGGTTTCAAATTTATTTCCTACGCCGTATGGTGGATTCGACAATCGATTCTTCAAGCATTAGCGGAACAAGCTAGAATCGTTCGACTACCCCTAAACCAGGTCGGTTCGTTGAACAAAATAAATAAAGCTTTTTCGCGACTTGAACAAGAATACGAGCGCCCCCCTTCTGCGGAGGAACTTGCCGAGGCTCTTGAAGTACCTGAGGAAAAAATCAAAGAAAGTTTAAATGTTTCTGGAAGACACGTATCGGTGGACGCTCCTTTAACGACAAATGAAGATGGAGGAACCTTAATCGACGTCATGGTAAATACGGACTCCTTACGAACGGACTCTGGCTTAATGGCGGAATCTCTTCAGAAAGAAATAGAGCGGTCCTTGAGCACGTTAACCGACAAAGAACGCGAGATCATTCGGTTATTTTTCGGAATTGGAATGAACCATGGACTTACCCTCGAAGAAATTGGCGCTAAATTCAATCTAACCCGTGAGCGAGTAAGACAAATTAAGGAAAAGGCCATTCGAAGGCTTCGGCATACATCCCGAAATAAACTTCTTAAATCATATTTAGGATAACTCAACAAGGCTGCATTTTTGCGGCCTTTCTTTTTTTATCATCATCAACAACCATCAACCCATGTCAAATCATTTAGGATACGAAGAGGAGCTCAAAAAGCACATTGAACAAGAACGAGCTGCCGTTAAATTGCAAAGCAAAGTTGGAGAACTTTTATACGACCAAGGCATCGAATTGGTTCTTTTTCGACATCACCTCGTCGATATTACCATCTCTGAAATCTTAAACCTGCACGAATACGCCGGAAGAGTCGTTCATAAACCCATTGATGTATTCTCTACGGCGATGCTAGCTGAAGAATTATCTTCTTTGAACTTACGTCCTGCCAAGCTGGATATCGGAAAATTAGCGAATGAGTGGATCTCTTCAAACCAACAAACCACTGCTGCAGCCTTCTTGAAAGAAAAACTTGCAGGATTTGACCAAGGGGAACATGCTAAATTTGACCCAAGAGATGTAATTCTTTATGGTTTTGGTCGGATCGGAAGATTAGCGGCTCGAGAACTAATTAGACAGGCCGGTAAAGGACAACAGCTTCGGCTCCGCGCGATTGTCACACGAGGGAATACGGATAAGGATATTCTGAAACGTGCCTCCCTACTAAGCAACGATTCTGTTCACGGCGCATTTAAAGGAACCGTTAATGTGGATCTTGAAAAAAAATGCCTGATCATCAATGGGCAAGTAGTTCAAATGATTGAAGCTTCAGCACCCGAGGAGACAGACTATACCGCCTATGGGATACAGAATGCGCTTGTCATAGATAATACGGGGATTTACACTACACGGGAGGCCCTTTCGCGTCATCTCGCAGCTAAAGGGGTTTCTCGCGTACTTCTTACCGCACCAGGAAAAGAAATTCCGAATATCGTCTTTGGAATAAATCAAAATACCTTGAACTTGGAAGAGGAACGAATTTACTCAGCAGCCTCTTGTACTACCAATGCTATTAGTCCTGTTTTAAAGGTAATTGAAGATCAATTAGGAATTGTCAAAGGACATATAGAAACAGTACATGCCTACACCAACGATCAAAACCTTTTGGACAACATGCATAAGAAAGTAAGGAGAGGTCGTTCTGCGGCCATTAATATGGTCATTACCTCTACTGGAGCCGGGAATGCTGTCACTAAGGTAATCCCATCCTTGCAAGACAAATTAACAGCCAATGCCGTTCGCGTACCTACTCCCAATGGATCCTTAGCCATTTTGAGCTTAGAATTAGCCAAGGAAACCTCCTTGGAAGAAATTAATGGCTTAATTAAAGCGGCTGCCCTGAATGGAGAATTAGTGAACCAAATCTTCTATTCTTTTGATCCCGAATTAGTCTCTTCGGACATCATTGGTAATACCTGCTGTTCCGTTTATGATTCTAATGCAACCATTGTTTCGAAGAATGGCAAGAATGTCGTGCTTTACACGTGGTATGACAACGAATTTGGATATACAAAACAAGTAATTCGTTTGGCAAAATATATCTCCAAAGTACGCAGAGCCATTTATTATTAGAAAGTTAAGGCAAAATTGTTGAAAAATTAGAGGGTTTTCAGATTCGCGAACTTGGATTAACCATACCTTTGTAAAAAACACAATTTACATTCAAGGTAATGGCAGATATTTTCGAAAAAATTAAAGCAAACCGTGGCCCTATTGGAATGCACGCCACAGCGTCTCACGGTTATTTTACGTTTCCCAAACTTGAAGGAGACATTGGTCCCCACATGAATTTTCGCGGGAAAGAAAAACTGAATTGGTCTTTGAATAACTACCTAGGTTTAGCAAACCATCCTGAGGTACGAAAAGCGGATGCAGATGCAGGCGCCAATTATGGTTTTGCAATGCCCATGGGAGCCCGAATGATGAGTGGAAATTCGAATTACCATGAACAATTGGAACGGGAACTTGCCGATTTTGTCTCTAAAGAAGACGCTATCCTAGTGAACTTCGGTTACCAAGCCATGGTGTCCGCCATTGATTGCCTAGTAGACCGTCACGATGTCATTGTCTACGACGCCGAATCCCATGCATGTATCTTGGACGGTGTTCGTTTGCATATGGGTAAGCGTTACGTTTTCAAACACAACGATGTTGAAGATTGTGAAAAGCAACTCATTCGTGCTACAAAACTCGCGGAAGAAACGGGAGGAGCAATACTCGTCATCACCGAAGGGGTATTTGGAATGCGTGGAGACCAAGGTTGTTTAAAAGAAATCGTTGCGCTGAAAAAGAAATTTAATTTTAGGTTATTTGTTGACGATGCGCACGGCATTGGTACCTTAGGGAAAACAGGAGCTGGAACCGGTGAAGAACAAGGGGTACAAGATGACATCGATGTATATTTTGGCACCTTCGCTAAATCGTTTGCTATGATTGGCGGTTTCATTGCTAGTGATGCCCAAGTGGTGGAATACCTTCGCTACAATATGCGTTCTCAAATCTTCGCAAAAGCGATGCCCCTACCGCTTGTTGTGGGTGCGATAAAGCGACTAGAACTGATAAGAAACCATCCTGAATTTAAAGATAAATTGTGGGAAATAACCAATGCTCTTCAATCTGGTCTTAAAGCCGCTGGATTTGAAATTGGTCCAACTAATTCCTGTGTAACCCCTGTTTACATGAGTGGGTCTATTCCGGAATCAACGAATCTAATCTATGATCTTCGAGAAAATTATAACGTTTTCTGTTCCATGGTTGTTTACCCTGTGGTTCCTAAAGGAATGATTATTCTTCGACTTATTCCAACAGCGGTACATACGATGGAAGACGTTCAATACACCATTGCGTGTTTTTCTAAAATTGTAGATAAATTAAAGAATGGTGAGTATATGAGCGAAACCATCGCAAAGGTATAGCTGTTAACAGCACTAGCATAAAAAAGGGGCTAATGCCCCTTTTTTAATATTCGATCATTACCAAAAACTATTTGGAACCTGATTTCTTACCTTTCGGTTTTTTACCCTCAAGCGTAAGCTCGTCCCTATCTTTAGCTTTACCTAGTGTAACTACATCTCCCTCTTGAATGGAATTATTAATTATGGCCTCCGCCAAAGGATCCTCAATGAACTTCTGAATGGCTCGTTTCAATGGCCGCGCACCAAATTTCTCATCATAACCTTGCTCCACGATAAAGTCCTTAGCTTCGGAAGATAGTTCGATTTGGTAACCCAAGTTGGTAATGCGTGAATAAAGCTTGTCCAATTCGAGGTCGATGATTTTATGAATATCTTCCCGCGACAAGTTTCTAAACATGATCATATCATCCACACGGTTTAAGAATTCTGGAGAAAAAGCTTTTCTTAAGGCGTTTTGTATCACTGCTTTTGAATTCTCTTCACGGGACTCTTCCTTTGCTTTGGTGCCGAAACCAACGCCCGTACCGAATTCTTGCAATTGTCTTGCACCTATGTTAGAGGTCATTATTAAAATGGTATTCTTGAAATCAATCTTACGTCCCAGACCATCCGTCATGTGACCATCATCCAACACTTGAAGCAAAAGATTAAAAACATCCGGATGTGCTTTTTCTATCTCATCCAAAAGAATTATGGAATAGGGCTTTCTTCTTACTTTTTCGGTCAATTGACCTCCTTCTTCGTACCCCACATATCCTGGAGGTGCACCAACCAAGCGCGAAATGCTGAATTTTTCCATATATTCAGACATGTCTATACGAATCAGTGCTTCTTCCGTATCAAACAAGTATTTTGCTAAGACTTTAGCCAGCTGGGTTTTACCCACTCCTGTTGGTCCGAGGAAAAAGAAAGAACCAATGGGCTTATTAGGATCCTTTAGGCCTGCCCTATTTCGTTGAATGGCTTTAACCACTTTTTCAACCGCATTGTCCTGACCGATAACTTTTCCTTTTAAAGAATCTTGCATATTAACCAATCGCCCGGACTCGCTTTGAGAAACCTTTGTCAGTGGAATTCCGCTCATCATGGATACCACCTCTGCGACATCTTCTTCGTTAATGGTGATGCGATTGTTTTTGGCGTTTTCCTCCCACTTGCGCTTTTCCTCTTCTAGTTTTTCCGTTAATTTTCGCTCTGCATCTCGGAACTCAACCGCTTTTTCATATTGTTGGGCCTTGATAACCTCGTTTTTCTTAAGTTTTATGTTCTCGATTTCCTGTTCAATATCAACAATTTCTTTTGGAACATTAATATTGGTGATATGAACCCTAGAACCCACCTCATCTAAAGCATCGATAGCCTTATCGGGAAGATGTCGATCGGTAATGTATCGCTCTGTTAACTTAACACAGGCCTCCACCGCCTCTGGTGTGTAAGCAACGGAATGGTGTTCTTCATATCGCTCCTTGATGTTATTTAAAATCTGTATGGTTTCTTCCATGGTGGTAGGTTCAACCAATACTTTTTGGAAGCGCCGCTCTAAAGCACCGTCTTTCTCAATGTACTGACGATACTCATCCAAGGTGGTAGCACCAATCGCTTGAAGTTCACCTCGCGCTAGAGCCGGTTTAAACATGTTGGAAGCATCCAAAGAGCCGCTAGCACCACCCGCACCAATAATCGTGTGGATTTCGTCAATGAATAAGATAATATCAGGATTCTTTTCCAATTCTTGCATAACAGCCTTCATACGCTCTTCAAATTGGCCACGATATTTCGTGCCCGCAACCAGAGAAGCTAAATCCAGCGAAACCACTCGTTTATTAAATAAAATACGAGACACTTTTCGTTGAACGATACGAAGCGCAAGCCCTTCGGCAATGGCACTTTTTCCCACACCGGGTTCTCCGATTAGGATTGGATTATTCTTTTTTCTGCGGGAAAGGATTTGACTCACGCGTTCGATTTCCTTCTCTCGACCCACAATGGGATCTAACCTCCCCAGCTCGGCCATCTTTGTTAAATCCCTACCAAAATTATCCAAGACGGGGGTTTTTGATTTGGAATCCGTAGGACGCTTTTGCGAAGAGGTAGATTCTGAACCTTCTTCTTCACTACTTCCCGGAAATTCTGCTCGGGGCAATTTTGTATCTTCCATCATAGCTGTGTATTCTTCTTTGGTGTTATCGTATAAAATACCGTATTTATTGAGTATCTGACAGGCAGCACAATCTTCATATTTCAAAAGAGTCAATAAAATATGTTCCGTTCCAATAATGGTTGATTTAAACAATTTAGACTCTAAAAAAGATTGTTTGAGTATATTTTCCGTTTGTTTTAACAGCGGAATCGTTGGAGGAACATAGGTCGATTTCGAGGCACTGACACCAAGAACTTTTTCTAATTCTTGCACCAAAACTTCAAAAGATACCTCAAACTCCTTCAACAGTTTAAAGGCTTTTCCGTCATTCAACTTAATGATTGCCAATAGCAAATGCTCGGGGCTAACAAACTCATTTTGCAACCGAACAGCCTCTTCTCTGCTCAGGCGAATTAAATCTTTAACTTTAGGAGAAAATTTCGCTTCCATACCTCATTGTTCGTACTTGCAAATATAGTTTTTAAATTCATTGACAAACTTCTCATTCCTACAGAAAAACGTGACTTCTTCCCAATTTTAACATAAGGAATGTTGTACGTATAAATTTATCCACATTTTTCGTCCAAATTGTTAGTAATTTAAGCAAATACAAGGTCTACAAAGGGCTTATTATGCTTACTTTTGTTCTCCTTACAAATTTTTAAATAAAACCAACAGGAAGTAGTATGGCAGATGGAGAAAAGATAATTCAAATTAACATTGAGGATGAAATGAAGTCGGCCTACATCGATTATTCGATGTCGGTTATTGTATCGCGCGCCCTACCCGATGTTCGAGACGGTTTTAAGCCCGTTCACAGAAGGGTTTTGTACGGAATGCAAGACTTAGGAGTGATGTCGAACAGACCCTACAAGAAATCAGCACGTATCGTTGGTGAGGTATTAGGTAAATATCACCCGCACGGGGACAGTTCGGTATACGATACCATGGTTCGTATGGCTCAAGAATGGTCGTTGCGTTATCCGCTGGTTGACGGTCAAGGAAATTTTGGTTCCATTGATGGCGACTCCCCTGCAGCCATGCGTTACACCGAGGCAAGATTTAAAAAGATTGCCGAAGACATGCTGGAGGATTTGGATAAAGAAACCGTCGATTTCAAACCCAACTTTGACGATAGCCTTGAGGAGCCTAGTGTATTGCCAACAAAAATACCAAACCTCCTAGTTAATGGTGCGGCAGGAATCGCCGTTGGTATGGCCACGAATATGGCGCCACACAACTTGTCAGAGGTCGTGGACGGAATTGTAGCAGTCATCGACAACAAGGATATAACCGGCGAGGAATTATTACAACATGTAAAGGCTCCCGATTTTCCTACAGGGGGCATCATATACGGGTACGAAGGGGTGCGCGATGCACTGCTTACCGGACGGGGAAGAATCGTTATGCGCGGAAAGGCGGAAATCGAGGAGTACCAAGGGAAAGAACAAATCATTGTAACTGAAATTCCCTACCAGGTCAACAAGGCAGAAATGATTAAAAAAATTGCCGAGTTAGTCAACGATAAAAAAATAGAAGGCATCTCAGATTTGCGCGACGAATCGGATAGAAATGGGATGCGCATTGTGTTTGAAATTAAACGCGATGCCATTGCCAATGTTGTATTGAATAAATTATACAAGTATTCGGCACTACAAACCTCATTTTCAGTTAATAACATATGCTTAGTAGATGGAAGACCGAGGTTATTGAACCTGCGTGAAATTATTGACCAGTTCATTTTATTCCGTCACGAGGTAGTGGTTCGCAGAACGCAATACGAATTAAGAAAAGCGGAAGAAAGGGCGCATATTTTAGAAGGCTTAATCATCGCATCGGATAACATCGATGAGGTCATCGAAATTATCAAGACCTCTGACAGTCCTGACCATGCCCGAGAGCGCTTGGCCGATCGTTTTGGTTTAAGTGAAATCCAAACGCGCGCGATTGTTGATATGCGCTTGCGACAACTTACGGGACTGGAGCAAGATAAACTTAGGAACGAGTATGATGATTTGATCAAACTTATTGCTGATTTGAAAGACATTCTCGAAAAAGAGGAGCGCAGAATGCAAATCATCAAAGACGAATTGGTAGAAGTGAAAGCCAAATATGGGGATGAGCGAAGGTCGCGCATTGAGTATTCGGCTTCTGAAATGCGCATGGAAGACTTGATTGCTGACGAAGAGGTGGTAATTACCATTTCTCACGCAGGATACATCAAACGAACCAATTTAACCGAATACAAAGTGCAAAACCGAGGCGGAATGGGCTCCAAAGGGTCCACCACCAGGGACAAGGATTTCTTAGAACACCTATTCGTGGCAACAAACCACAATTATTTGCTCATATTCACGGAAAAAGGAAGGTGCTTTTGGATGCGTGTTTTTGAAATTCCGGAAGGAAACAAGCTCGCAAAAGGCCGAGCCATTCAAAACTTAATTAACATTCCACAAGACGATAAAGTAAAAGCCTATGTCAAGGTTCAGGATTTAACCGACAAGGAATACATCAACAATAACTTTATCATCATGTGTTCAAAGCACGGGGTTATTAAAAAAACATCCTTGGAAGCTTATTCCCGACCAAGAACGAACGGGATCAATGCCATTACCATTCGTGAAGGCGATGAGTTATTGGAGGCAAAACTAACCAATGGAACGAACGAGATTGTTTTAGCAACCTCCTCCGGAAGAGCCATTCGTTTCAACGAATCTACCGTAAGACCCATGGGACGAAATGCATCAGGCGTAAGAGGCGTTACCCTAACCAGTTCTACCGACGAAGTAATCGGCATGATTTGCGTTGAGGACATCTTCTCTACTATATTAGTCGTTTCAGAAAAAGGTTTCGGAAAACGAACCTACTTAAATGATCCCGAGGATAAGGAACCGGTATACCGAATTACTAACCGAGGCGGAAAAGGGGTTAAGACCTTAAATATTACCGAAAAAACAGGCAGGCTTCTTAGTATTCAAAATGTTTTCGATGAAGATGACCTAATGATTATAACCAAAAGTGGGGTTACAATACGAATGCATGTTGACTCTATTCGAACGATGGGTAGAGCAGCACAAGGCGTTAAATTAATTTCCTTAAAAAACAATGCTGAAATTGCTGCTATTGCTCGAGTTCCAAGAAGCGAAGAGGAGGATGAAGACGAGGAAGTCATTGCAGCAGACAACCATGGCGACCAACTTCCTGAGGATGGTACGATAATGGATGACCAAGACGCCGACTCAACATCGGACAACGATGGAGTTGATGAATAAAACATGAACTTATAAAAATCAATGTTATGATTAAATCTTTTCTTTTTGCTTTTGCCACCTTGTTTACGGTAGCATCTTTTGCCCAAAAATCGAATATTTCCGATGCCATCTTGCGCTATCGAAAATACAACCTAATGGGGGCTAGTTATGAAGACAACTTAAAGAATCTTACCGAAGCTAAGTCCTTTATTGACTTAGCCAGTATTAATTCGGAGACGAGCGGTTCTACCTATATGCATTATTATAGGGGTCAAATATACTATTCGCTCATGGAATTAATGGCTGCTGGCGCAGTACTTAAAGGAGTGAAACCGGATGAAAAACAAGCAACAGAATACGAGAACATCGTTAAAGAAAGTTTTGATATCGTTCATAATACACCGAAATCAAAGGAGAAAAAAGATGTAGATGACTTCATCGATGGAAAGGCTACCCAGAGCTTTAATATGGGCATGTTTTTTTATAAGAAGAAAGACTACACCAATGCTACCTACAGCTTTATGTCCTGTTATGAAATTTCAAAGAAGTTTGGAAAAACTCCGAATGAAGATGCCCGAGTTAACGTGACAACCTCATTGCTTAAAGCCGTTGACACCCTGCTTTCTACCAATAAATTAGAGGACGCTTATTCCTTGAATGAAATGGTTTTCAATGCCATGCCAAAAGATATCGATGTCATTATTTCACTTATTAATTTGAATTTAAAAAAGAATGATGTAGTCAATACCGAAAAATACCTAAGCGAGGCAATAAAGCTCGACTCCACAAACGTTCAATTATATTCTTTTCTCGGAGGAACTTATTACGATATGGGAAAAGTAGATAAAGCCGTTGAGGCATACAAAAAATGCATAAAACTGGATCCGAATTATGCCCAAGCCATTTTTGAATATTGTAGCATTCTCTTTAACCAAGGACGCGATGTTATTTTGGAATTAAATAAGAAAGGTCTAGAATCCGATGATCCTGAGTATTTACTTTATCTACAAAAGTCCTTTGCATATTTCGACGAAATACTGAGTTATATTGATCCATACTTAGCCAAGGTTCCTAACGATAAACTTGCATTAGAAATCGCATGGAAGACTTATTCCATGAAAGGTGACGAAGAAAAAAGCGATAAACTAAAAGCGACCTTGAATTCTTTAAACTAGTTTTGTTTAGCTTACGTCTATTTATCTCCCAAAATTGCCGATTTAATTTGTAAATTTACAGCATGTGGTTTGTAAATCCGGCTTTTTTGTGGGCATTTGGGTTGTTGGCCATTCCGGTACTTATTCACCTATTCCATTTCAGACGGTATAAACGTGTTTATTTTCCTTCATTAAAGACCTTGAAGGAATTAAACCGAGAGAAAAAATCCATTAAATCGTTAAAAAAATGGATGATTTTATTGCTTCGGCTCTTAGCCTTTGCCTCATTAGTTCTTGCCTTTGCTCAACCCTTTTTTCTCAAGGATCAACAAAAGTCCGTTTCGGGAATTTCTGTGGTTGCCATTTATATCGACAACTCGTTTTCCATGAGTGCCAAAGGAATGGAGGGAAGTCTTTTTAATGAATCAAAAGAACTAGCCAGGAAACTGATTGAAAAGAGCGACAAAAGCACCAAAATCCTACTTTTTTCAAATCTTCTTTCGGGGAAAGAACGCTGTTTACTAAACAAATCTAGTGCACTTAAATACCTCGAAGCGCTGGAACTTTATCGGGTGCCTCGATCCTTAAACGAGGTGCTTAATTGGCAAAACGGATTTTTGAAGCGCTACCACGAAGAGCAAGAACGTATTGGTAAAACAGACGTTTTTCTCCTCTCTGATTTCCAGAAATCAACGGCATCCCTAACGAAATTAAGTGCCGTCCACCCTGTTCAAATGCATCTCATTCAAAACACGGTTCAAAATACCAACAACCTTTACATTGACTCACTTTGGTTTAGCAACCCACTCTTTAAAAAAGGAAGTCCGTTAGAAATTAAATTTCGGGCAAAAAACATTGGTTCAAAAGATGCTGTGGACGTTCCCGTGACCATAGTTTTTGGCAATCAAAAACGAATGACCAATATTGATGTCAAAGCCAATTCTTCGGGCTATGGGAATGTTAATTTCACCATACAGGATTTTGGTCCGATAGAAGGAAAACTATCCATTTCCGATCAACAAATCACCTTCGATGATGAATATTTTTTCACCTGTAACATTGCAAAATCTGGAAATGTACTGTGTGTCAATGGCGAAAATGCAAGCGAAAGAGTCTTAAAGGTGTACGAAACGGAACCGTACTACACGGTGAAATCAATTAAAGAAGGGAATCTTCAAAACCGAGACATTAATCAAGCCGATTTGGTCATTCTAAACGGACTAAACAACCTACCAAGCGGATTAAGTGCACAACTCTCCTCCTTAGTGAACAAAGGAGGAAATGTATTTATCATATGTGGCGATAGTGTTAACCTAAGCAGCTACAATGAATTTCTAAGCAAAATGGAAATGCCCAACCTGGGTCCACCCATGCGATCAGGAAACCAATTGGCCCAAATCGATTATCAAAATCCATTCTTCAAAGGCATGTTTGACAAAGTTCAAAAGAACTTTAATCTTCCCTTAGTAAACCTATCGTATCCCCTTAGAAATTTGAGTCAAAAAGGAACAGAAGTCCTTCTAAAAATGAGAAACAACCTTCCCTTGTTGGTGAAGCATAAGAAACAAGGTCAAATCTTTCTATTAGCTTCCCCGGTGCAATCACGGTTTGGTAGCTTCACAGATCATGCCTTGTTTCCATCCCTGTTATTGCGATCCGCTGAAATCAGCCTACGGCAACTACTACCCTATTACATTATAGGAAAATCGGATGGCTTTACTGTATTTCGTGGACCCCAAGAAGAAGCCCCCGTTTTGCTACGAAACAAACAAAAAGAAATAATTCCTCGACAGAGCAACGATGGTGAAAATACACGCATCTCGTTGAACAGCTACCAAACCAATGAAACCTTGTTTGAAGGCATATTTAATTTGGTCAATCTACCCAATCCGATTAAAATCGCCCTTAACATGGATCGTACCGAATCACAACTGCTGTATCTAGACAAAAACCAATTGAAAGAGCAATTCAATCGGTTCGGATATAAGGATGTTTTATATACACCTTTAAATGATGGTGCAGAAAATACTATGGCTCGCGTTGAAAAACCAAATTCACTTTGGAAATATTTAGTTTTCTTTGCATGGATTTTCTTCCTTTTAGAAATGGCACTGATTAAATTTTGGAAAGCATGAAAATACTCATCAAGGCAGCCCGAATCATAGATCGATCCTCATCGTACCATGGGAAAGTAATGGATTGCCTTATTGAAGAGGGAGTAATAACCCGAATAGATGATACGATTGACGAATCAGACGGCTATGAGGTAAGGCACGACGGACTTTGTATTTCACCAGGATGGGTCGATTTCAAGGCAAGTTTCAATGACCCTGGTTTTGAATACCGCGGAGACCTGACTTCAGGTCTTGATGACGCTTCACTGGGTGGTTTTACCCATGTTGGCGTCCTTCCAAACGACAATCCAGTGTGTGATCAAAAAACGGCAGTTGAATATAAAGTAAGAAAAGCAGAAAATCATGCCGTTTCCTTACATCCTATAGGTGCCCTATCGAAAGGTATGGAAGGCAGCGTTCTTGCCGAAATGTATGACATGTATCAAGCCGGAGCGCATTGGTTCTCAGACGACCAGCACGAAATGAACGATGGGTTATTAAGCAGGGCTTTATCGTATTCCGGTTCCTTCGATGGCCGAATTATAGTTTCCCCCCAATCGCGCGCTATGGTTCAACACTTTGAGGTAAATGAAGGGATTGCTTCTCTAAAAACAGGTCTTCGAGGTCACCCCTACCTATCGGAAATCACTACCCTATATCGTGCTATTGAAATCGCAAAATATACCCAACGACCGCTTCACGTAACGGGAATTTCAAGCCGCCATTCCCTTCCTCTCTTGGAAAAAGCCCATGCCGAAGGGGTTTCCATTACGAGTGATGTACACGTAATGAATCTCTGTTTTAACGAAAATGCTACCTTGGATTTTGATACAAGGTTTAAAGTTAATCCTGTACTCAGGACCGAAGAGGATCGTTTAGCTTTAGTAGAAGCGGTAAAAAACAATATTATTCAGGCCGTTGTATCGGATCACAGGCCCTATGTTTTGGATGAAAAAAACATTGAATTCGACCAGGCTTCTTTTGGTTGTCCTCAAATTAAAACCATGTACGGCGGTTTATTAACGTTGACGGATTTAGGGATTGATACGGTCGTAGATATCTTGTCGAATAGGAATAGAAAAACCTTTGAAATCGAAGAAAGAAGCATAAAGGCAGACCAAGCTGCCGATCTTACCCTCTTTACACCCAACGGAATGTACCAACCTTCTAAAAACGATTCGCAAGGCTTAATACCGTATGCCATATCTGAATTGCAAGGACAGGTCATCGGTACCATACATCGCAATAAAGCTACGTTCAACCTTCCCTAATGAGCCAAAAGCACTTTTTAAATCAGTTTTTAAGAAAAGGAAACAAAGTAGGAGCCGTTGCTCCCAGTTCACGTTTTTTGAGCGACAAAATGCTTTCTAGCCTTCCAATTGAACAATGCAAACTCATAGTAGAGTTAGGACCGGGTACTGGAGTCTTCACGGAACGCATTATCGAAAGGAAAAATCCAGATTGTACGTTTATTATGATTGAGCTGAACGATAGTTTTTACAGTTCGCTTGTACAAAAATACCAAAAGGAAGGCATCGAAATTTTACACGATTCAGCAAGCAATTTGCAAGAAATCCTTAGCAAACGATCCTTGAGCCAGTGCGATTTAATCATCTCTTCTATTCCGTTGGCTATTTTGAATAAGGAGTTACAAAATTCCATCATTAAAACTGCGTCCGATTGTTTGGCACCGGATGGGGCTTTTGTCCAATTCCAATATTCTCTTCAGGCAAAGAAGGTACTTTCACAATATTTTTCAAAGATAGGGATTCGTTTTACCGCTCTGAATTTCCCACCTGCCTTTGTTTACACCTGCAAAAATTAAGGAACTGATACAAAGTCCGTATCTTTGCCCTAAAATTATCACATGCTATCCGTTCACAACCTGTCCCTTCAATTCGGGAAACGTATACTTTTCGATGAAGTCCATGCCAAATTTGTCCAAGGGAATTGTTACGGCGTCATCGGTGCCAATGGTGCTGGAAAATCGACGTTTTTAAAAATATTAATTGGCGAACAAGACCCAACCACAGGAAGGGTTGAATTAGAGCCGGGAAAACGCATTGCTTTCCTTCGCCAAAACCATTTTGAATTTGATGAATACCCCGTCCTACAGACGGTAATCATGGGCCACAAAAGGCTTTATGAAATCATGCAAGAGAAGGATGCGTTATATGCAAAACCGGATTTTTCTGAGGAAGATGGAATGCGAACGGCAGAGCTTGAAGGAGAATTTGCCGATTTAGAAGGTTGGAATGCAGAAACCGATGCCGCTACCCTTTTGAGTAATCTGGGGATTGATGAAAGTAAGCATTATGCGTTAATGAATGAGATTTCAAATGACCTAAAGGTTAGAATTCTTTTGGCTCAGGCCTTGTTTGGAAATCCCGATGTTCTTATTTTGGATGAGCCTACCAACGACTTAGACATAAAGACCATTGGATGGTTAGAAGATTTTTTATTGGACTTCAGAAATACCGTCATTGTCGTTTCGCACGACAGGCATTTTCTCGATACCGTTTGCACCCATATTTGTGATATCGATTTCAATAAAATCAACCTTTTTACAGGTAATTACTCCTTTTGGTATCAAAGTTCTCAATTAGCCCTAAAGCAGCGAGCGGATAAAAACAAAAAGGCTGAGGAGAAGAAGAAGGAGCTTATGGAGTTTATTGCCCGATTCTCTGCTAACGCCGCCAAATCCAAACAGGCCACGAGCCGAAGAAAAATGCTAGACAACTTGGACTTGGAAGAAATCCAACCCTCATCCCGCCGTTATCCAGGCATCACCTTTCATCAAGACCGTGAGGCAGGCAATCAAATTTTATCCGTAGATAATTTATCGAAAAGCAAGGAAGGTAAAAGGCTTTTTCAAGGGATTACCTTTACGGTGAATAAAGGAGATAAAATCGCTATTATTTCGCGTGATTCCGTCGCCTTAACCCATTTTTTCGAGGCATTAAGTGGTGAAAACCCAAGCGATACTGGAAGTTTCACTTTTGGGACTACCATCAGTACTGCATATTTACCCAACGATAACCATGGTTATTTCAAAGACAAAATAAGCCTAATCGACTGGTTGCGTCAATATGCACAGGGTGAAGAAGAACGTGAAGAAGTATACTTACGAACCTTTTTGGGAAGAATGTTATTTACAGGGGAAGAAGCGATGAAAACATCAAACGTTTTGTCAGGAGGAGAAAAAGTAAGATGCATGCTTTCAAAAATGATGTTGGCCAAAGCTAATTTTCTTCTCATGGATGAACCTACGAACCACTTAGACCTTGAATCCATTACTGCGTTAAACAATGCCATGATTGATTTTAGAGGCTCAATGTTATTCACATCCCATGACCAAGCTTTGGTGAACACGGTTGCAAACCGAATCATTGAGATTACGCCAAAAGGAATGATCGATAAGATGATGCCCTACGACGACTATGTTGCGGATCCGAAAATCATTCAACTGCAACACGAATTATACGCTTAACAGGCAGCATGGTTGAATACCACCTTTCCCTTTATCAACCGAGTAGACATCGCCTAAAGGTTACAGTTACCCTTCCATGCCCTGACGATGAAACAACGCTTTACATAGCGACATGGAGACCCGGACGTTATGAAGAGGGGAATTTTGCTTCGTTAATCAGCCATGTTCAGGGATTCGACCAAAACAACCAACGCGTTCGGATTACAAAAGGCGGAAAAAACGAATGGTTGGCTGACACCCGAGCAACGGATTTTATCACCCTATCCTACTTGTATTATGGTTCTGTATTAACTGCAGGAAATACCTTTATAGACGAATCAAAACTTTTAATAAACCCTGTTAACGTACTGATTTACAACAAATACATATTTAATAGTACAATACGATTATCGCTCGACCTACCGGATGAATGGAAAGTTTGTGGACTCGAACATCAAGAAAATACCACCGTTTTTAATGGAATTGATCGTTTGTTTGACTCCCCCTTCTTGGCGGCTCCAGGTATTAAAACCAACGAATATAGGGTCAATGGTAAGCGGTTCTTTATCCACCATTTGGGGAATCATTCCTTGGATTTGGCTAAGCTAATAAAAGACTTTGAGGCATTTACTGTTTCTCAGATTCAAGCGTTTGGCTCTTTCCCCGTAGACGTTTTTTCCTTCCTTTTGATCGGTACAAATACCCATTATCTGCATGGTGTTGAACACCTTAACAATACGATTATCGTTCTAGGACCAACCGACGCATGGCATAGCAGTCGATACCTCGATTTGCTGCATGTAGCTTCCCATGAACTATATCATGTTTGGAACGTAAAATCCATAAGACCCGCAGATCTACTGCCGTATCGTTTTCAAGAAATTAACTACTCGCGTCTCGGATATGTCTATGAAGGAATAACCACCTACATGGGGGATTACCATTTACTTAAAAGCAAGGTGATTACAACAAAAGAATACCTTGACCTTTTTTCAGCCCTGGTTCAAAACCATATCGATAATCCAGGCCGGTATTCTATGTCCTTGGGAGATTCTTCCATAGACACCTGGGTGGATGGATACGTAAAAGGTACTCCCGGAAAAAAGGTATCCATCTATAACGAAGGAGCGCTAATTGCCTTTTATATTGATTACCGAATACGCGCTGCTACGCAAAACAAAAGGTCTATCCACACCTTTTTGAAGCAACTTTACCAGGAATTTGGAAATGGCGTTAAGGGGTATGAAGAGGAGGATTTGCTTCGCATTCTAATGGACCTCAGCGGGATTGATTTCAAGCCCTTTTTCGAAAGCTACATACACGCTGCCAATGGCTATGAAACCCTTTTAACAGAGGCCTTTGAATATTTTGGAATATCGTACAAACCCGTTGAAAACCCAATCCTGAGCGAACGAGAACTTGGATTGAAAGCACACAGGGTGCAGGGAAGTGTATTCATACATGCCATTGCTCCCGGAGGACCTTCTGATTTGGGTGGATTGGCGGAAAAAGATGAGATAGTCTCCGTTAATGGACTGGAACTGAATAAACCAATAGAAGAAATCCTACGGAATAGAATTGAAAATGAAGTTACCATAGGTATTCGCAGACAAGGTATGAATAAGGAAATTACTTTACCCGTGATGCAGAAAACATTTTTTCCTCGGGTGACTTTGAGCCTCGCCGATACAGAAACGCATCAAATCCATAAAAACCGTGCATATTTTGGTTTACAAAGAACACAGCAAATCGATTAATTCTTTACTTTTGAGTAAATCTACTCCTATGAAAACAGCTATTATTTCCCTCTTATTGATTCCTTGCACCTTTTTTGCCCAATCCTTTGATGTAAACAATGAACCGAGTATAGGATCGTTGGTTTCCCTTCACCTCTGCGATTCCAACGCAAACATACTCGCAGGCACCGTTGGAAGTAACGCCGTGTGGGATTTTAGTCAGCTTTCAGGAATTTTTGGCATCACCAAGGATGTTCAAATTTTGGATGCGACCCAAGATGCGAACTATGCTTCTTTTTCGGGCGCGACACAGCTCTATGATATTGGAGGTAATTTACAAACCTTTTACGCTACGACTCCAAATGGACGAATTTCGCAAGGATTTGTGTTCAATGAAGTTAGTCTTGGGGCGGTTGTTGCGAGTTGGAATATCGATGCCGAGAACCTCATGACATACCCATTTGGTTTTGGAGGAAATCCCCTCATTGATAATTTTTCAGGCACCGTAACCTCCGGACTTACGGGTACTGTTCCATCCACAGGCTCTTCCGTTGCCATGGTAGATGGTTCGGGCACCTTGATGCTCCCAGGTGGGAATTCTTACACAGCGATTCGCTATCATTTAAAGGATTCGGCCAATGCAACCGTATTTGGTACCAACGTCGCTTTTGTTCGAGACGTTTACGAATATTATGATTTTTCAACAAGCAATTTACCCGTTTTCATTACCATGAAAATCAATGTAAGTTCTGCCTTACTCAATAATAGCAGCACTGTCATTTTAAGCAAGGACCAACCCCTTACCTTTGTAGGCTTAGAAGAGGCTAAAATCCCTTCCTTCACCCTTTACCCTAATCCTCCTACTGAATCCCTGACCTTAAAGGGCTTAAACTCTGGTACGGCCTATGCTATCCACAACATCCTAGGGGAATGCATGGAGGAAGGAACTTATCATCATCCGATTCAAGTGTCAAACTGGCCTGTCGGTATTTATTTTGTAAAAACGAATAATGGAGTTGAAACCTTTATTAAAAAGTAAGCTTTTTATTTCCTTACGTCCTTTTGGTTTCTTTTCGGTCGTTTTTTTTCTCTTACTTTTTCCAATCTTCGGTCTCAGTCAGGTAAACCCGAATTTATCCCCTGAAACGCGGGCCTACTTGTTCCATATTGTTAGAAAAAGTCCGATTTTAGAAAACAATATCGGTCAAGCCTTTGAGTACAAAGGCCCCATGGTCTATTTGAAAGATAGCTCGATAAATTATGATTCGTTGGATCGCATTCTCATCAACAACCCTGAATTTTTGACCATACAGCGTTCCGTCATTGAGAAATGCCCAAAAGGTGTACTACTGGAGGCGAGTAATAAAACGGCCATTTATGAGATGTGTAGTCAAATTAAAGCGTATAGCCTTGGAGACGCCATGAGGAACCAGAGCATGGTTAGTTCTTTTTTTAAGTGTTTTGTAGATACCCTACCAAAAGCGCTGGTTTCCAATAAAACCATTGACCTTTTAACAAGCCCTTCATCCAGTCCCCTCTTACGAACCAATATTTCGGTAAAGGAAAAAATAATGGAATTAAAGTTCCTAGGATTTTCAAAGGCGACGGATCAAAAAGCCATCTTGGAGGCGCAGAGCATTGCCCTAAACAAAACGATTGGAGAGCGAACGATACGTTTGTTTGAATTGTTGGGAGGAACGTATACGGACATACAAACCGTTTTAGTAGCTGCAGGCGATGGGAGCTATACAAACGGCCTATTGGAGGAAAGGGATGTGGATGATTTTGGGAATTTCAATCAAGGGCTTCCCAAGGCCATTGGTTTATTTCCATACGGCTTCACATTGGCTCAGGACAAACGTGCAGAGGTAAATACAAAACGCTATGCCCTTCTATCGTTCAATACCTTTGGTCCTGAAAAGTTAACCCAATTGCATTTTGATGTATGGGGCTATAATTCCAAGAAACAAACCATGGTCATCGTTGAAAAGGGCAATATGCAATATCCCCTGTTTGGATCGAGAAGTACACGATTTCTTACGCCAGATTCGAGTTTTAGTGATGGAACGACTTTCATGAAATACTTAAGCGACCTAAAAAACAAGCGCTATGTCGAGTTGAATGAATTGCTCAATGGAAAACTTGGCTATGATGAAAGAATTAAGCTGTTAAGTGCCCAATTGGAGGAAATTGAAACTAGGATTGATGAAGAATCCGGAGCCTTAGGTACTTTATATACCTACGATTATAAAGTCGGTAAACGCGCTTCAAAAAATACAAGAAAAATGATCAAAGCGGGGAAAGGGTCACAAGTGATAAATGCCCCTCGCAAGAAGACGCACCAAAAGCCCAAAGCCGAGAAACAAGATTTGATTGTTTCGTTGAATGAGCATTACGACCAAACCTACGATCAGCTCGAAACCCTAATTGATGAGCGAGAGCCTTTGCAAGAGGAATTTAATCAAATTAAAGGGAGAATTCAACGCTTGGAAAGCATGGTTGGGAATCAGTGGCAAACTTTTTCAGAGAAACAGGGATTGTATACGTTTGCCGACGGAACCACCTTTGATGTATACACCCAAGACTTAACCTTTCTTTCTACCGAGGATACCCTACCCATAACCATAAAATTGATTTCAATTCCGGAAGATTACGAGGAAGAAGATGCTGACGAGGTAATGATGCATATATCGTGCTCTGATGCCATTCCTTATTATGATGCGGATTTTGAACTCCATTTCAACGATGTTTTCAGCCCTGACTCGTACCAGTACAGTGCGCCAATATTCAAACCCCAAGATAGTACTATTGTTGCTGCGCTCTTTAAGGCCTTTAAACAATCTAAATTCCCAGTAAGCTTGGATTTGTTGGGAAACGGTATCGGCTATTGGAAAGACTCCGTGTTGGTTCGCGATCCACTGCAACGTGAATTACAGGCCTACCCTCCGCGAGAAACGACAACGGGTATTGACACACGGGAAACTGAGCCCTTTAAATCCCTTCGCAATACCACCATTCAAATCAAGTTAAACCGTTCCTTACAAATTCGAATAGCCAGTACCACAGATCCCGTGAAATCCAATGTGGTTTCTGAACATTTTGATACCCACGCCTTTTGTCAAACCAATGATATTTCAAAAAACGAGTTATTGTCGGCGTTAAGAACCCGAACCATGTTAATTCAGCTTCGTAAAGAGCTCGTTCAATATGCCACGGTTTACCTTACAAACGCCGAGGCAAAGAAATTCATTGATGCATTGGACAATGCTATTCAAAAAAGTACGATGAAAATCGGCGTAAAACCCGTCAAATTGCCTAAAATTCGAGATTAGTTAAAATAATGCGAAGGAAAATTCACCAAATAAAGTTCCTTCTTCGCTCGTGTAACTGCGGTATACATCCAACGAACCAAATTTTTATCTTTCATTTCTGGTGGTAAATATCCTATATCCATAGCTACATAATCCCATTGTCCTCCTTGTGCCTTGTGTACGGTTAATGCATAGGCATACTTAATTTGTAGGGCGTTGAAATAAGGATTGTTTAGGATTTCCTTATAGCGCGTACGCTTGTTTTTTATATGCACGTAATCTTTCTCGATTTCAAAAAAGAGATTTTTCATGAAATCTCTGGGAAGCGAAACCTGCTCCGCAAAGAGCGCGTCAATAAAACATAGCACCTCCCATTCCTTGTCGGGTATACTTTCAAGAGAAACTAAGAGACGTGCAAAGCGAAGTCCATAACATTCTTCAAAGGCAATTATCCTAACGATAATGAATTGTTCCCCGTTGGCTATAAATCCGTATTCTGAATTTTTGAGCCAATAATAATTGTTCTTTACGACCATTAAAAGTTCGTTTCGAACCAGAATTTCTTCATACTGAAATACCCTGCTTCTAATCTCAAGGTTCCATTTTAAAGCCCTTTTATTGGATAGGGTAACCAACATGAATTCGCCAAGGGATGCGGTACATTTTGCTTCGGTTATCTCCTGAAATTCGCTACCATCGACACGAAAAACTTGGTTTCCATAGGTTGAAAAAAAAGGCGGTTGAAAATTCCTACTGTTTCGAATTTCCGTAGCATTAATTAAAATGTCTGAATCGGCTTCTTGACGAACAACGGTAGTCATACCATGTTCGAAGATACGCAGATCAAAGACTAAGGTTTTTAAGTATTCTGCACGCAACGCGGGGGATTCCTCTTGTCCCACTGGGGGCAATTGTCCCGGATCACCAACCAGCAACAAGGAGCAGGAGTCACCACTGTAAACGTATTCCAACAAATCGGCCAGTACATTCAGCTCGTTGTATCCATCTCCAACACCGATCATTGAAACTTCGTCGACAATAAACAGGGTGTTTTTATATAGGTTTTTTGCGCGAACAAAGGACCGCTCATTGAACCCGTCCGCCATAAAGTAAATTTGTTTATGGATGGTGGAGGCCGGGAAATCTGACATGGTCTGCATTACCTTTGCTGCCCTTCCTGTCGGCGCTAGGAGTCTAACCTTTTGTTTGGCTGTTTTGAGTTCGTTTACCATGTGAGAAACCAAGGTCGTTTTTCCAGTTCCCGCATACCCGCTAAGGATCATACATCGTCTGGATTCAGGGGCGTTAAGGAAATGATTGAAAGTAGCGATTGCCTTTTGTTGGTCAGCGGTAAAATAGGACTGATTCTTAACCTCTAATTGCATTCTTTACCTTGAAAAAAACCATAATATTTCTTTAGATTGTCGTAGTTTTGTTGATGATGTCCGTTAAGTACACCGTTTTCTATGAATCCACAAGTTTAAGCATAATTCGCCACGTAGACGGTGAGGTGCTAAGGTATTCCCTTAAATCCTCCGAACTTACCCATAGGATAGAAGAAAGCAAGGCGTTTATAAAGGATATTACCGAATCCTCCTTTCTTCACAGTCCAGAATTTGAGCATTACGTTTGCTCAGGATACACCGTTAGCTTGCCTGCATCTATTTTTGATACCAACTTTGTAAAGGACTATTTTGAACGGGTACACGGAACGATTGAAGCAGAACCCATTCTTGAACACGCCTCATTAAACCATCAGAAGGTTATCCATATATACAACGTACCCTTGTGGACTAAATCGTTTTTAGAAAACACTTTTTCTAAACCGAATTCCCCTACCCTTTTCGAGTACCTCATACAGTCCATGGAATTATATAGCCAACGAAAGGTTGTCGTTTTTCTTTTTGTTTCGGAATCTGCTATCCATGTGGTATTACAAAAAAATGGGGATTTACGCTTCATCGATTCAATTCCCTTTGATACCTTAGAAGACATTGTTTACCATCTGCTCAATATGCTGACGAAAAACAAGGCTACAGAAGACCCTGGGGTTTTACTTCTTCAAAGCATACACGCTGGGCATTCACCAGAAACGATTCAACACCTGATGAGCCAAATGGCGAACTTCAATACCTTAGAAGTCGTTGTAAAGAAATATCAAAAACCTGTTATGCCATGAGAATTATTGGTGGGGCGTTGAAAGGCAAAATAATACAAGTTCCCGCTGGATTTCCCTCAAGACCCACAACGGATTTCGCGCGAGAAGGGTTGTTCAATGTATTGGGCAATACGAAGGATTTTGAACAGGTTCGTATTCTCGATTTATATACAGGCACTGGCTGTATTTCCTATGAATTTTTTTCCCGTGGCGCTAACGATATTACCATGGTCGATTGCCACCATCGCGTTATAAAGAACCTTCTTAAAACGAATGAACGGCTCAATGCCACCCCTTCCATACGGGTGATTAAATCCGATGCCCTTACCTTTATTAAAAAAATCAGCGAGACCTACGATCTCATTTTCAGCGACCCACCCTTCGACAACCGTCAGCATGCGGAAATGGTAGCGCTAATTTTTGAAAGAAACATACTTCGCAGTGAAGGAATTCTAATCGTAGAGCATGGAAAACAGACGGATTTAAGTCAAGAAACCTATTTTAAAAGTTCCCGTAAATTTGGGAACGTAATTTTCAGTTTTTTTTCATGGGAATAAAGAAGGCCATTTTTCCGGGAACCTTTGATCCTTTTACTAAAGGTCATGAAGAGGTCGTAAGAAAAGCCCTGAACATAGTTGATGAAGTCATAGTAGCTATTGGGCATAATTCAGGCAAGTCTAAACGCATGTTTGAAATCGAGAATTGCATTAAACATATACAATCCTTGTTTCCTAATCAACCAGTCAGGGTCGTTTCCTTTCAAGGATTGTTGACTGATTTTTGTGCTAGCCAAGGCGGTTCCTTCATAGTACGTGGGCTTAGAGATACCAAAGACTTTGAATTTGAAAAATCTTTGGCCACCATGAACCATGATCTATCGGGCATAGAGACCCTTTTTCTATTAACAGGAAAATCCCATTCGGCAATTAATGCCAGTATGGTTCGTGAAATCCACATGAATGGAGGTGATATAACTTTGTTTGTAACCAATGCTCATGAACTCATTACTTAGCCGTATGCGCCTATTTATCCTTCTGCTACTTCTGGGTTTGGTAGTGAACACTCGTTCCCAAGTATTCATAAAAGGTTATGCTCCACAGTTCAAAAATACTACTTTCGACATCTCGATTATTGAGGACCATTTGAGCAATTTCAGCAAGCCCATTCAGCGAATATCGATCGATACCAATGGATTTTTCAGAACAAACCTACCCCTTGATCGAATTACAAAAATACGTATCGGAAATGCGGTATTTTCCGGTTTTATGTATGTACAGCCCAAAGCCCGATACACGATTGATTTTCTAAGCCAAAATGAGGAGAACATTAAATTCAGCCGACAAGAAGAGATTGAATTTACCTTTTACAATTTGGATAGTACCGATATTAATTACAAAATATTAGGCTTCCAAAATTGGATGGACACTTATATTGCCGATGTGTATCCCTTGAAGGATCTGAATACAGAAGAGTTCGTTACGCGCATCATGTGGTTTAAAAATGAAGTAAATAAAGAATATAAATCCGATACCTGTTCTTTTTTTAGACTTTACAGGGTTTATTCCATGGGGCAGGCCATTGATAATTTAGGATTCCTGGGCTCCCCTTCTCCCGAGGACAAATACAACCTTTACTTGAAGAATCGACCAGTAGCTTTGCATTCGGATGCGTACATGGATTTTTTTAAGAGTTTTTACGATCAATTTGTTTATACCCTAGAACCCACTATTTCCAACAAATTGTTTTCAGCCCTTGTTAATAATTCCATAAAGAAAGCAGACTCCTTACTATCCCTTAATCCTTTTTGTACCAATCCAGAATTGCGATATTTAATTCTCACCTACCTCATAAAGCAAAGCGAATACAACAAATTTCTACCGCGAACAACGATTCAAACCAACCTTCGGTTGTTATCCCAGTACAATCCCTATTTAAAGCAGCGTGAATTAGCGAAAAATATACTGGAAAAATTCAACCGCCTAACGATTGGTGATGAATTTATTCCCTTGTACTTGACCAATGGAAAAGATTCTCTGAGAATTAAGCCGGAAAAAAACAAAGGCATTTATCTGCATGTATTTGATCCTTCCAAAACCAGTTCCACCGCTCAATTGTCGGCCCTAAAAAAACTTTATCAGCAGTATGGTAAGCAAATTTCGTTTTATACCCTCTACATCGATACCCCGGAAAAGGATGAAGCGCAAGTAAGAGCATTGGATTTGATTTCGTGGCCAAAAATCGGATTAGCAGCGAACGATCCCATCTGGGAAAAGTTAGGTATCGTAAAATACCCACAATATTTACTGGTGGATCAATCCTTTACCCTCGTGGCCTCGCCCGCACTTGAACCAACTCCTAATAATGCGTATGAAACGGTTGAAAAATCGTTTTATCAATTGCTGAAACCTTAGGCTTCTATTTTAGCGCTTAACCCTTTTTCTAGCAATGCAACACAAAGAGGTTCTAGCACCTCATAGGTTCCTGATTTTACGACACATTTACCCGAGTAATGAACGATAAAAGCACACTGTTCCGCCGGAAGGGCCTCCAACTTACAAATGTTCATCAAGCAAAAAATGACGTGGTCGAATGTGTTTACATCATCGTTGTAAAGCACCAAGGCTAGGGTATCGGTTTGTACCGTGGCTGTTTTTTCTAAAAAGGATTCCTTTTCTTTCATGGGTTTGCGTATTTTAAACCAAGTTTATCGATATAGCGAAGCATGTTGTCTTGATTGTCGGCATCTGAAGTAATACAACAAAGCAGTTGATTACCCGATGGAACAAAGCAAAACGAAAGGTCATGTTTCATTAGATAATTATGCAACAAGGCTAACTTTTCGCTTTCCGGGTCTAATTCAACCTTGACGATTGTAGGAATTTCCCACAGGGACTCGGATGAATAATTAGCAAACGATGACCAAACCATGGGAGACAAGGAACCTTGCTCGTATGGACCGGAAAGGTACGAGGCCGAATTCGTTTGATAGGAAAAATTTGTGTTTTTATTGATCGATGATAAGGTAGTGCGATCGGGTGAATTCGCTTCCATTTTAAAATAAATAAAACGCGGCTTCGGAGGCAAAGGAATAACCTCGAATAAATCGGTATTTACTGGTTCAACCTTCTGATTCGACGCCAACTGTTCCATTTGCTGCTTTCGAGCAAGCCAATCTTTCGCTTCCGCTATGGTGATTGGTTGTCCAGCGCGATAGGCTACCAGATAGGCATCACTGAATCCCACTTTTCTTGCCTCTTGCTTTCGAGCATTTGCCATAGTGATATCGGTAAATTTGCCACTGGAGTATTTAACCAATCCTGACCGTGATGTCGTGTAAAACAACTCTGGAATTCCTTTAAACTTGGCTTCATCCGTAGTGGATTTTAAGGCAGCTACCTGAACCGTAATGTATACTTCCTCGTTCATCATCGTCCCCTTTTGCTTTTCATCTTCAGCGTTCATCAAAGATGCAGCTTCCGCCAATAATTCTTCCTTTTTTCGGACGCTACACCCTCCGTTTCGCTCCATCTGCAACGCTTGATACAGGGGAATGCGAATGCCGTCACAATACGAAACTAAGAAAGCGTCGGAAAAACCTGCGCTGCGAATTTGTTTTCGCGAGGCATTAGCGGACTCTGAATTTTCGAAGAAACCTGCGACAATGCAAACCAATCCATTGCTTAAGCGTTCGGCATTAACAGGATTGAGGATTGAGAACGCTTTGGAGGGCACTGGTTTTCGGAAGGCCCCCACCTGGACGGTAAAAACCAACCCTTTTGGAAAGGTTGAAAGAAAAGGTATATCCCCCATTACTGGTGAGGTCTTTTCATTGATAGCAAATTCCATATTCACTGCGGTATATTTACTAACTGAGGTTTGAAGCGGTCGGGATTTTGGAACAATTCCTTGAGCAATCATTGCATTAAATAGCGTTGCGTTGGGGGTACTACTCAAAGCTAGCACTTGCTGATCGTACAAAACCATTTTGTCTTCCTTGTCTTTAATTTTTTCCATCAACCCTTCAAGTACCGCATCGCTCTCTGGGGAATTTACGCTAAGGTATTGTATCCATCTTCCTTTTATCGAATCGATTTCTTGATTGAGTTTTTGAATCTCCTCCCATTGCTTACTCACAGCTTTCCGTTCCGAAACATAGGAATCGTATGAAGCGGAACTGCTCCAAGATGTTGTTTCAGGAAAATCCCCTTTTGCCTCCTCAAAATACGGTGGGTCCAAAATGAAACCTTTGGAGCGGGTTTCCGAGGTATTTAACGCCGCATTTATTGATTCTAATGCGAGATGTTCTCGATCTTGGCCTGGATTAATTTCCTCTAAAGCTTTCAGCGTCCTTTGCTGATCCTTTAGGACACGTTCCAAATCCAAGTCGGAAAACACATTATCGAATGCCTCGTTTCCTATTTTCGCTTTGGTTTCCAGCAAGCGATTCAAAAATTCTTGCTGGCTTTTCAATTGACCCAACGATTGAATCGATTTTTCATTCTTTGATTCCTTTGCTTGACGCTCTAATTCGTTTAAAATTTCTTCAGAAAGTACTGCTTTTTCAATGCTGGGGTTTGTTCCTTCAATCTGCGGTATATCGACCGTTTCTGCGGCTTCCTTTAACGACGAATTTTGAATTGTTTCTTGCGTAACTTCCTTTGTATACACCCCTTCATTCGAACGTTGCGTTTCCTCCTTCGATGGCTCAGTTTGTTGGTCTGATCCTTTTACTTTCCCTTCCACCAATCCTTCTTGAACCTTTGAGGTACCTAGCTCAATTTCCTGATTTTTTTCTACTTCTTGCTTTCCTTCAACTTCCCTTTTTGGTTGGTTTTTATTGGCTTCTGCCCCCTGATTCTCCTCACCATTGTTTTGGTTATTCGTTGATTGTAAGGAAAGATTTTCTGAACCTTCCTTCTTCTCAGGCACTTCGTTCACTGATTGCGTTTGTTCAACAGCCTTCGGTTGATTTTCACGGTTCGTATTCGCCTCCTTTTCCTCAGAAACAACTGGGGTTATATTTTGCGAATTATTGACCAGCGCTTCAGACCTTTCAGATGGTGATGAGAGCTCTTCGTTAAGAGCTTTACCGGACTCCCCTTCCTCCGATTTACCATTGGTCAAGGTTGGTTGGATTTCTTGAAATCTACCTTGAGGCGCACGCTCGGGATTTTGGTTTTCCGTGGTCAAAGAGATGTTTGATACAGATCGTTCGTTTTCTTGAACAGCACGTTGAGGAACGTTGGCTGAATTCTGGTTTTCCAGATTACCCGATTGGTTTGATTCAAATTGTTCGCTCTCTTGGGCCGAAACCGTTGAAGTATTCTCGGTGTTCTGATTTTCTTGGGTAGCTGGGTTCTGCGATAAAACGGGTTGTTCCACTTGAGCAGATTTGATAGGTTCCCCTTCGCTATTGTTGCTTTCAATCGTAGTATTGGCTATGGAAGTATTTACCGGGTCATTCGTCCCATTCTCCTTATTTTGAATGGGGTTATTTTTTACAGCATCAGGATTGTTATCCGGTTGTACTGCTTGAGAATTGGGGGCGGAAACGGGATTATCCGACGGAGTATTTTGTGCAAACTCCTTAGATTGAACCTCGTTCGATAGCTTTTCTTGTTGCGTATTTTCCCTGTTGGATTCTTCCACCGAAACCAATGCATTGGAGCTTGTATTTGGGTTGCCCTTTTCCAATGCTAATGCCCCATCGATGCTTTGAATAGCGTCCTCTAGCTGGGATATTTTCAATTGTGCATTTTCCAATTCTTCTTCGCTCATAGAAGGTAGGGATTGGTTGATCAGCGAAAGTTCTTGCTCTAAAATAGCCTTCTGATTCCTTTGGGATTCTGGTGTCTTATCCTGACTCCGTAAGTTCTCCTTACTAAAAGGATTGAGTTCAATGTTCGCAATCGAAACCGACACCTGTTCAGAAACTAAGGATGCCGCGGGTTCAATAGCCGAAATAGAATTTTTAAAGGTTTCCGTAGAAAAATCCAATGAAATCCCTCTATCTTGAGTCATTTGAATCCACTGCTTTTGAAATTCCACTTCGTTTTTTAGTTGGATGTAGGCATTGGTTTCTTCCCTCAGCTTTGCTTTCAATGCTTCTTGCTCGTTTCTTAGTTGGTCTATGGAAGCACCCGATGAAGGATCGGACGGATTGGAAACCTCCGAAGACTTCTTACTTAACTCCGCAATGCGTTCTTGGTTTAACTCAAAGTCCCTTTTGGTCCTAACCAATTCAGCTTCCAAATCTTCTACCCTTTGTATTTGTTCGTTTTGCCTTGAAGCTTGCATTTGAAGCCCTTGATTTTCGGCATTATTTCTTTGTTCCTGGACCACTTTTTCGATCCAATCCTTCTGGGAAGTTAATAGTCGAACTAAGCTATCCTTATCGTCTTGCAAAAGCAGCAAATTGATTTGATTACTTAAGTTTTCAGACCTAATCTCTTCCCCTGACGACTTCATTTTGGTCACGGAAAGGTTGATGTTTTCCAGTAACATCTGTTTCGCTTGTATTTCAATTTCAACCGCCACCAAAGAATCCAACAAGGGGGATAAGGCTTCCAGAAGCACTTTTTGTTTATAAGGATTTACTTCGCTTTTGCGCTGTTCAGAAAGGGATTTTACGTTGGCTTGTAAGGCCGCTTTTTCCACTTTCTGGTTATTGATCTGTTGGTTTATTTTTTTTGCATCATAGGTTAGCTCGTCCGTTTTCGAGGAGTAAGCCAACAATGCATCTGCAATGGATTTTGAAGCCAAGTCAAGGGTCGTATCCGATAATTCTAAGGACTTAATCCACTGTTGAATTCCTACCTGGCTAGGGGCATCCTTACCCTCAGACGGGTTTTCTTCATTTACTAGTTCAATGGGTTTTATGGTAGGATTGGAAAAGGACAAACGAGGCGCAACATTCATCGTCGATACCGTTCCCATTTTAAATGCTAAGGCATCCATCTCTTGAACATCGAATTCGTAGGAAAATTCAGCTTTCTCTATACCGTCCGCCATAAGGTATGTTATATTTTGCGAAAAGACCTGATTTATTTGTTGTTTAGGGATGTACTTTTTGTTCTCAAAGGTTTTATCCGTTCCATCGAACTTGACCATGAAACGAAAATTCCCAGATCCCGGCAAAATAACGTTGTAGTTACCTTGGTTATCGGTTGGAAAGGGACCATACACTTTTCCGTCATTCTCGTCTACAACCGTTACTTGGGCCGTTTTATTCTGCGGATCTACTTGGTCGTTAATTTGCCCTTTCACGTAAATAATTTGATCGGAAAATTCCTCCAATTTAATTTCAAATATTTCAATCTTTCCTCTTGCACTGTTGCGGGTACTAGCAAACGTTGCCATTTGATTTAGAGAATCCATGGGAATGAAATAAAAGTCATCCTCCACAGAGGAAAATGGAAAGTCTAGGTTTGTGACTGTACCAATGCTATTGGCAATGGGATCAAACGTTGTTTTAAAAAGATCAAATCCCCCCATGGCATTAAACCCATTTGAGGAGAAATAAAGGGTTTGTGAAGGCGTATCAAAGTATGGGAAACACTTATCGGCAACCTCTTCCGATAAGGATTGAATCAACTTTGGCTTAGACCAATCATCGGGAGAAGTTTTTGTGATATAAAACAATTCTAGACGACCCGACGCTTCATTATAGCTAGAAAACACCTTAATCTTTTCTCCTTTTCTAAAATAATAGTGGGGTGTATACCCTTTCTTTTTGTCCAATTTCGATTGCAAGGCAAGGTCCTCAAAAGCTCCCCCTCCAATAACATCGTAATTATACTTTTTATAGAACAAATCCATTAGTGTGCTGGTTTTCGTCACCACACTCAAGGCCTTGGGTTTTTTCAAAAGGATTTTCCCACTTTCGCAATTCATGATTTCTTCCTTTACCGAAAGGGCTCCTTTTGCCGGTGCACACGATTGATAGGCCTTGTACCATTGTATGGCTCGATCGAAATTATATTCAAATTGATAAATCTTCCCAAGATAATAGGCATTCTCACACGGAGGATTGGACTGGGAAGCAATGAACGTGAAGTACTTTTTGGATTGCAGTCTATCGTTAGAAAAATATAGGCAGACTGCATATTTGAAATTGTAATCGATCGATATAGGATCGCGGGCCAATAATTGCTGAAAATCCGTTTTGGCTAAATCAAATTGCTTTTTTTCGAAGGCTTCGTTGGCACGCTTTTCAATTTGGATGACGCTTTGCGCGCTGCTGTACCCGGGAAGGATAAAAATTAACGCTAACGCTATGGACCATCGCAAAGTATGCATTGCAGCCGGTTTACAGTTTTTGGTTACCAAAGTTCATCCTAGGTTCTTCCTTTTTTAGTAAGCGGATAATATTCTTACGATGCGCAATTATCACCAAAGAAGCAATTGTTAGGTTAAACCCTAAATTAAGTAGCTGGTTTTGATTAAACACCCCATAACACACGATGGGCAAACTCAATGCAGCACTCATGGAAGCCAAGGAAACAAACTTTGAGAAGAGGAAGACAAGGATGAAAATTCCAAGGCATACTAAGGTTGGCCAAGGGTTCATTCCCAACAAAATTCCCAAAGATGTCGCCACCCCTTTACCGCCTTTAAACCCAACAAATACCGGAAAAATATGACCCAGTATACAACTAATCGCAGCCAGGATACTCATCAGATCATGCGAAAGATGGTTTGAGGGAAGGGATGGAATGTAGTGGTTTGCCAGTACCATCGCCAAAACGCCTTTACCAATGTCGAGGATAAGAACGATTACGCCCAGTTGCTTGCCAAAAACCCTAAAGGTATTGGTGGCTCCCGCATTTTTACTTCCGTGTTCACGGATATCCTTGCCGTACACGACACGACCCAACCATACCGATGAAGGTATAGAACCCAATAGATAGGCCAGCAAACAAAGCAGAACGATTTCCATCATTTCGCGTTTAAGAATTCTCTCATTTTTTGAATCGCTAATTGAACTGCCGATTCTTCTGCCCATTCAAATACAAAATTTTTACCTTTTCTTTTGTCAGGTTTCATTTCTTCAATCAAAGTTTTTATCGTTGGTTCGTTTGAAAATATGAGCAATTTACCATCTTTTTTATTCATTCCATAGTCAAAAATATATTCTTTACCCGCGGCCGTTTTTAGATTCATTAAAAATCCTTGATTGGATTGTCCTAGGTTGGTTTGAGTAATCACGATATTTCCGGATACATCCTTGAGGATTGGCTTTCCTTCCATACCGATGATCATAAGCGTATTTTTTGCTTTTACCTCGTCTCCTTCTTGATCTGTTGTGGTGGAACCCTCAAGTGGTTTAGTTACCCAACCACGAGCATAACCGGTTTCGTTTGCTTTCGATTTAAATTGTTTATACTCGAAACGACATCCTGTCAATACAAGCGTTTGATCTAAGCCCTCAGGAAGTCTCTTCAATTTATCCTCCTCATAATCTTTAAAAAGATCGTTCATTTTTTCATTTGGCAATATGAAAGGAGCGAATTGACTAAAATTAACTTTCTTGGACTTTAGGTCTGCATTCTTTTGTTCTTCTAATGCCCTTAATCCTGTCCCAACATGATCAAAAACATCTTTCTGCATTGGAAACTTCACCGTTATGGTTAAATCACTGCTTATTTTCTTGCTCTCGTTTTCGTATTTAATCGTTCCGAATCCATGCACAGCAAGCTCGCCAAGGTTGACCCCTAAATCAATTTTACCCACCCCTGTCAAAGCACATGATTCCGTGTACAAGGTCAAAATGTCTTCATTAAGCAAAGGGTCGTTCAAGCGATTTTTAGAGGCGATTTGAAACGTTGCACTAACAGGATTATATTGAACATAACCAAAGGATTTAAAGACTACAGGATCATCCTCTCCTTGTATCTTAGACAAAAAGGCTGGATACACTTTTACGCTGTCCATTGCCGACGAATTTTTCCACAAAAAACCAACGGCCATTCTTCTACCCGCATCGTTTACAGGACTTTCTGAGATGGGGATTTGAATGTTCTTGGCGATCAGGGTATCCTTAAAGGCCATCCAAGAACGATCGTAATTCGTGCATTGGTGGTTGATGCGCGTTGAACCATCGCAATAAATTCCTGGTGTGGCTGAAATGATTTTAACTTTTCCGAAATAGTCAAATTCTTTGCTCAACTTAAAGTTATCTTTCTGTAAAATTTCTCCTTCCGCTTGACTTACCGAATTCGCGTACCGAATGGAGGTCATTTTCAAAACTGTTTTGGTGCTGTCGCGGTCAAAGTAAGGATAATCGGCTTTCCCCTCGTATTTTTTTCTGGACGTAATGGAAACATCCGCATTGGTAAACGTATGGTATTTGGTAATGTATGGGGCAATAATTGTAGCATTTTTCAAAGGATCCATAACCGCATACCGACGAATAATGACTTTGGACGAATCTGGAAAAATTTTGGCATCCCCCACCCGAATGTAATTCACTTTGTTACAAAACAGGGTTTGAAGCTTTAAGTCATACCGTGCAAACAAGGAGCGAAACTGTAAGGTATCTTGGTCATCATGCATCGAGAAAAAATTAGGTTCTTCAATATCAGCCCCGGCCTCGAAGGTAGTTTGCTGCTTACCCGTTTTTTGAAAATCGACATCGGCTTTATCCATGTACCAAAAGAATTTATCCATGGTACAATAATATTGGTTCGGCGGAAATTTAATGCGTTTGGTTCCAAAGGAATTAAACTCTCCCTTTCGAGTTGTCATGGATACATTGGCCTTAACGTTTTTGGTTTCCATGGCCACTGGCGCCTGTCCCTCGTTTACAAATCGGTTTTTCAATGCAAAGGAGGAGGAATCTGAATTGATTTCGTCGTGTTTGAAGGTAAAAACAGAAGACTCTAAGTTGGCATCGGGAAAATAAATAACGCCATCTCCTTTCATTCCTTTTAAGGAAAGCATTACCATACCGTCCATTTCGCATTGATTGTCAAACATTTTTAAACGGTTTTCCCGAACCGAAGCTACTTTCAATATTTGGTTTTTGGGTTGAAAAGATATGTATGCTAAATCCGAAGCAATAGAGGGAACATCAATCCCATCTTTCTTTTCTAGGTTTGTGTATTGTGCTAACCCGATTGTTGAATCAGGAAGAAAGGTAAGGTTTTTAGAAACCGCCGTAGACGTTTCGTAATTGATCACCCCTGAACCTTGAAGACCATTGTGGGAAAGGAAAATTTTGTTTTTATAGGTGGAAAAATTACCATAAAACGGCAACCCTTCAGGTGGTGCAGCAGTGATGAATCCGAGCGAATAATCGTTCATAATCTTTAGCGGTTCGGTAAGCTCTGGAAAAATGCCCCCCGATATCAAGGAGCCTTTTAATCGGAAGGATAATTCATCAAATTCATCGAGGCTATCCATTTCAAAGGGCTGAAGTTTATAATAAAACCTCGTGGAGTCATACGCCCCTTTTACGATGCTTTTATCGTTGTATAAAACCTTTGCTTGATTGGGGACTAATAATTTAGGATAGACATCCTCCTTTTCAGAACGACCATTTTTCATGGTAGGTTCGTCAATGATTAGTTCCGCCGTTAAATTGGAAAAGGAATTAAATAAAGGTATTGGGGTATCGCCGTCTTCCTTGCGCATGGGATTTACCTTGAAGGATGCCTTTTGCGCTTGCGAAAATCGGATACTAAACTTATCATAGGAAAAAGAAGCTTCACGCACCGTTGCCGTAAATTTTCCCGAATTTATGATGCCGTTAAAGAGAATATCCCGTTTCGGTTTGACGATGATAAAAGTAGAATCAGGATAGATAAAGGTGTGTTGAGGTTCTGAAAGGACCACACGATCTACTCCTGTAAGAAACAACTGATCCTTCGTGAGATCAATGACTCCGAAATAATCTTGTCTAACAAATCGGGCATTTAGGAATTCCACGGATTGATTTACGGCTTTTAGGCTTGGATCTTTTTCAATAGCCTCTTTAGAATAGAGTAAAGCCCTGGGTGTAAGGTTAGAGGTAAAGGACAAAAAATCGAAATCTTTTTCCCCGGTTATTCCCGCAGCGTAATTAACCAACTTGGTGGTCGGAAAAATACGTTTGTTCTTCGAATCCACCTCCAGAAACCCCTCCGCCTCTAAGGAAAAAATTTGGCTTTCTACTCCTTGAACCGTGGTACCCAAAGCCGATGCGAGTGCACCGAAAGGTAGCGATTCACTTTTTGTCTTTTTAAAAACGCTCATAATTTGCACCATGGGATTGCTTCCACCGCTGGCGGAGAGTTTTGAAACCACTTTCTGATTGATGAAATTAATCGATTCAAACTGGGCAATTTTTTGCTCTTGGGCTGTTGCGAAATCATAGGTGAATTTTGGAAAGGGGGTTTTGGTCTTCCATTTTAGCAATGGAGCATTCGCAGAAATTTGAAAATGATAATCTACGAAAGGAATAACGGAATTACCCTTTTTTTCGGCAAAAAGAAACAGCATTCCATCTTCCGGTTTGAATTGCATCATGCATTGGGAATGAATCAAGGAGTCCCCATTCGGATATTTCATTTTAACCTTACAATTCCTTGATAAAATCAACTCATTTTGCACATTGACCAAGGCCGTCGATATTTCAAACAACGGTTTATTTAGGTAATTAAACTGCAAAAGAGCGGGTACACCGTTCACCTCAATTCCCACAAAGTCCGATCCTTGAAACGAAAATCCTCCATCAAAATCAATGTCTGGAAGTAAATTTTGAATCCGCAGTCGGCTATCAAAGGAAGTAAAGTAGGGCATTTTACCACCCTGTTCTTCCACTTCCTCCATCCTATCCTTCATCGAACCCAAAACAGGGGTTTTAAAATACGGTGTGGTTAATTGAACGGTATCGGCACGAAAATCCATCTTTCTCAAATCCACTTTATATCCAAACAATTGGGCGAAGGTCTCGTCTTTTTTTAAGCCCGCTTTTTCCCATGTGATTGTTCCCCCTTTTCCTACAAACTTCTTGGTCTTGTAGTCAAAATAACCATCCGTTTCATAAATGTAAATGCTATCTCCACCGGATTCGTCTAATAATTGTCCGATCAATTGCCCAGCATTGCATTGAATACCTATGCCTTTGGACGTATTCCAAGCCATATCTCCCTTGTATATCCAACGTCCTATTTCCGTTTCGTGCAGGGCCCGATATCTAAAAAGCTTGTAGGAGAAAAATATAAAATCCAAATAAGCCTCTGATTCTTCCTCCTCTCTGTAGGTTCTTTCTAGTCCAATCCATTCGCTTTTAAATTCCGATGGAAACTTATTCTTCGCCTGGTATACCATCGAAAACAGGAAGTAATAAGTAGCTTGATAATCCTCGTGTTTTTTCTGAATTGAATTACACGCATCCACTAATTTCGTGAAGGCGGACTCGTTTAATGCCGATGCGTTTATCCATTCGGGAAGGACCACATTTACGTTTTTACCCATATCTTCCTCCACGAATACCTGTTGACAATCCTTAATAAACTGTTTTCTATCGGCTGTAAATCCTTGCGAATAGGCTACGAATCCGCCCAATAAAAAAAGGAGAAGACAAAGGTTAGTTTTTGACAAAATCCAAACAAGCCCATGAAGAATTTTCATACGATGCAATTAAATTAAAATGAAAGAGGTTCGCGACTTCCTGAATATCTGCTGCATCAGAAGTAAAAAAACCACTCAACAACAGGTGGCCACCAGAAACCATCAAACGATTGAAATGCTGAAACGAGGGAATGAGTACATTTCGATTGATATTTGCCAGGACTCTGTCAAAAACGACGCCCTCAATTTGCTCTATACCTCCAAGAACTGCCTTCCCTTTCGAGCAGCCGTTTTCGTGCATATTTTCCAAGGTATTTTCTACAGACCATGGCTCAATATCGATTGCAAGGATTTCAGAAGCGCCAAGCAATTCGGCGTAAATGGCTAAAATACCCGTACCACATCCAAAATCCAGCACCCGTGTTCCCTTAAAATCCCATTTTTCCATCCCTTGACACATCATGGCCGTGGTTTGATGATGTCCCGTCCCAAAGGACATTTTGGGTAAGATTCGAATGACTTTTTTATTTTGAGTATCCAAATCGTGGAAAGGTGCGATAATTAACACATTTCCTAAGTCTACTGGCTCGAATTGTTCTTCCCACATCTGATTCCAATTCTGTCCTTCAATTGAGTTTGTTGAATAGCTTAGCTTCACCCCACGTTCGGAAAGGTTATTTAATACCGTTTCCCAAGCCACATGGGATACTAAAGAAGCGGGAAGATAGGCTTTTAAAAAGGGTTCTTCTTCAACAAAACTCTCAAAACCCATTTCTGCTAAATGGGCAACAAGCACCCCGGACCAGGGATTAAAAGGTTCCGGACAAACGCAAAGTTCAAAATAATCGATCATACGGAATCACAAATGGTTTGAAATGCACTCCAGTCCATGGAGGCCCCACCAATTAAACCACCATCAACATTCGGTAGTGAAAAAATCTCTTTTGCATTTTTTTCATTACAACTCCCTCCATAAATAATCCGAACCATCGAGGCAGCTTCTGACCCAAAACGGTTTTGTAAGAAAGTTCGAATGTGTCCATGCATGGCTTCAATTTCCGAATAGCTTGGTATTTTACCCGTACCTATGGCCCAAATAGGTTCATAAGCAATAACGACTCGATTGGCACGACTTGGCGTTAGGTGTGGTATCAATCCGGACAGTTGTTTTTCCACCCAAGCAAAATGCTGACCCTGATTACGAACCTCGATGGATTCTCCACAACAAAAAACAACGCCCATATTTTGGTCCATCAAGGATGAGATCTTCTGTTCTAAACGTTCATCCGATTCAAAAAACAAGGTTCGACGCTCTGAATGTCCCACCAAGGCGAATTCAATACCTAAATCGTTTAATTGATGGGCGCTCGACTCTCCGGTCATGGCAGCAAATCCGGAAACATGACAAACGTTTTGGGCACCAATAAGGCCTTTAAATTTATCGCTTAGCGATGCCAGGTAAGGCATGGAAGGGAAAACAAGGATTTCTTTTTGTGGATGCAGCGCATGGTATGTGCTAAGGTGTGTAAGGAATTCATGCGATATACCTCCCAACATATTCATCTTCCAATTAGCACCAATAAACGGTTTACGCATCCCTAAAAATACGTCAAAAATCAATACAAGGCTATTGCATTAAGACTTTTTTGAAATCCTCTTTATCAAATTTTTGGTTATCAATTCCTTGGTACATTTTTATGAGCTTACCATTTTTGAGAAAAAGTACCCCTGGAACGTCGTTTTTACTTCCTAATCGCTTCCAAAAAGCCATAATATCCAATACGGTGTAGGAATACTCACTGCCTGCCACTTTGAAAAAGTCAGGAATTAGTTCCGCCTCTTCGTCCATGAATGCAATGCGTAGGCTTGGAAACCCAGGAATGGTTTTTTTCATTTGGGTAAGAATTTTTACCGTTTCTCTACAATGGTCGCACCCTGGAGCAAAGAAGCACAGAAGTTTATTCCCGTCGTTGATGTCAGGGAATAAATCCTCAAATCCGGATTTTACCGTTACAGGATCAACTTTTTCTTTTTCGACCAGCGCATCGTTTATTTTTTTTGTTTCAACCCAATCCGTTTGAACCTTTTTTAATTTACCAATTTCGGCTTGTATTGCTTGATCCAACGAAACTACGGCTGCATTATCTTGCGCTTTTTTTGCTAAATCTTGTTTTTCGAGTAAAGCGGCAATATTATCTACAATGGAATCTCTCTTGGACTTTAACCGCTGTGTAACTTCCACCATGGCATTTCCACCATTATCGGTTTCTTCAACCATTACCCTTTTAGGGGTGCCACTGGAGGCTTTACCAAGTGGTGCAATGAGGTAAATAAACAAAATTGAACTTAGAAAAACCGTAACAATGGAAAGTGCATGAACGCGTTTTCCGAGGACCGGGAAATCCTCCGTAAAATCTTTTTTCTTGTCTAAAAAATAAAACCATACCAACAATCCAACCGACAAGGCGTTTTTAATAATGGCGTCAAGAGGCGTCATGGTAATCAATGTACCGAAGCATCCGCAAGCGCCTTTATTCCCTCTTAGGATAATTTCAATGATGAGCTCAACGATAAAAATGAGGAGCAGTAAAATGGTGCCGGGAATTATTACGCGTCGAAGATAATACGGAAGCAAAAGAAGGATACCGATGGCTAATTCTACCCCAATAAGGGTTCTGGAAAGGTATTGTGCCCATTGTGGAGAAAAACCCAAAGGTGCCAATTGTTTAATCTCAAACATGGTGATTGCCGATACAGGATTCGGGTAGAGTTTCGAAAATGCGGAAAGAAAAAATACGCCCGAAATAAGAAGGCGAATTGTCCATGGACCATAGGTACGTAGTGCTTTCATAGAAAAAAATTTTAGATGAAATTAAATCGAAAAGGCTTGGATGAATTAACTCTAACAGTTATTTAACATTTCTTAGAATTAAAGCAAAAACGGCGTAATTTAACATATCGTAGTAATTGGCATCAATTCCTTCGGATATCAATGTTTCCCCGTTGTTGCTATCGATTTGTTTTATCCGGTATATTTTCATGAGGATTAAATCCGTCAAAGACTCCTCAGCCATATCGCGCCATGCTTCACCATAATCATGATTCTTTTTCAGCATCAAGGTGGTCGATTCGTCTTTGTATTTATCGTAGAGGGCTGTAGCTTTTTCCAAACTCAATTCCAACTCCAGCTGATTGCCCTCGTTCAATTGAATAAGGCCCATAATGCAATAATTCACAATAGCCATGAATTCCCCTTCTACTCCATCCCCTACCTTACTTTCTCCATTTTCTTGAATGGTTCGGATTCGATTGGCTTTAATGTAAAGTTGATCCGCGAGGGCAATAGGCCTTAGAATTCTCCATGCCGTACCGTAATCTTTCGTTTTCTTTACGAATACCTCTCGGCAATTTGTGAGTATATTTGTAAATGAATCTAAGGTATTTTGCATGACCAAGCGTAGTATTATCGGTGCCGAAGTTAAACATTTTCGTTCACATGGATTTATTCGATTGCGCAATAAATTATTACCGCTTCAAGAGCCCCTTCTCATGGGAATCGTTAACCTTACTCCAGATTCCTTCTTTGAACAAAGCCGTTTCCAAGATGAGGATTCCCTAGCGAAGTACTTAACCTTACTGACCGAATATGGATTCACCTTTGTTGATTTAGGCGCCAATTCTACCCGTCCAGGATCTAAGAAAGTTACGCCACAAGAACAGATAAAGCGTTTGGGGCCGGCCCTAACCTACATTCGAAAAAATTTCCCACAAATATTTATTTCCATTGATACCAGTTCATCTGAAGTAGCTTCTTGGGCCTTACAAGAAGGCGCGGACCTCATTAATGATGTCGAGGGAGGAAATAACGATCCTGAGCTTTGGAAGGTTTGTGGAAAATTTAATGCTCCTTACGTTCTCACCCACTCGCGCGGCACGCAGGACGAAATGCATGAAGAAACCGCATATGAAAATGTTACAACCTCTGTCTTGTTCGAACTATCGGAAAAAATCAATCGAATTCAAGAAGCGGGAGTAAAAGACATAATAATTGATCCAGGCTTCGGATTTTCGAAAACCCTAGAACAAAATTATGAGCTATTACAACATTTATCGCTGTTTCAAATATTTGAGCGCCCTATCTTGTGTGGTTTTTCAAGAAAATCTATGATTTACAAAAAAATAAAGGTGCAGCCACAGGAGGCACTCAATGGTACCAGCGTATTGAATACCCTTGCGCTTACTAAAGGGTGCGATATCCTTAGGGTCCATGATCCCAGAGAGGCCTTTGAAGTAATCGCCTTGCTCAAAATGTAAGGACGTGTGGTTAATTAAAAGCTTTTTATTAACTTCGTCGCAACCTTTAATGCGTTATGCAATGATGAAATATGTATACCTTTCACTATTCACGGTTTTAAGTATCGTTGGTTTTTCTCAACCCACGGCTAGCTTTTCCATATCGGACAACGTTATTTGCGAAGGCGATTGCATCGACATTGAAAACACCTCTTCAAACGATGTCGTGTCTTCTAGTTGGTCCTTTCCGAGCGGCACACCTTCGTTCTACAGCGGGATGAATCCTGGTCAAATCTGTTTTGCTACAGCGGGAACATACACCCTAACCCTGACGGTAACGGATGCCACTGGAAATACAAGTTCAGCAAGTCAAGTACTTACCGTAGGTTCGGTCCCTACGGTGAGCATAACCCTTTTAGATACCTTAGGAGGCGTTCCAATAGACGACACGATTATTCCCATGTATGGCGGTATGTGGCCAAGCGGAACAGTCACTACAGGAGCGGTAATCGTGATAAGTGGTTATGCGGCGGGAGATTCCTTGGTTTGGGTTACGCCCAATAACGGTGACGATGTGTTTTGTTTTGGTGATTTAGCGGGCGTTTGCGACACGGTAGTGGTATCGCCTTATTACGATTCGTATTATATCATTAATAATATATCACCGGAAGGGTGCATTGCGGCGGACACGGTTTTTGTGGGTGTACTTTTTCGGGATTCCGTCATTGTTACGGTACCTGATGCCTTTTCTCCTAATGGGGACAACAAAAACGACGTTCTTCGGGTAATCACCAACGTGGATCAGGACAGCGATTATTCCAACGGCTTTGATGGAGATGGTGGAGCGATTGTTTCAATGAATTTTGAAGTATACAACCGTTACGGACAGCAAGTATTTAGAACAACTAGTCCTCAAGAAGGATGGGATGGAACATACAAAGGAAAGACGCTGAATGCGGGCACTTTCGCCTATAAATTAGAATACCGTTTAATTAACGGTCTTTCGGGATCCTTGAACGGAAATGTAACCTTATACAAATAATCAAGATGAGAAACCAATACCTAACCTCGTTGTGTGTAGCGTTATTTACGGCTACCTACTCCTTGGGGCAATATGCGTACAATTCAAGTTTGTTTTACCAAACGCCGAGTTTATTCAACGTTGCAACCACTGCTGGCGGTTTCGAGGATTACTCCTTCTGCACGGTTTTTAAACTTCAAAACCCAACGGTTGGTGATGCACCAATGCGTACCAACGCGCTGGTTGCTGATTTTAAACTATCGGATGGCACAAGCAATAACCATTTTGGATTGGGTTTGAACGTTATCAACGAACAAACGGGTAACAGCAAGTTAATGGCAACCGAGGTTGACATTCCGATTAATTACTCCATTCAGTTTAATCAATTTTCTCGGTTAACGGTTGGTGCTGCACCAGGAATGATATTACAAAGTTTTGACCCTACGCTTCCAAAATGGGAAACGAACTGGAACGGCTTCGGCTTTGGTGGGAATGTTGGTGATCCGATTTACATAAATGATAACTTAAGCAATAGCTCTTATTCCGCATTTAATGTAAATACGGGTATACAGTACCAATATCAAATGAGGAATAAGACGAAGTACTTCGGAGGGTTAGCAGTAAATCACATCAACAAACCGAAAATGTCATTTACGGAAACCAGTGATCGAATGAACATGCAGATTGTTGTAAACGCTGGTGTGGATTTAACTACTCGCCGTAAAGATTTGAGAATTCAACCACAACTAATGGCATTTAAAAACGGTCCGAATTCAAATGTGGTAATGGGGGTAATGTTTGAGAACATTTTAGAAACGGGTTCTGATATTACCAACATCCTTAAATCCAAGTCGATAAACTACGGATTGTTTTATCGTTGGAACGATGCAGCCAGCTTGAATTTCAATTACAAATTCAAATATTTCCGTCTAGGATTGGCGGTTGACATCACGGCTTCTCGATTGAGTGCAGCCAACAAGGGGTTGGGATCTGCTGAATTATTCTTCAAGTCTGCATTGCTTTACGGAAAGAAGAAAACAAAATTAAAGTAACGCATTCGATCGCACACTAC
>CAIJTF010000013.1 GCA_903823565.1 uncultured Flavobacteriales bacterium
AGTTGTAGGTGAAGAGCCTTGCCGAGCTCAATGGATCCAAAGAAAAGATAAACAATGCTTTGATATATCCAGGTGGCTTTAGGGTAGTGGTTTACATAATTAGCATTATTTCCAGAAACCACCCCATCAGTAAGTAAGGGGTCGTAATACGGATTCCATCCTTTAGAAAAAAACAAAATGGCGTCTTGATGGTACCATTGGCCGTCAAAAGAAACGTCGTAAAACCATCCGGAAATCCAAAAAGAAAGGAACATTAATCCGCCGCCGATAATCAGATATAGAAACGCTTTCACGGAAATTAATGTGTCTTTATCCATGCTAAGTCGATGGGTTAAAAATGTAGCAACAACAAAGGAAATCGGAAACATATTTCCAAACAGAGGTAGTTTGAGCAAGAGGACCAAACTACTAAGTGTAAAAATAAGCGTTGGAACAAGAAACAAAAAAAGCCCCGTGGCGTATATTTGACGTTGGGTATAAGACATTGTAAAGTGATTTCGAAGATAAGGGCTTTTTATGACAAATTAATCTACCCTTGTTTTGAAATCCGTCTTTTTAGGAATATTTTTGTTTAAATCACGTTTGTGCTATGATGTATCGACTTTGCTCGTATTTGCTTTTTTGCCTGTCATTTAGCTTTTCTGCACAAATTGAAACAGGATCTTGGCGTTTGCATACGGCCACCAAACAAGCCATTGATGTTGCTACCAATCAAGAGGAGGTATTAATTGCCTATGAAAATGGGATTTTAAAATATCACCTAGACAGCAAAGAAAAGACCCTTCTAAACAAAATGAACGGACTTTCCGACATCCTTCTTTCGGCACTTTACTTTGATTCTATTCGTCAGGTTTTTTACATAGGATATACCAATGGAAATATTGATGTTGTACGGGGAAGAAATATCATTAATATTCCGGCAATACGTCTTGCAAACCTTCCAGGAAGCAAAAGAATTAATCGGTTTTTTTGCAGCGAACAAGGGGTCTTTGTGGCTACGGATTTTGGGGTTGTTTTAATCAATCCAGATAAAAATGAAATAAAGGAAACCTATTATCCCACCAATGGATCGGAGCCAATTGTTGATATTGAAGAAAAAGACAATGTTTTGTACGCCTTGTCTCCGACACGAATGCTTTTGGGAAACCTGGGAGACGTAATGCTTCCTGCGCCAGAGGCATGGGTTCAAGACCCAAGGATTCCTTCACCCGGTACAGCCAAGTATGCTGCGGTAGAAAAGGTTAATCAGGAAATATATGTCCTTGCTAAGTCGGAAGCCTATGGTTCGGATACCATTTTACGCCTTTTACCTACGGAATCGATTTCTGTTTCGTACTATTCTACCGGATTAGAAATAAGCAATCTAACCCAGCACCAAGGGCTATTGGATGTACTTGCAGATGGAGCATTACTGTCCTTGGATGAAAACGCGCAATTGGTTGAAAGCGCATTAACGTTTTATTTGGGTGTTTTTTTTCGTCCCAACCAAATGGTTACCCTGCCGAATGGAGACAAATGGGTGGCGGATGAATTTAGTGGTCCATTGCGTATCATAGGAGAATTTTCTTACGAGGCAATTGCTTATCCAGGACCTCCTCGAAACGATTTTTATGCCATGGATTGGCAAAAAGGTAAATTAGCCATAGCTAGTGGAAGGCTCGAATTTAAAAGCCCTGGGTTTCTCCGAAACGGTTATTATGTATTTGAAAACGAAGAATGGAGCTATCAAGACAAAGAAAATCAACCGCAATGGCAGGGAATCGACATCCATGATTTCATCGATATTTCCGTTAATCCAAGAAACACCAATGAAATCGCTGTTGCGACCTATTCGGCCTATCCCGTTTCTATTTTAAAAGATAATACCTGTATCGTTTATGATGAAACCAATAGCGAACTTAACCTTTCCTTAGCCGGGAATGGTTGGTCATTAGCGTCCGATGTATGTTATGACAAAAAGGGCAACCTCTGGGTATTAAACGGATATACCGAAAAGCCTTTAGTTGTCAAAACACAAGAGGACAATTGGTACGCCTTTGACTGTGGAACTGAGGCGCGGAATAAGTACACCACTAGAATGGTGGTGGATGCGGATGAAAACCTTTGGTTCGCTACAGAAACCAGTGGTTTGTTTGGATATCAGCCCGCTCAAACCATCGACAACCCCTCAGACGATAAACGCATCAATTTAACGAATGGTGATTTTTCGGGAGCCCTACCCTCAATGAATGTTACGGCATTGGCGGTTGATTTAGACGGTGAACTTTGGATTGGGACCGATGCCGGATTTGCCGTGTTATATAACCCGAATGGAGCCTTCGATGGTGCATCAGGAGAATACAACGCTCAGCGCATTAAAGTAAGGTTTGAAGGAAATGTAGAATACGTACTTGGAACAACCCATATTACAGATATTGAGGTGGATGGAGGAAATCGAAAATGGATTGCTACTGCAAGTTCTGGCCTTATTCTCCTTTCCTCGGATGGTTCGCAAATCGTACAACAGTTCACGAAGGAGAATTCTCCCCTCATCTCGAACAACATCTATGATTTAAAGATGAATCAAGAAACCGGCGAGCTATTCATTATTACTGACCTTGGATTGGTTTCTTATCGATCAGATGCCTCTTGGGACGATGAGGATTATTCATCGATAAAGGTCTTTCCAAATCCGGTAAGGCCGAACTATGAGGGATTAATAACCATTCAAGGTATAAGGTATGATTCGGATGTTAAGGTGACCGATATTTCAGGAAACTTGGTGTTTAAAACGACTTCGAATGGTGGAACTGCCGTTTGGGACGGCAGAAGGCTAGATGGTACTAAAGCTTCGTCCGGCGTCTACTTGTTTTGGACCGCGAACAACGAGGGAACGGCTAGAAAGGTTGGTAAAGTTGTTGTTATTAATTAGGTGTTCTAGAAGAAATTTACTTCCTATCTTTGTAAAAAAAAACATGTATCCACCAGAAATAGTTCAACCCATGAAAAACGACCTTATTCAGGTTGGTTTTCAAGAATTAACAACAGCGACTCAAGTAGATGAGGCCATTCAAAACACCCCCGACAGCTTTTTGCTTGTGGTTAACTCCGTTTGTGGTTGTGCCGCAGGAAACATGCGCCCGGGAGTTAAAAAATCTCTTGAAAACGGACCTAAACCCGCAGCCCTTTATACGGTATTTGCAGGTTTCGATTCGGAGTCCACACAACAGGCGAGGAAGTATTTTTTACCGTATCCCCCCTCCTCACCGTCTATTGCCTTGTTTAAAGACGGAACTTTGGTTCATTTTTTAGAAAGGCATCATATTGAGGGAGCAACGGCAGCCATGATTGCAGATAATTTAACCGCTGCTTACGCCGCGTATTGTGGATGAAAACCGTTTTTTATTTAAGTACCTGTTCCACCTGTAAAAGAATTCTATCGGAGGTTTCTTTACCGAAAGAGGTGGAAAAAAGGGATATTAAATACGATCCCATCACCCCCATCGAATTGTTGGAATTACGAAAACTAGCGGGAAGTTACGATGCGATTTTTTCTAAAAAGGCACGAAATTATATACGCTACAAAGATCAAGAACTTTCAGAAAGCCTCATGGAATCGCTTTTACTCTCAGATTACACGTTTTTAAAACGGCCCATTGTCTGCTACGACGACTTTATTTCGATCGGCAACCAAAAGGATCGCGTTGAAGCGTTAAAAAACAGGTTTAATTAACCCGTTTGGGGCGTATCGTTTCTTTTTCGTTTCGAAATACTAAAAGGAGATAAAGTAGAATGAGGCCATTGCCGAATAAAAGAAGGGGTTGGTTAAACACATCAATGGCGTACCCTAATCCTATTCTAACGAGACTAAAAACGAGGAAAATCAAACAAGAAGCCCCAATGTATAGGAAAAATTTATTTGTGTTGTAGGGTATAGGGTAATACTTTCGGCCTAAATAGTAAGACATCACCATTTGTATAAAGTAGGCCATTAAGGTTGCAAAAGCACTTGCCATATATCCATATTCAGGGATTAGCCACAGGTTAAGAAGTATGGTAATCAGCGCACCACAGATAGAAATATAAGCTCCAAAGGATGTTCGATTAGATAGTTTGTACCAAACGCTTTGATTGTAGTATATGCCTAAAAAAACATTAGCGATCAATAGAATTGGAACAACGCTTAACCCTTCATAGTACGCTTCGTTGCGAATAAAATATTTGAAAAAACCAAGGTTTATTGAAACCAAAAGGAATGCGGTGCAAACCACGGCTATAAAAATGTTCATGGTTTTTTGAAATACAACAAGTTTATCGTCTTTATTCATTTGCGAAAAAAAGAAAGGCTCTGCGGCATATCGATAGGCTTGTAAGAAAATTGTAACGAGCATGGCTAGTTTATAGCAGGCACTGTAGATGCCAACTTGCGCGGTTGCCTCCTCCAAGGAGCCAGGAACATCAGGATTATACAACAATTGTTTTAATAAAACGCGATCGAGCGTTTCGTTTATAATTCCTGCAAAACCTGCGATAACAAGCGGAAAGGAATAAGCGATTAGTTTTTTAGACAACACCCAATCAAAACCGATCTTTACAGAATAAATCATATCGGAAACGAGCGCGAATTTGATGACCGACGAAATAAGGTTTACAATAAGAATAATTAATATCCCTTCTTCTGGCCGTAAAGGATCAAAGAAGGAAAGCAGTAGTAGAACATTTAATAAAACATTGGTAATGATGGATGTTAGTTGTATCGTTACAAACCTGGACGCCTTATTTTCAGCCCTAAGCCGGGCCAGAGGAAGAGACGAAAGGGAATCAATGCAAACAATCAGACCAACTAAAAAAATGTATTCAGGATGATCAGGATACAACATCCATTTGGCAATCCATGGATTCGTAAAATAAACCGCGATGAAAAACAATACGTTGGTAATGGAAACGGTTAAAAAACATGCGTTAAACACTCGGTTTTTGTCCTCTTGGTTCTGAATAAACCGAAAGTAGGCCGTTTCCATTCCGAGCGGTAGCAATACCACTAAAAAGGCCACGTAAGCATATAAATCCGAAAGCACCCCATAGTCAGAAGGAGAGGTAAAAACAGCGGTATATAAGGGTACAAGAAAATAATTTAATAAACGACCAATAATGCTGGGCAACCCATAAACGGCGGTTTGTCCAAAGAGGCGTTTAACAGAAGCGTTCATTTACTGCCTAAAGTTAGCCTTTTCTTTTTGTAGAAAAGCCGTTACCCCAAGGTTAAAATCTCGGGTTCCAAAGCAGGCGGCAAAGGATTCAATTTCCGTGACATATCCATCAACTTTAGGGTTGAAACCTGCGTTTACCGCTCGTATTGCTGACGAAATAGCGCTTGGAGAATTCCTTAGAATTTTTTGTGCAAGTGAATCGCAGGAATCCTTAAGCGCACTGGGCTCAACGACCGAATTCACAAGGCCCCACTTATCAGCACACTGTGCGTCGATCATTTCTGCCGAACAAATCATTTGATTGGCTCTACCTCGACCGATTAGCATGGGTAAACGCTGGGTTCCCCCATACCCCGGAATGACCCCTAAAGAAACTTCGGGTAGGCCCATTTTTGCATTCGTTGACGCGATCCGTATGTGACAGGCCATGGCCAATTCCAACCCGCCCCCCAAGGCAAACCCATTAATCGCTGCAATAATGGGCTTAGGAAATTGTTCAATAAAATCAAAAAGGAGGGTTTGCCCGGTTTGGGCTAGCTCTCCACCTTGTGCAACCGAGTAGGCAGCAAATTCTTTAATATCCGCTCCTGCAACGAAAGCCTTTTCCCCGGCTCCCGTGAGGCAAATGACTCCCACCGAATCGTCTGTTCGAATTGAATTTAATAATGAATGCAATTCATTTATGGTTTGTTTATTCAAGGCATTAAGGTGATTGGGCCTGTTAATGGTTATCCACCCAATACCGTTGACTTTATCAAATAATACATTTTCGTACATAATAAACGGTTTGTTTGTAAAAGTAAACGATTTAAACACATCTGAGGATTCTCTAAATGGAATTATCCGAAAACAAATAGATAATATTCGACAAATACCGAATAATATAAATCCCCTTTCGTTTCGAAAAACGCTTAAAGGATAAGCACATGGATTTTAGTCCATGAGGATTAATATAATTTTTAAAAAGATGAATCACTTTAAAAATAAAGTAAACTTAATGGGAAGACTCGGTGGTCAACCCGAAATAATTGCCTTCGACTCTGGAAAAAAACTGGCTAGGTTTTCTGTGGCCACAAACGATCGCTACAAGGATAAAAATGGCGACTGGCAAGAGGAAGTACAATGGCATATCATCAATACATGGGGAAAAATGGCAGAAAAAGTAGAAAGGCTTTTAAATAAAGGTCAAGAAATCTTATTGGAGGGGAAAATAGCGTATCAAAACTATGAGGCCCCCGATGGAACAAAGCGTTTTTCCACCGTAATTGAATTGAATGATTTTATGCTTCTTGGACGTACCAGCCCAGAGTTAAAATAAAAAACGATGAATCACGTTTCTTTGATCGGAAAAATGGAAGGGGGGTTAGTTCAATTCAAAGAAGCCTCTTCGAACGGAAGCTCCACAGCTCAATTCAAACTTATTACAAGGACCGCGTATATCAACAAGCATGGGATAAGAAAGGAAAGACAGGAAAAACACGAGATTCTTGTTTGGGGTAAATTCAAACAGATCATGGAACAGCTGTCCTATCCGGAGATGCAACTGGCTATCGAAGGAACCCTATTGTACCGCTATCGATATATGAATGGACAGGTAGTGAAAAGAGCACAAATAGAGGCAAATGACCTCATAATCGTTTAAACCAACGAGGGTTTGAAGCTCAGTGCACCTAGATAAGAGCTGCAGAACCCCTTAATATAGATCAAAATGAATAATTATGTAACCTTGGTGGGTAGCATTGCCCAGTCCCCCACCGCTATAAGTTTAAACAATGGCGGTAAAATAGCCAAGTTTACCCTAACGACACCTAAAACGTATCGAAAAAACAACGGACAATATGCTTCAAGATTAGATTGGCATAGAATCTTTGCTTGGGGAAACATGGCTTCTTTTGTTTTAAATCATGCTGAGGTAGGCAAAAAAGTAGCGATACATGGACGACTCGTTCACCGAGCGTTCATGGATAAAAAAGGAAAAAAAAGAAGTGCTACGGAGGTAGAGTTAAGACAAATAATCGGGTTATAAACCGAGAACTGGGTAGGGCTTGCTCTACCCAGTTTTTTAAAATCGATAATCGTTATAAAACCGGCTTTTTATTCCAATTACAGGAAACAACCAAAGTGTTTTTTCTTGTGTGTTTCTTGAATATCGAACATTTAATTCCAAATAACCCTCTAGGTCTTTTTTTTCTCTAAAGAAATAGCCCAGTTTAATTCTAGAACGAACAAAATCTGTTTTGCGACCCTGTAAAATCGAAATGTTAAAATCGCTAGGCCGCAAGGTATAAGGTGCTAAAATATCCCCGCCATAACTAACAGTATCATAATCTGTACCCTTTCTTCCCACAGACAACTCTACAAGCAGTGAAAAGGGCTCCTTAATTATAGCGTGTGACTCGAATACCTCTAAAAAATTAGCACCATAAGGATGCGCTAGGCTTGAATTTTCATTGGAATAATTTAAGGAGGGTCCCAGGTGTGAATAGGTATAGGGGCGAACCAGATTGCCCTCTATTCGACTCATAATTTTATACTTGTTTTTGGTGGCAAAATGTTTCCACCCCAATTGAAGCCCCCATTTGTTTCCCCAATATTTTCCTCCGGATGCAAGGGAAGAAATTAAAAAGTCATCCACCACGAATTGTCCATAAAGTTTAGCTTTTAAAAAGGAAAGGGAAGCGCCAAAGCCAATGAGAACATTGTCGCTAGACCCAATGGCGTACTCTTGTGGTCGAATAAAAACAAAGGGATTTAAATAATAAGGATCAAAGTTGCGATTGGAAGTGGTGTCTCCACTATTAAACAAAACGCTTTCAAACACATTGAATACAAGCTTTTTATTTACCGCCCAATGAAAGAAATGACAGACCTTAAATTTATTAAGGTAAGACGGGGAAAAAAGATAAGATACCATCGATTGGTAGGTGATGGGCCCGAGATTAAAACGAAGCGAGGCGAAGGGATAGGGTTTACCAATATCAGAAAGAAAAAGGGATCGGTTACCATCACCATATAAATTTCTATCAAATCCAATTTGGGCACTAACGTATGTCGTTGGTTTATAACCGAATCGTATCATTGGCAATATGGACATGTTTACGCCGTTTTTCAAAGGCTTTTCGAACCAGTTTGATACAAACAGGGAAGTATTATTGGTTATCCCCCCAAGGGCCCCGAGCCTTAAATAGCATCTGGATCCCTGCCAATTAAACAGCCCCCCAACATGCGTTTTAAAGATGGTATTCTCATGAAATGCGACCGCCCCATCTATTAAGGGGAGCATTTGGACTCTATTTTTAATGAAAGGAGTGTTTGCTTTATCAAAGAAGGGGAAAATAGGGGCCGTTTTGGGGCGTAAAGTCAAACAAAACAAAGAGTCCTCCTGTAAAAAAACGGGTTGAGAAAACCCCAAACCTCTTTGCAACAAAATAAATAGAAGAACTAATTTAGTAGGCATGTTGGTTTCTAAATAATGCGGTTTTTATTCCACCGGACCAAAACAAGGTATTATTATGGGATGTCCTAAAATCCATCCCTAAATAAATCAGTAGCTGTGAAGGGTAATTTACTAAGACCCCAACCTCCATTACAGAATGAAATATAGGGTCATTTGATGGTGTGGAAGGAAGAAACATTATGTTTTTTGGGCTGTTAATTTTGTAATAGTGCGTCTGGTGGTTTACTTGTAGGCGTTTAATGCGCCATTGGGTTATAATTTGAAGTTCATCGACGCCGTTTCCTAGAAGAGACCCCAGAGGTAAATTGTTATGAGAAAACCCTCCTTCAAAGGTGTCTCCGTAAAATGAATTTCCAGTATGTAAAAAAGAAACGTGCGCATTTAAATAAAGGTTTTGTGTCACCTTCCCAATGAAATTTCCCCCAGCTTGAAAACTCATTGTGTTTTTAATGAAGTTTCGTGTGAAAACCTCTCCATAAAACTGTAGGGTTTTCGTGGGTTGAATTTTGTAGCACACACCAATTTGTGGTTGGTAAAAAGTGTTTTTATCAAGAAAATTAAGTCCTGGAATCGGAACCCAAAAGTAGGGTGAAATCCGAGCTTCTTTCGTAAGGGAGCCGCCATTCCATAGGGATTGATATACCAAACATGCTTCGTGTATTTTCCATCTAAACACCAATCCATTTAAGGCATATCCTCTCTTGTAATAATTGCTTTCAACCCCTTCAAAGGAGGGGCGTCGAAGTAAATCATACAGCCGTCCTCTACTACTTACATAGCTTATGTGTTTTGTGATGTGGTATTGAGCGCCTAAAATTAAGGCTTGATTATGGTCTCCCCAAAAAAGAGATCGGGCGCCATACCCAATAAGTATCTGTTGATTACCACCAAAAATCATGATTCGTTTTCGGGGCGCCCATTGGAATCCCCCTCGGGCATACAAATAATCGAACCCGGAATCCTTGAAGGGCTTCGTCCTTGCTTCGCCGGGAACCATACCATTCGATTGGGTGTAGCCATTTGAATTGAAATAAAATTCACCGTGTTTTTGGATAAAGTCCCTCTGGTAGTTGGGAAAAACGGCTTGGTTTTCCATTAGAAGGGTGTGTATTTTTAAAGTCCTCCCTCCGGCAAGAATTAATGCGCCGCGGCTATTTTGATATCTTAGGGTATCCACCCCCAGTTCATGGCCCAGGGAAAAATTAACCAAGGGAGTAAGCGCAAAAAAAGATCCACAGGAATCCGTGTAGGCCAGGGGGTAGGTTTGCGCCCAAGGCGGTGATGCAGCCTTTCTAGATGGAGTACTGTCGTTACTAAACCCAAAATCAATCCAGGATTTATCGCTTGAATTATTCAGCCGCTGGTTCCATTGGGGTATTTGGGCTTTAAATAATGAAAGAAAGCAAAAAATGAAGCCCAGCGCTAAATACCCTCGGTTTGCCATCGGAGTAAAGATAAATTAGTTGTAGCAATAAACCCTGAAACGAATAAGCTTTTTTTATTGTAAACAAGTGGATGCTTTGTTCCAAGATCCACGACAGCACCCCCGACACCCTCTAAAAGGGCATGGCCAGCGGCAACATCCCACTCCATGGTTGGGGTATCTCTTAAGTAAAGCTGAGCCCGCCCCATGGCCAAATCCACAAACTTCATAGCAGAACCTCGATACAATATTTCTATTGTCTCAACGTGTTTTTTAAGACCATTTAGGTAGGTGTCCGTTCCTTCAGAACGATGGTTACGGGACGCAAGAAGGGTTAGTGTTTTCTCTTGAGTGGTTTTATGGATTATTTTTTGTGTCTTATCCAGGGATTTCACCTCATTGAAGGGAACCTTAAACGTTCCGAAATGTTTCCCCCCAAAATAAATTTCCGATTGTGTAGGAATTGCTATAATCCCAAACGTAGGTGCGCCATCCTCAATTAGGGCAATATTAACGGTGAACTCGTCATTTTTTTGAATGAATTCTTTCGTTCCGTCAAGGGGATCTACGCACCAGCACCTTTCCCAACGCACCCTTTTATCATAGGTTTCTTTTGGGGTTTCTTCATTTATTATCGGTAAGCGCGTGTGCTTTAATTTGTCTAATATGAGCTTAGAGGAGATTAAATCTGCTTTCGTAACGGGAGACCCATCGTTCTTGATCCTTGCTGAAAAGTCTTGATGATACACCTCCAAAATCGCAATTGAGGCTTCCACGGCAGCTTCAAGGGCAATGGTTTGGAGTTCCGAAAAAACCATTTAAAAGACCATTTCTGGAACGAAATCAGGGACGACCAATTCGCCCTCTGTTTTTTGTTTTATCTCTTCAACGCTTACACCAGGAGCCCTTTCCATTAACCAGAACTTTCCCTCTTCGATTTTCAGTACCGCGAGTTCCGTTACGATTTTTTTAACACAGCCCACTCCCGTAAGAGGCAAGGTACAGGTTTTTAGTAATTTTGATTCTCCCGCTTTATTGCTGTGCATCATGGCTACAATAATATTCTCGGCCGAAGCGACTAAATCCATGGCCCCCCCCATACCTTTGACCATTTTTCCAGGTATTTTCCAATTTGCAATGTCTCCGCTTTGAGAAACTTCCATGGCACCTAGAACAGTTAATTGAACGTGTTTTCCACGGATCATCGCAAAGGAGGTCGCAGAATCAAAAAAAGCGGCTCCCGGCTTAGCCGTTATGGTTTGTTTACCAGCATTGATTAAATCTGCGTCTTCCTCCCCATCAAAGGGAAAGGGACCCATGCCTAAGATTCCGTTTTCGGATTGAAATTCAACATCTAACCCGTGGGGCACATAATTCGCGACCAAAGTAGGGATGCCGATACCTAGATTAACGTACCAACCACTTTGAAGTTCCTGTGCAATTCGTTTGGCGATGCCTATTTTATCTAATGCCATTTTCTTCCCTATTCCTTGTTGTCCGTTGCTCAATTCTTTTTTCGAAAACCGCTCCCTGAAACACTCGCTGAACAAAGATTCCTGGAGTGTGAATAAAGGAGGGATCTAAAGCTCCCGCCGGAACGATTTCTTCTACTTCTGCAATCGTGATTTTACCTGCCATCGCCATTACGGGGTTAAAGTTCATCGCCGTTGCTTTATACACTAAATTTCCTTCGGTATCGGCTTTCCAAGCCTTAACGATGGAGTAGTCTGCGGTCAAACACGTTTCCAATATGTGCGGTTTTCCATCAAAAACCTTCGTTTCTTTTCCTTCGGCAATTTCGGTCCCATACCCAGCGGGGGTATAAAATGCAGGGATCCCAGCCCCTCCAGCACGGCACCTTTCTGCTAAGGAACCTTGGGGAATAAGGTCTACCTCCAATTCCCCCGACAACATTTGCCGCTCAAATTCGTCGTTCTCTCCGACGTAGGAACTAATCATTTTTTTAATTTGACGGTTTTGAAGCAACAGCCCAAGACCATAATCGTCAACTCCTGCGTTGTTTGAAATACAGGTTAGGTTACGAACCCCGAGAAGGACTAATTGCTTTATTGCGTTTTCAGGAATGCCACACAACCCAAAGCCTCCTAACATTAAAGTCATATTGTCTCCAATACCCTCTAATGCCTCTGCTACGTTTTTTTTAACTTTATTCATATCTACACGCCTCCTTCCTCCCAAAGTTCTTCAGCTTCTTCGCCAACATCCTTTTCTTCTTCATTTGAACGCCTGTTGCCGCGCCCGGGTACTCCATTGCTCTCACCTTTGCCCTCGGGCGGGGGAGGCCCGTCATCACAACTGTAACTTTCTTCATCGTAATCAGAGGGCTCTTCAAAGTCCTCTATTGACAGGGCTAAAGCGGGGTCTTTGTAAGCTTTTTGCATGTAATAACCATAGATAGGTAAAGCAACTCTACTTCCTTGTCCTTCTCCCGTGGAAAGGAATCGAACAGACGGGTCTTCTGCGCCAACCCAAACTCCAGTAACAAGATCGGGTCTAACGCCAATAAACCAACCGTCCGCATTCCTTTGAGTGGTTCCCGTTTTACCTGCTGTTGGAGGGATTTTTCCATATTTACCCCCAATAAGACCTTTTCCTGTACCTCTTGTTACCACCATCTTCATGATTTTTAAAATTTCATAAGCAACCGTTGAGTTTAGTGCTTGGTTTTGGACGGGAAAAGCGGCATAAATTACTTTTCCATTGCGGTCTTCAATTCGTTCAATGGTCGTTGGACGTGTGTAAACCCCATTGTTGGCAAAGATGCATTGAGCGGCAGTCATCTTGATTATAGGTAGTTCAATAGATCCTAAACAAATGGATGGAACCACGCGGTCCATAGGAACGACGATTTCCGTTGACTTAAGTAAATTATTAACTTGAAAAGGACCTCCTGTTTTGTAATGAGGGTTATAGGCCCCCATACGCCCCATTACAGCAGCGGTAGTTGGGTTTGAAGAATTCGCAAGCCCCATTTTGAAACTTCCCGACGCGCCACCTTTAGGTCGCCAGCGCCCAACAACTTTATGATCTTTGTTTTCAATTCTTACACTATAATCGCCTGCACCAAAAATAGTACATGGTGTAACGACATGCATGGCTAATGCAGCAGCATAAACAAAGGGCTTGATGGTGGACCCGACCTGTCGCGCACCTTGACGAACATGGTCGTACGAAAAATGTTTAAAATTAGTCCCGCCGACCCATGCACGAACGAAACCTGTTTGAGGCTCAATACTCACCAGTCCCGCATGCAAAAACGATTTATAGTAACGAATTGAGTCATTGGGGGTCATAACGGTGTCTTTTTCGCCGCTCCAAGAAAAAACACGCATGTTGACAGGAACATCAAACGTTCTTATAATTTCATTGTGGTTAAGACCCACTTCGGATAAGATTTGATACCTTTTGGAATTTTTCCGAGCCATATTCATGGTGTAATTGACCGTCTCGGTAGGAGTACTATTGGTAAAGGGAAAATTCTTCAGTTGTTGGTTATTTCGGTTGAATGCCGGCTGAAGGGTTTGGCTTAAATGTTTTTCAACTGCCTGTTCCGCATATTTTTGTAGGCGGATATCTAGGGTGGTATAAATTTTTAATCCGTCGCTGTATATATCATAAGGTTCTCCGTCTTCTCGTACTATTTTGTAGGAGCCGTCTGTATTTTTTTGATGCAAGATGTCATTTGCTTCAGTGCGCAGGGCTTCTACGAAATAGGGTGCTATATTTTCTTTATGGTCGAAGACTTTGAATTTTGTAATGATTGGCTTTTGAATTAGACGCTCGTATTCACTACGAGAAAGCTTATAGCGTAGGGCGGGGTTGTTGGCCTCACTGTTTTTTAACCACTGGTAAAGCACTTGATTCCTTCGTGTTATGGCTCGTACAGAGTCTTTCGAACGAGCTGCTGCCACGTCGGTTTGACTAACCATCGATTCTTTAATTTTATTAGTCTTAGCAAGAATTTTTACATAGTTTTTCTTTTTGTAATCATAGGGATTATAAAGGCTAGGGCTTTTACACATTCCTACGAGCACTGCGGCTTCTTCTTTTGAAAGAGCAATGGGTTTTTTGCCGAAATAAACTTGAGAAGCACTTTCTATACCTACAGCGTTGTTGTTAAACTCAATAGTATTTAAGTACATGATTAAAATCTCTTGCTTAGTAAAACGTTTCTCTAAACGAGCTGCAATGATTATTTCTCTAGACTTTTCATCGCTTCGGTTTAAGTTTTTCCATAACCACCCATGTTCTTCTGTTAATTCTTGTATTCCAGGAAGTTGTTTTTCCTTTTGCAGTTTCCTTTGTTGAATAGTAAATAAATTCTTGGCTAATTGTTGCGTAATTGTTGATCCTCCCCCGGATTTACCAAAGGAGGTAAAAGCCCTCAGGGTTGCTCGGAAATCTATACCCGCATGTTCCAAAAATCGTTCGTCTTCTGTGGCAATCAATGCGTCAAAAACATAGGGAGACACGTCCTTGTAGGTTACGCTTGTCCGATTTACGCTCCAAAATCTACCAAGGGTGTCCCCGGTGCTACTAAAAACTAATGAAGCTTGCATTTCAGGAGGATTGTCCAGCATGGAAACCGGGGGTAATTCGTCTTCTGTCTGAGATATAAATAGGCCCAATAGTGCTAAAAACGGAATGAGCGTTGTAAACCAAAGGATTAGTGTGTATTTTCTTCTGTCTTTTTCAGTAATGCTCATTTGAATAAAAAGTTATCAAAAATAAAAATTATCGCAAGAAATCATAGCGTTGGCTATCAAGTTTTAATAAAATGAAAACCATAATAGAAAAGGCCATCATGGAAGACCCACCATAACTCATAAAGGGCAATGGAATTCCAATGACAGGGGAAAGCCCAATATTCATTCCTATGTTAATTGCAAAGTGATAAAACATAATGACGCCAACGGCATAGGCATAGGCTCTAAAAAAGGGGCCTCTTTGTCTTTCTGCAATTATGAATATTCTAAATAACACAAATAAGTAAGTTGAAAGCAAAACTACCGCCCCAATAAAACCCCATTCTTCGGCAAAAGGACAAAAGATAAAGTCGGTTTCACTTTCGGGCACATGATTGCTTCTAACGCTAGATATGGATGCGTTTTTGTACCCCTTTCCAATAACTCCTCCCGAACCAACAGCGGCCATTGCTCGGTTCCTGTTGTAATCTGTGCCATTGGGGTCTTCTTTTAAGCCAAGAACCAATTCAATACGGTTTTTTTGGTGGGGCTTCGCCACATGGTTAAAAACGAAGGTAACAGACAGTATAACTAGAAGCGTGAATAAATAACTGCCGACAAGAATGATTAAATGTTTGGCCCGTTGCCTCCTATATCCCAACAATAAAACCACCCCGAATATTAACAAACCCAATATAGAAATAAATAATGAAAGGGCGGTTGTTCCTGAAAGCAGAACCCCAAAGAAATCGGTGTTGACATTGCTCAAGTAAAGACTCGTAACACTCATAATTAAGAGAAAAAAAAGAAAGGGAATAAAGTGGGTGCCCAACCAAGTGGTTTTAAATTTTAAATTAGGAAAAAACTTCAGTGCATAAAGTATAACGGGGTCAAATGAAATACCCTCTCTATACATGACAAAGAAAAAAGATGTAAACACAAGTAGTGTTCCGGCGTCTGGTTGTAAAGCAATGAAAAGAGAAGGAATAAAAATAATTGCGAGATACTCAAAAACAGTTCTAGGTCCTTGCAGTTTCATGTTGGTCATGTCCACCCATTTGGCCAATAGTAGGGAGGTTGATACTTTTGCGAATTCCGCGGGTTGAATTCCCAAGCTACCGATTCCGAGCCAGGCTCTAGCCCCGTTTACTGGGGGCATAAAAAGAACTAAAACCAACAGAACTAGGGTCGAAAAATAGATGATTTCCGCATACTTACGATAGATAGAGGAGTCTATAAGCAGAATAATAAAGCCGAAAAAGAGAGAGATCGAAACCCAAAACAGTTGCTTCCCATATTTTTGGCTAAAATCAAAAATCGATGGGGCCTTGGGAGTATATGCTACGGAGTAAACAGTTAGGATTCCCAACATCATTAATAGAAGAATTCCCACGAGGAGGGGCCAGTCTATTCGAAAGAAAATCTGTTCATTTTTTCTCATGCTTATCTGGGCGATTTACCTTAATATTTTTGTGTTGATTATTTTTTTCTCTTTAGCTTCGTTGGTAACCACCTTCTTAAGGTATTTTTCTATCATTAGTCCGGCGATGGGGGCAGCAAAGGACCCCCCGGCCCCCGCATTTTCAACGAAAACAGCCAGGGCAATTTTTGGGTTTTCACGTGGAGCAAAAGCAATAAAAACAGAGTGATTTTCTCGATTGGGGCCGTTTTGTACGGTACCGGTTTTGCCGCAAACAACAATTTCTTTTAATTGAGCTTCTTTTCCTGTTCCACCAGACTCGTGTACAACCCGCCACATACCATCAATAATTGGTTCGAAATGGCGGGCGTTAACCTTGGTAAAATGCTTTGTCTTGTAGGCGTCAAGGGGGCCGTTTTTTCCAATTTTCTTTACGAAATGAGGGGTATAGTACCAACCCCTATTTGCAATGATGGCTGCAATATTGGCCATTTGTATGGGGGTCATTTTAATTTCTCCTTGTCCAATGGAAATGGACCGGATGGTTGAAAAAGACCAATTCCCTTTTCCAAGATACTTATTGTAATAGGCCGAATTGGGAATTAAACCGCTTCTTTGTGCTTGAGCGTCTATATCGATTTTTGGCTTTATTCCTAACCCAAAGCTGGTCATATAGGCGTGCCAATTATCAAGTCCTATAGCGGCGTCTTGGTTTATGTTTGGATTTTTCCCTGGTTCAATGACCCTTTTTACAGCGGCGTAAAAGTAGGGATTACAGGAATATTTTATAGCATCCATAACGCTTCCAGCAGTGGGGTGTCCATGGCAGCCAACAAGGCTTTTATTGCAAGGGAATGAGGTGTTTGGGGCTATTTTATTTTCTTGTAAACAGATGAGGGCCTGAACTAATTTAAAAATCGATCCTGGGGGGTATTCTGCCTGTAAGGGACGAGCAAACAGCGGAAGCGAAGAATCAGCAATGAGCGTTGGATAATTTTCTTTTATGTTTTTTCTTCCAGAAAGCATATTCGGATCGTAAGAAGGGGCAGAAACCATTGCTAATATTTCTCCAGTCGCCGGCTCAATAGCGACAATACATCCTCGTTTATTACTCATTAATAACTCTCCGTATGCCTGAAGGTCAATATCTAAGCCCAACTGAATGGTTGGGGACGGAACCGCTAGCGTATCAAAACTGTTTTTTGAGGAAGTCGAGATGTCGTTGTTGTTGGCATTTGTCACGACAAACCTAACTCCCTTTTTCCCTCTAAATACGTTTTCATATGAACGCTCGATTCCCGCCCGCCCGATGTTCATCCCAGGCCGGTAAAAAGGATCCTTTTCCACCTCTTCTTTAATGACTTCATTGAGGTAACCAAAAATATTTGCGGCGTACGGATAGGGGTAAAACCGCGTATGCGTAGGTTCCTCATAAAACCCAGGAAATTTGGAGAGTTTGGGGGCAATTCTCAGCATTTCATCTGGGCTAATTTCTTTTACAAAAGGATAGGGACGGTCTTTTCTGTAGTTAGAGGTGGTTTTCCCTGTTGCACTGTTTTTATAATAGCCCTCTTTAATCCTAATTTCTTTGAAACGGTCAATCACTTTTTGTTTATCCCATCCGATAAGAGCAGCAAATGCAGCGGTATCGAGGTGGGTAATTTTACTTTCAATCATCATGATGTTGTAAGAGGTCTTGTTAGAAACAACTTGTTTTCCATTTCGATCCAAAACAACCCCTCTTGGAGGAATTACCTCTCGTTTTCGCTCAGATATTTGCGAGGCTCGTGCAGCCCAGCTTCCGTCCAATATCTGCATATAAAAAAGCCTAAAGAGATAAAATACGCCAGTAAAAGCTACCAAAAAGTAAACTAAATACCTTCTTCCTTCTAGGTTCATTTTCTTACATTCATTTTATAGAGTGAAAGTTGAAAAAGGACCGCAACCCCAAAGCTAACCACAAACGAAGTAGCAATGTTTCTAAGGATAAATAAGCCTTCCGAGAAACGAAAGATCTCTAATAGATAAAACCACGTGAGATAAATAAATAGTAAGGGAGCATAGATGATAAAAAACCATGCAAAGCCCATATCTTGAACGTTCGGGCTCTTTAGGGGGTCATAACCCTCTCGAGGACAAAAGATTCCAAAAAAAACAGGCCGAAGATACGCAAATAAAACTAAGGCCGAGGCGTGAAGGCCGTAAGTGTTAGATAAGGAATCAATAATAATTCCTAGCAAAAAAGCAATGAGCATTAACCAGAAAACGGACAAGGTAAAAGGAAGCATCATGATTAACAGGGGCAAGGCAAATATCTGAGCACCCCAGCCCATCCCTACCTGGTTAAAAAGAAAGGCTTGTAATAGCAAAACGGTAACTCCGTAGCCAAGGTATGCTATAATGGATCTCATGGGGTTGTGGCTTCTTTTGGAACATTAGACTCCATTTCTTTCAGTTCATTTTTGATGAAGGACTTAACCAAGTACGCTCCTTGTAGGGTGCGGTAATCCTCTGAAAAACGAATGGTTATATTCCACAAGGGTTGGTTTTCCATTTTTGTTATTTTCTCCACGGTACCTACAGCAATCCCTTTGGGAAACATGCCAGAAACATCAAGGGTAGACACTTTACTTCCAATGGGAACCTTTAAATCATCAGGGACGCCTGTTACTGTTCCACGCAACGGGTCACTGCCCAACCACTTGAGAATGCCTTTCGCTCCACTTTTTTCAATCATCACATCTAAATTTATGTCTTGGGTAAGCACCGTTTTAACCAAAGAAAATCGCTTCCCAACTTTAAAGACCGTTCCGAGAACCCCTCGGGGTGTTATTACAGCCATTCCTGGCACAACTTGTTGAAGTGCGCCCACATCAATGGTGAAGTAATTATTTCTTCGGGTTACGTTATTGTTAACCACTTCGGCGGGAATATAACTAAATTTTAGGTGCTTAACGCTGTCGTCGACAACCGTGGTGTTTCGGATAGCTTGATATTTGTTTCCCCCAAGCAGTTTTCTTAATGCCGCGTTTTCGGCCCTTAAAACCGCATTGTTTTCCTTAATATTAAAGGGCTCTTTAATTGCGTTAGTCCATGAGGAAACAGCCCCGTTAAAAGACGATGCCGTAGAAAGAAAAACGCTGCTTGGGTAGCTAACGAATTGTATATAAAGGCTGAAACAAAGGATTTGAAAAGCGAAAAAAACTAAAAAGACCTGAAACCGTTTGAGAAACGAGAATAAGTTTTGCATAAGCAAAAATACAAAAGTCCTTTCATCTATGTACGGAAAGCGACCTAATCTCGGATAAGAAACTGGTATTTATGGATATTTTTAAGCGCGATACTAGTTCCTAGGGCAACGGCCCTCAATGGGTTTTCAGCAATGTGAACTGGAAGTTTTGTTTTGTCGGAGATACGCTTATCAAGTCCTCTTAGCATTGATCCACCTCCAGCAAGGTAGATTCCAGTTTTGTATATATCAGCACTCAACTCCGGCGGTGTAGCGGCTAGAGCACTTAGGATAGCCTCTTCAATTTTTGATATGGTTTTGTCCAGTGCAAAGGCAACTTCATCATGGGTAATAATCATTTCTTTCGGAATACCAGACATCAAGTCTCGACCTCGCACCGCATAGGCTGGGGGCGGATCGTCCAAGTCTGGAATAGCAGCCCCAACTTCAATTTTTATTTGCTCTGCAGTGCGCTCCCCAACAAGAATGTTGTGTTGTCTCCGCATATACTCTTCTATATCATTGGTAAAATCATCCCCTGCAACCCGAATGGATTTGTCTGAAACAATTCCTCCAAGGGCGATAACGGCAATCTCCGAAGTTCCTCCACCAATATCAATTATCATGTTTCCTGTCGGTTCTTCTACGTCAATCCCAATGCCTATTGCTGCCGCCATAGGCTCGTGTATTAAGTACACTTCCTTGGCCCCGGCGTGTTCCGCGGAATCCCTAACCGCTCGTTTCTCGACTTCGGTGATACCTGAAGGAATACAAATAACCATTCTTAGCGTGGGGCGAAACAGCGTCCTTCCTGGGTTTATCATTTTAATCATACCCCGAATCATTTGTTCCGCACTTTGAAAATCTGCAATAACACCGTCTTTTAATGGACGAACGGTCTCGATTAAGCGGTGCGTTTTTCCGTGCATTTGTTGTGCCTTTCTTCCAATGGCCACAACTTGACCAGACTGAATGTCTTTAGCAACGATAGAGGGCTCATCCACGACTACCTTATCATTCCAAATGATTAATGTGTTTGCTGTGCCAAGATCAATGGCAATCTCTTGCGTTAGAAAACTAAATAACCCCATCTTAAAATTTAACGAATTAAATAACGCCTCGAAGGTAGGTAAAAACCTTGTAAAAAAAAATTAATGTTTAAAGTGTCGAATACCTGTAAACACCATTTTGATGCCGTGTTCGTTACAGTAGTCAATAGATAATCCATCCTTAACGGATCCCCCAGGTTGAATAATAAGATTAATACCTTCTTTGTGCGCAATTTCAACACAGTCTGGAAATGGAAAAAAGGCATCGCTCGCCATTACCGCGCCCTTTAAGGAGAAACCAAATTTTTTTGCTTTGGATACCGCCTGCTCAAGGGCATCAACGCGCGAGGTCTGACCGGTACCGCTTGCTAATAATTTTTGGTTTTTAACCAACACGATGGCATTTGATTTGGTGTGTTTCACGATGTGATTGGCGTACAGCAGATCTCTTTTTTCATCCGTAGTAGGATGTTCATTGGTTGGGTAGCTGAATGCCTCTGGCGTCAGCGCGTATGAATCGTTTTCTTGAATTAGAAAACCATTTAATAGGGTCCTAACATTGTGCGAGGCAATATCAAAGGGTTTTTGTCGAAGAATTATTCGGTTTTTTTTCTGCCGAAGCAGCTGTATTGCTTCTACGTCAAACGTTGGAGCAATAAGTATTTCATAAAAGAGGGCATCAATTTTTTCCGCCACCTCAACGGTAATCGCACCATTACTGATTAACACCCCTCCGAAGGCACTAATAGGGTCGCAGGCAAGAGCCGCTTCAAAACTTTCGAGCACACTATTGGTGGTTGCCACACCACAGGCCGTATTATGTTTAAAGATGGCAAACGTATTCGGCAATGATTTAAAATCCTCCATGAAACGGATCGCGGCATCTACGTCCATCAGATTATTGTACGATAGTGGTCTTTCGCCGAAGGTTTCAAAGGCATCGGACAAGTTTCCGGAAAACCATCCGGCCTGATGGGGGTTTTCCCCGTAGCGCAAGGGAAGCTGTTCGTTTGTTTGTAACGCTTGGAATGCAATACCTCCTTGGCCAAAATAGGATGCAATAGAAGCATCATAATGAGCCGTATTTGAGAAAGCTTCTCGTGCCCATTTCTTTCTATCACCAAGGGTCGTTTGTCCACTGTTTTCTTGCAGTACTTGTAAAAGTTCCTCATATTGATTTTTCGCGGACAGCACCACTACATCATGATGGTTTTTAGCGGCAGCGCGTATCAAGGACACACCACCAACATCAATTTTCTCGATGATTTCTTCTTCGTTTTGTGTGTTTTTAACGGTTTCCTCAAAGGGATATAAATCCACAATAACGAGATCAATCGCAGGGATTTGATGGTCTGAAATCGCCTCTAAGTCACTCGGGCTTTCTCTTCGGTGTAGAATCCCCCCAAAAATGGTCGGATGCAATGTTTTCACACGACCGTTTAAAATTTCCGGAAAGTTGGTGAGAGAAGAAACCGATACCACAGGAATTCCGAGGTCTTCAAGATAAGCCTGAGTTCCTCCTGTTGAAAATAGCGTAACGTTGTTTCCCGCAAGATAACGAGCAAGGGCTTCTAAATTATCCTTGTAATAAACAGAGATTAAAGCCGATTTTATGGTTTTTGGATGGGACATGAATTTGTGAAATGGTTAACGTTTCGCAAAGGTAATAGAATCCAATCCATTTAAAAGGACACAAGGTGTTTAAAGATGCATTACTTTTGATCTTCGCATGAAGACACATCTTCTTTTTTGGTTAAAACAAACGGCACTCCTGTTTTTTTTCTGGTTGGCTTTGTTTTTTATTCAGCGGTTAATTTTTGTTGGGGTTTATCATTCCCTCTTTTCCAAGGTTCCCTTTGTTGACCTATTAGGGGTGTTTTTTCATGGGTTTCGATTGGATATTTCTACGGTAGGCTATCTGCTTTCCCCTCTTTTTCTTTTTACACTATGCTTTTCCTTTTTGTCCAACGCTACGCTTCAGAAGTTCGTTTTTACCCTTTTATGGGTAGAAGTTTTTATTATAATTCTAGTTCATGTTGGCGAACTGGGGGTTTATGATGAATGGCGACACAAGTTGTCTTCTCGCGTCTTTATGCACCTTTCTAATACAAACGAAATTACCAGAACCTCGGGCTATGCAGCATTGTTTTTTGCTGTTTTTACCTTCCTTTTGGAGTTGTGCGCGGCCATTTTGCTCTTCAAGAGAATTAATAAAGCAAACCCAATTCCTGTGGACGAAATAAGTCAGATCAAGCGTGCAGGTACATTAAGCGCGTTTTCTTTCGTTTGTCTTCCCCTTTCGGTAATACTCATGCGAGGTGGGCTTCAACAAATACCAATTAATATCGATGCGGCTTATTTTTCTAGCCATATTGTTGCGAACGACGCCGCCATAAATTCAGCCTATTATTTTGGTAACAGTTATTTCTTATTCAAAAAGTCAGACCTTCCAAACCACGTCGCACAATCGTTAAGCCCAGCGGAAAAAAACAAAGCAAATGCATTTTATGCTTTTTATCCCTCCGATGTTAAGCTCTTTGAAAATAGCATCAATCCCAATGTTGTTTTTATCATTTTCGAAGGGTGGAGCGCCAACGCAATGGGGTGTCTCTCTTCAGGAAAAACCGCCACACCGTTTTTTGATAAAATGGCCGAAACCGGCGTACTCTTTACCGATATTTATGCTGCGAATACCACCTCCGAAATTGGAAATGCCGCTATTCTTTCAGGATTTACGGGATTGCCCGAAACACCTTTAACCCTATACCCAGAAAAACACCGTAAAATCAATGCGTTAAGCGACGTTTTTTCAAAACGAGGCTATCACACTTCTTATTTATTTAGTGGCGACCTTATGTATGGAAACATCAAAGGATTCTTAACGGAACATCGCTTTAAGCGCTTACAAGACGAAAAGGATTTCGATCAAAAATTACCAAAAGGCAAACTCAATTTTTATGATGAGGCATTATTTGACAAGTTTTTGGGGGAACTAAAGAATAATTCTAAACCTTTTTTCTCCTGCGTTTTTACGGGAAGCACGCATTTTCCGTACGATGGCCCCATACGCTTTAAAGATTTTTCAGGAGAGGATGCCGATTATCTGAATGCGCTCCGATATGCGGATCATTGTTTGGCTTCATTTTTCGAAAAAGCTGCTCGCGAACCTTGGTACAAAAATACGGTCTTTGTGTTGGTCTCAGACCATGGCCACAATACGCCAAAAGCGAGCTATCCCCAAGATTTAAAATCGTACCGTATCCCCCTTTTAATGTACAGTGCGCTAATAAAACCAGCGTTTAGGGGAAAAAAAATTTATAAACCGGGTTCGCAGGCCGATATTGCCACCACCTTATTGGATCAACTTTCTTGGCCTACGGATTCTTTCCCTTTCAGTAGAAACTTATTGAGTAACCGTACAAAAGGAGGAGCCTTCCTTTCTACGATAAGGGGCTATGGCATTGTAGATGAACTAGGTGGCTTTTTGTATCATTTTGATCAAAAGAAAACAACCTCTAACACGTACAAGTCAGCGACAGAATACAACGAGGGAAGCAGCCTAGCCAAGGCCTGCTTATTTACCCTCTTTCAATATTTTCAGGCGCTTTAGATAGACTACCCTGAACAAGCCTCACAGCCTTCGGGGTTTTCTAAAGAACAGGCTATAGCCGCTTGTTGCTCTTCTAACGATTGGCTTAAGGGCTCTTCTACCACGGACCGGTCAATAGTAAACTTAATGGCATCCGTTGCAGCTTTTGTTCTCAAATAATACATTCCAGTTTTAAGGCCTTTTTCCCAACCATAAAAATGCATGGAAGTAAGTTTACCAAAATTGGCTTTTTCCATGAAAATGTTTAAGGATTGGCTTTGGCAAATAAACGCCCCTCGATCTGCAGCTTGGTCAATGATCGCTTTCTGTGAAATTTCCCACGCCGTTTTGTAAAGGTTTTTCAGGCGCTCAGGAATTTCAGGTATGTTTTGAATAGAGCCGTTAGCGGCCATGATTTTTTGCCTCATTTCACTGTCCCAAATCCCTTCTTTAACTAAATCCTTGAGCAAATGTTTATTCACGATAATAAACTCGCCTGAAAGAACTCTTCGGGTATAAATATTGGAAGTGTAAGGTTCAAAACACTCGTTATTTCCTAAAATTTGGGCAGTAGAAGCCGTTGGCATCGGGGCAAGAAGCAGTGAGTTTCGAACCCCCACTTTTTTAACCTCTTGTTTAAGCTGTTTCCAATCCCAACGATTGCTTGGAACTACACCCCACATGTCGAATTGAAAAATGCCCTTAGATACAGGTGACCCTTTAAAGGTTGAGTATGGACCCTCTTGTTTTGCCAAATCTTTCGAAGCCGTCATTGAAGCGAAATAAATCGTTTCAAAGATTTCCTTATTCAAGACCCTCGCCTCTTCAGACTCAAAGGGGAATCCCATCATAATGAAGGCATCTGCCAATCCTTGTACGCCTAGACCAATGGGGCGGTGACGCAGGTTTGAATTCTTAGCCTCTTCTACGGGATAGTAGTTTTCGTCAATGATTTTATTTAGGTTTAATGTCGCTTGATACGTAACCTCATAAAGCTTGTCGTGATCGAAGCGTAGGTCTTCGTTTACATATTTTGGTAGGGCGATAGACGCTAAATTGCACACCGCAATTTCATCGGGGGCAGTATATTCTATAATTTCCGTACAAAGGTTGGAGGACTTAATCACACCCAGATTTTGTTGATTAGACTTGGCATTGGCCGCATCTTTGTACAACATGTATGGTGTTCCCGTTTCTATTTGGGACTCCAAAATTTTAAACCAAAGGTCCTGTGCATTAATTGTCTTACGACCCCGACCTTCTGCTTCGTATTTTAGGTATAAGGCTTCAAATTCAGCACTGTGTGTGTCCGAAAGACCCGGACATTCGTGAGGACACATTAACGTCCATTTTTCATTTGCCTTAACCCGCTTCATGAATAAGTCTGGAATCCAGAGGGCATAAAACAAATCCCTTGCACGTTGTTCTTCTTTCCCATGGTTTTTTCTAAGGTCAAGGAAATCAAAAACATCTGCATGCCAAGGCTCAATGTAAATAGCAAAAGAACCTTTTCTTTTGCCCCCACCTTGGTCCACGTAACGTGCCGTATCATTAAAGACGCGTAGCATGGGAACAATACCGTTGGAGGTACCATTGGTCCCTTTGATGTAAGATCCTGTAGCCCTAATGTGGTGGATAGACAATCCAATTCCTCCTGCCGACTGGGAAATCTGAGCACATGATTTTAACGTGTCATAAATCCCAGAAATACTATCTTCTTTCATGGTTAAAAGAAAACAAGACGACATCTGTGGTTTTGGTGTTCCCGAATTAAATAGTGTTGGCGTTGCGTGGGTAAACCAACCCTCCGACATTAAATGGTAGGTTTTAATTACTGATGCTAGGTCGTTTTTATGTATTCCTAAGGAAACACGCATAAGCATATGTTGTGGTCTTTCAGCAATATTCCCCTCGAGCTTCATTAGATACGAACGGGTTAAGGTTTTGAACCCAAAATAATCGTAACGAAAATCACGGTCATAAATAATACTAGAGTCTAGAAGGTCTTTATTATTTTCTACAATTTTATAAACCTCTTCGGAAAGAAGAGAGGCCGACTGTCCGGTTTTAGGGTCAATGTAATAGTACAAATCGTGCATTACATCGGAAAAGGATTTCTTGGTTTCTTTGTGTAAGTTTGAAACGGCAATTCTTGAGGCCAACAAGGCGTAATCGGGATGCTCGGTGGTTTTTGCAGCAGCAACCTCGGCAGCTAAATTATCTAGCTCGGTGGTGGTTACCCCATCAAAAATACCTTCAATTACTTTCATGGCAACCGCTTCAGGAGACACCATGGCGTCTAACCCGTAACACATTTTTATTATTCTGGCGGTGATTTTATCAAATTTAATTGCCTCTTTTCTGCCGTCTCGTTTAACTACATACATACCTATAATCCTTTATATCATTAAAAATCTTCATCCAAAATAAAACGCTGGCTTTCGTTGCTCGATAAGACACTCGCTTTTTGATATTCACCAACCCGACGCTCAAAAAAGTTCGTTTTCCCTTCTATACTAATCATATCCATAAAGTCAAAGGGGTTAGAAACGTTATAAACTTTATCCGCACCCAATTCCAGCAATAGACGATCTGCAACAAATTCGATGTATTGGCTCATTAAATCGCTGTTCATACCTATAAGCTTTACGGGTAACGCTTCTAGAATAAATTCTTTTTCGATTTCTACCGCATCCTTAATTATTTCAATCACTTGTTCTTTCGGTAATCGATTAACTAAATGCTTCGTGTAAAGCAAACATGCAAAATCACAATGTAGCCCTTCGTCTCTGGATATTAGTTCATTAGAGAACGCTAGTCCAGGCATAAGCCCACGTTTTTTCAGCCAAAAAATCGAACAAAAGGAACCAGAAAAGAAGATGCCTTCAACCGCAGCGAAAGCCACTAAACGCTCAGCAAAACTTCCTTTTTCGATCCATCGCAACGCCCAATCTGCTTTTTTACGAACACATTCTAGTGTGTCAATAGCGTTGAAAAGGCCGGCCTTTTCCTTGGAATCTTTAATGTATGTGTCGATCAAGAGAGAATAGGTTTCCGAATGTATATTCTCAATAGCCACTTGAAAACCGTAAAAGAACTTTGCCTCGGTATATTGAACTTCGGATAAAAAATTCTCTGCTAAATTTTCATTAACAATCCCATCTGACGCAGCGAAAAAAGCCAAAACATGTTTAATAAAATGTTTCTCGTTGTCCGTCAAACGGTTTTCCCAGTCCGACAAATCTTGTGATAAATCGATTTCCTCCGCGGTCCAAAAGCTAGCTTCTGCCTTTTTATAAAAGGACCAAATATCATTGTGTTCAATAGGAAAGAGGACGAAACGGTTTTTGTTTTCTTGTAAAATGGGCTCCATTTATTCTATTAATTTTTAGCGTTAAGAAATCCACGTCCCCCAAAGGGATAACCGTAGATTTTAAATAAGTTTCAATTTTACTCTTAAGAAACGAACGTATGTATCGCGACTTTTTGAGCATCTAAAGGCTTACAAATTTTGCTAAAAAAAACCCTTCAAACAAGGAAAGAAATTAACATCTTTTCTTGGTTTTCAACATCAACAATCTGTAAGCTAAAGCCACGTTACTTTACCCGATTTATTAACAAGAACTAAAAGTTATTAAAAGTAAAATAACCTTATTTTTTTTCTTTGTTAATTCGACGATCAAGCATCTACCTTTCAACACAATAAAGGTATTCACTTTCGTTATGTGATGCAATGTTTGGGAAGGGCGCTTTATGAACAAGGGGGTGTTTAATACAATGAAACCTCAGGTAAAACATGGGTTTAATTAAAAATATTTTTTCTTCGTGGCTTCATTTTTTAGCGCCAGAGCTTTGCGTTAATTGTGGCCTTGAACGGATTGACCGAGAGGTTGGTTGTTGTATTTTTTGTTCCGATTCACTAAAGTCATTTTCCCTAGAAAAGCTAGAAAGTCAAGTTTTCTTAAATGGGGAAACGGATATTACGCTCCATATAGGCTTCATATTTGAAAAAAACAACGCGATTCAAATCTTATTACACGCTTTAAAATATCAAGGTAATTTCCATATTGCGACTTTTTTTGCCGAGCAATTATCTAAGCGTTATTATGTGGAATTTCAACAAGTTGAGGGTTTTATTGCTGTCCCAATTCATGTGAGGAAACGTTTTGATCGAGGCTATAACCAATGTGCTCTAATGGTAAACCATTTGTGCCAACAGTTTAACAAGAATTCTTACAGTACATTGTTGCAAAAGGTGGTCAATAATGCGAGTCAAACCAAAAAAAACAAAGAAGAAAGACGATTGAACGTTGAAAACAGCTATTGGGTGTCACCAAAAATTAAACAGTTTTCGCACTTGGGCATTGTTGAAGACGTGCTAACTACAGGAGCAACCCTAAGAGCTATTACACAAGAAATTAAAAGGATTAACCCTACCATAAAATTAAGTTTTTTTGTCGTAGCTTCGGCCCTAGAATGCACGAAAAAGTCTTAATTATCGGTGGCGGACTATCGGGGCTGCTCGTGGCCAATGCTTTGAGGAAAAGAGGGGTAATAGTAGATGTCCTGGATGATGGAAATAATCACTCATCTAGGGTGGCAGCAGGATTGGTTAATCCCATTTCTTTTCGAAGAACCTTATTATCATGGAACGCCACGTTATTTTACCCATCTGCCAAAACCTTCTATGAAGAGATACAAAAAAACGCAACAAGGGCTATTATTAAGGAGTTATGGTTGCGTAGAATTTTTTCCTCCAAGGAAGAGGTAACGACATGGAAGCAACGGCTTTTCAATCCTGAATTTACTCCATTTCTTTTACCCCTTGTTGAGGAAGACGCGGCTTTCGGTCCCTATGGTTCTGGAAGGGTTAATGGCTTTTGTATTGACGGAGAAGCCTTGCTAAATCAGCTCAAATCAACCCAAAACCTTATTCAAAAGGAATTCATTCCTGCGAATATTGATCCTGAGCAGGGAGTTTATGATGGCACGAAATACGATAAAATTATCTTTTGTTGCGGGTACCGCAACCACGAGAATCCTTTTTTCAAGCATTTACCCGTACAAGCCACCAAAGGACAACTTCTGTTAGTGGAATGGAAAAATTCCGATGAAAACACCTCCTACCACCGCAAATGTTTTGCTTTACCTAAAGGGGATAGTCGCTTTAAACTGGGAGCCACGTTTGAGTGGGGGGAGCTGAGCCTAGAACCCACCCTAGAGGCAAAAGAGAAACTACTATCAGATTTTACGTCCATTTCGTCAGACACCCTGGTTGTAAAAGATCAGGTGGTGGGAATTCGCCCTACAAGTCCCGATAGAAAACCGATTATTGGATTGCATTCGGAATACCCGAAACTTGGCATTTTTAATGGACTGGGAACAAAAGGCTACTTGACCGCACCCTATCTCGCTAATCATTTTGTTGATCACCTGTTAACTAATGCCCCCTTGGATCCAACCGTGTCGTTGAGTCGCTTTGAACGATGAGTAAAGTTTACCTACCTTTGTCAAATGCACGGAGAAATTAGTTCAGAGAAACAAGCGCGTTATGACAAAGCCTATTTGAGGCTTGCACAAAGTTGGGCAGAATTATCCCAGTGTAATAGAAAAAAAGTGGGAGCCATTATTGTCAAAGACCGTATGATCATTTCAGATGGGTACAACGGAACCCCGTCGGGCTTTCCCAATGCTTGTGAAGACGAAAAAGGAGAAACGCATTGGTTTGTACTTCATGCAGAGGCAAACGCCATATTGAAGGTCGCCAAATCTACTAATAATATGCTGGGTTCTACCCTTTATTTAACCCACTCACCCTGTAAAGATTGTAGTAAATTAATCCTTCAAGCGGGAATAAAAAGGCTGGTTTACCAAACCGCTTATAAAGACATGAGTGGTCTCCATTTTTTAGCGGATGCGGGGGTTGAAATTTGTTGCTTACCAAATCTAGAAAATGAATAAGAGGTTTTATTATCCGCTTTTGTTTGCCTTAGCGCTTATAGTAGGAATTTTCGTGGGGGCCTCGTTGTCCAATCAGATTCCTCCGGAAAGGCTTCGGAAATTGGACGAAATTTTGTCTTTGATTGATAAAAAGTATGTGGATAAGATTTCTTGGGATACGCTTTTGCCCCAGGCGATTAATCAAATGCTCCACTCGATGGATCCCCATTCCTCCTATTTAACCAAAGCGCAAGCACAACGCGAAGGCGAACTTATACAGGGTAGTTTTGGTGGGGTGGGTATTCGTTTTCAAATCATAAGGGACACGGTGTGTGTTATTCAGGCAAATTCTGATGGACCAGCCTACCGAGCTGGAATTAGAGACGGAGACAGGATTCTGATGGTAGACAATAAACCATTCATAGGGGCATCAATGACTAACGAAAAAGTACTTTCTGCCTTAAAAGGACCCGAGGGGACTCCCGTTTCAATCACCGTAAGACGCGTGAATAAAAGGCTTTCTTTTCAAATTAATAGGGGACAAATTAAGCTGTATTCAGTTCCTGTTGGTTATATGTTAAATGCAACCATAGGGTATATTAAAATCGAACAATTTTCCTTAAAAACACATGAAGAGTTTCAATCCATGGCCATGAAACTGCTTGCACAAGGTATGAAAGGACTCGTGTTAGACCTAAGAGGCAACCCTGGAGGAATTATGAATGATGCAATCAAAGTGGCAGACGAATTTTTACCCTCTGGAGAAATCATCCTTAGTACCAAAGGAAAAAGGATTAATGAAACGGTAAAAGCAACAAAAGAAGTTGGTTTGCTCGAACACATTAGGCTTGTCGTTTTAATGGATGAAAACTCTGCCTCTGCCTCTGAAATTGTTGCAGGAGCAATACAGGACAACGATCGAGGCACCCTAGTAGGGAGAAGAACTTTTGGAAAAGGGCTTGTTCAGGAGGAACAAAGGCTTTCGGATGGAAGCACACTGCGATTGACCATTGCTAGGTATTATACCCCTTCAGGCAGATGCATTCAAAAAGCATTTAATGGAAACATAGTAGACTATACGAAAGAACATGAGGCCCGAATTAACAAAGGGGAATTATATTATAAGGATTCTATGTTTATTGATAAAACAGTAAAATATAAAACAAAAAAAGGTCGAATTGTCTATGGCGGAGGAGGAATAATTCCGGATGTGTTTATTCCTTTACCCACAATAAACCCAACGCCATTAATGGCTCGATTGTATTTTTCAGAAGCCCTAAGCGCTTTTGTTTTTGATGACTTACAACGAAACCGAACCCAATGGATGACGGTAAATGATTTGCAGGCCTTTGTGTTTACGGATAAAGAAATCAACCGCTTGTTACGGTATGTGGGAACCGTTTATGGTATAAACACAACTGCTGAAGAAAAAGAAGCGAATGGGTTAGAGCTTAAGAGGCGACTTAAAGAAGAGTATGCAAGGCAATTGTGGGAGCGCGATGGAATCTATAAAATACAAAATGGGGACAGCAAAGAAATCAAAGAGGCAATAAACATTCTTCTCCGCTAGTCTTTATTATTTTCGACCATGATTTTATCCGGGTCATAATCGCTTTCCTCATCATATATCTCAAAGTAAGGGTCTTCAAAACTTTTGGATAGGGCTTTTTTCTGCAACGATAATAGTAACGCAGGAAGAATTAACAGGTTGGTCGCCATGCCCACTAAAATCGTTATGGACACCAGTAGCCCAAGTCCTTTTGTTCCTCCAAATTTTGAAAACACAAACATTATAAAGCCGAAAAACAAAATGACCGAGGTGTAAAAAATTCCTAGGCCCGTTTCCCGAAGAGCCTTTAAAATCGCAAAATGCATGTTGTGCGATTGTAGTTTTAATTCCTGACGATACTTGGCTAAAAAGAGTATAGCATTATCCACCGTAATACCTAGCGCGATACCAAAAACTAACAAGGTCGAGGGCTTAAGTGGAATTTTAAAATAACCCATAATTCCCGCGGTAATAAGCAAGGGAATAATGTTTGGAATCATAGAGATGACAATAATCTTGATAGACCGAAACAAAACCGCCATTAAAAGGGCGATAGAGAGAATAGCAAACGCAAGACTTTGTAGCAGGTTTATAAACAAATACTTGGTTCCCTCTGCGACGACGACGGACAATCCTGTAAATGTTACATCCAGGTACCTAGAATCAATGACAGACCGTAGCGTCTTAACCGTTTCCTTTTTATTTGCATAGGAATAAATACTAGAATCAATGGTTGCTTTATCATTTTCTAACTTCAGTTTTTGCGCCATTAGCTTATCTCGCTCCTCGGTCGAAAGGATTGTACTTGAAGCGGACATTTTTTTGTCTATTTGTGCAATAGCCTTATCCATGGATTCTTGAACCACACTACATAAGGCGCCTTTTATTTCCAGGTCGTTCATTAAAGAGTCAAACCCCGCCGTTTTCCCTGAGGCAAAAACACGATACGCACGTTCCCATTTATCTCGATTAGGATTGATAATGTGGTCTACCTGAAGCCTTAAAGTATCTACTTTTTCAGCAACACGATATGAGCCTAAGTCCTTCATTTGCGTTCGAATTCGAAGCAAGGTTTTGTCCTCATAAATTAAGTCCTTCTCAGAAAAGCCTATACCGTTTTTAGCCGATTGGTCGAACTTTTCCTTGTAAAGCCCAATGCGTTTTAAATTCCTTGATTTAGGATATACAAATTCGCTAGAATCTCCATCAAACAAGGCCATGTTTAATACTTTCAACCCATCTACGTAACTGATGCTCTTGGAAAACAAACTGTCTTTTTCTAAAAACCTTTGTGTAGAATCAATTCTTCGCGCAATATCTTGGTCGACCAAATAACGCTTGGGGGTTTTGTAGTTGATAAGGATCTCAAAGGGAATTGAACCCCCAAAATTCCGCTCTATATACTTTAAATCTACAGAAATTTGATCGTTTTCAGGAATATCCCCCGTGACGTTTCCGGTAGAAATAATTTTGGTCATTCCATAGGCCCCTAGGCAAACCAGTACCACGGAGGATACATAAATCCAAGGGCGGTATTTTGAAATGATTACGATAATATACTCAATAAATCCTTGAGAATATATCCGGTTTAGGTGCTTAACATGCTTGGGTTTGGGGGCAATCATGTAGGAAGCAATAATCGGCACTATACAAATGGAAAGGACAAAAACAACCATGATGTTTAGGCTGGAAATAATTCCAAATTCAGCCAAGCGGTCGCTGCTCGTAAACGTGACAAATCCAACCGCAGTAGTTAAATTGGTTAAAAAAGTTACAGGCCCAATTCGCCGAATCATGGCAAACAAGGCCTTTGTTTTATTATTTAATCGAACGTATTCTTGATGGTATCGGGTAATAATAAAGACACAATTAGGAACCCCAATAACGATGAGCAAAGGAGGGATTAAAGCCATCATAATGGTTAGGGCGTAACCAAAAAGAGCAACGGTACCTAAAGCCCAAATAACCGAAATTAAAACCACCAAGCTGCATTGGAATACAATACGTAGGGAGCGGAAAAACAGATATAACAAAAGGGATGAGGCAATGACCGATAACGCTAAAAAGATAATCATCTCATCTAAAATGCGTTCCGCGATTTTTACACGAATATGGGGCAAGCCAGAATACCTCGGTTGACCAAAATAAGCTTTGTATTGGTCCGAAATTTTTTCAATTTCATTTACGACTTTAGACTTCTGACGATCTTCTAAAACTTTTTCGTTTAATGTTACCATCATCAGTGACACCTTGCTGGAGTCGTTGTACAAAAGATGATTATAAATAGGGTTCTTTTTAATTCGTTGCTTTAACTCTGCAATAGAAACCTCATCAAATTTTTCGTCGTAAAAAATCGGGTGTTTCTTAAACGTAGTGTCCGCGGGGCTGTTCTCTAATTCTATAAGCGTGGCTTCCGAAATTACGTGCTCAACACCGTCTAGCTTTCGAATTTGAGTCCCTAGTTCACTCCATTTTTTAAAGCTCTTCTCCGTGTACAACGAATCGGATTTAATAGCAATTACTAAGGTTGTTCCGTCCTGACCAAAGTAATTTTTAAACAGCTCATAATCCTGTTGCGTTTTATTGTCTTTAGGCAACATGATTCCATACCGATTATCAATGCGTAGGTCGGCATAAATAAAGTAACCGAAAAAAACGGTAAGGGCAGAAATGATCGCTAGAATGAAAAACCGATTCCTTAATATAATGCTTGCTATTCTACTCCACATATCAAATTATGTTGTTTACCCCCAACAAAAACAAAGATAGCAAAAAAAGACGGCCTAGCGCCTACAAACGAACACGAAGAATCTGTAAGTAAAAAGAAGTGTTTGTAAGAAGTTAGATTCCGCAAAACTTGTGCATAGCAGTTAAGGAGGTGGTTGACTAAAACGATCTTTTGGGACTAACCCAAAAGTTTGTACAGAAGATAGATGGATTGTCGAATCAAATCAATTCAGGTTTTAATCATTGCAAAAAGCATTTTGGAAATCTCCTCAGCTTGGAAATAGAACAATTTAAATTGATTTTCATCAAGAACCATTTCAACTTTCAGCACATCAAGTATTCCAACACACTCAATCTGGTTTTTTGTACTCGAGGCGGGACTTGAACCCGCACGGGCTAATGCCCACAGGATTTTAAGTCCGGCGTGTCTACCAATTCCACCACTCGAGCAATCCTGAGCGAGAAACGGGATTCGAACCCGCGACTTCAACCTTGGCAAGGTTGCGCTCTACCAACTGAGCTATTCTCGCTTATTTCAATATATCAAACGATTCTAACAATCGGGGACAAAGATACAAAAAACAATTTTTATCCCCAAAGGGATTACCCCCCAGTGAGTTTTTTTATTTCGTGAAGCTTCATAAAAGCCTCGACGGGAGTGAGCACATTGATGTCAATGGCCACTAAGGTTTCATGAATTTGCTCAAGAACCGGATCATTAAGCTGAAAAAAACTCAGCTGCATTGGGCTTTCTACGTCGGTAGATTTTGGTTTTTTTACCGGGGACTTATCGAGGCTTAAATGACTGGACTCCAAGTTTTTCAATAAACTTTCTGCTCGCCTTACCACCCAAGGCGGCATGCCAGCAATACGAGCCACATGAATTCCAAAAGAATGTTCGCTTCCCCCTTCGACGAGTTTTCGGATGAACAAAATATTCTTCCCTATTTCTTTAACGGCCACAGAATAGTTTTTTATTCTTGAATACTTGGTGGCCATTTCATTCAGTTCGTGATAATGGGTTGCAAACAGTGTTTTTGCCCTGAAAGGGGATTGTTCATGTAAATACTCTGTGATAGACCACGCAATGGAAATTCCATCAAACGTGCTAGTTCCCCGACCAATTTCGTCCAAGATCACCAAGCTGCGGTCCGATAAATTATTTAAAATGCTTGCCGTTTCATTCATTTCCACCATGAAAGTGGATTCTCCCGCAGATAAATTATCCGAGGCTCCCACCCGGGTAAATACTTTATCAACCAACCCAATGGTGGCTCTTTTTGCTGGAACAAAAGACCCCATTTGTCCTAGAATCACCACCAACGCCGTTTGCCTTAATACCGCACTTTTTCCGCTCATGTTAGGTCCTGTGATTACCATGATTTGTTGTTCGTCATTGGACAAGAACAAATCGTTAGGCACATAAATTTCTCCAGCCTTGAGGGCCGTTTCGATGACAGGGTGCCGGCCCTCTTCAATATGCAAACTATAACCAAGATTGATTTCTGGTTTACAATAATTTCTTTCCAAAGCAAGAACGGAGAGACCACATAGAACGTCTAGTTTAGCAAGAGCAAAAGCGTTTTTCTGAATAACCCCTACTTCTTTGGCTAAGGTGTTGAGCAAATCTAGATACAACCGGTGTTCAATTTCATTGATTTTAGATTCAGCCGTGGTGATCTTCTCTTCATAGGCCTTAAGCTCTTCGGTTATATATCGCTCTGCATTTACTAGGGTCTGTCTTCGAATCCATTCTTCAGGCACTTTATCTTTATGCGTATTACGCACCTCAATGTAATAGCCAAAAACATTGTTGAAGGATATTTTCAAACTGGTGATTCCCGTGCGTTCGGCCTCTCGATCCTGTAACTCTAAAAGATATTTTTTACCGTTCTCAGAGATGTTTCTTAATTCATCAAGCTCCTCGTTTACCCCTTCTCGAATGACACGGCCCTTACCGAGTGCAATGGCTGGCTCATCTTCCATTGCACCTTGAATTAAATCAATAAGTTCTTGGCACTTGGTAAATTCACCGCGGAGATCCTCGACGGCCACAAGACCTTTCCCGGCATATAATACCGCAAGGATCGGCTCGACCAAAGCTAAAGTTCTTTTTATGTGTTGAATTTCCCTCGGATTGACCTTGCCCACCGCGACTTTAGAAATTAACCGTTCCAAATCACCGCATGCAGATAGGAGCGTGCGCACTTTCGTCCGGTGGGGTTCGTTTTCAAAAAACCATGCAACTACATTGTTTCTGTTTTCTATCCTAGAAACATCCGTTAAGGGCATGATTAGCCATCGCCGCAAAAGACGCCCACCCATAGGGGTCTGGGTATAGTCAATAACATCCAAAAGCGACGTTCCTGCCTCGTGTTGGGGATAAACGAGCTCTAAGTTTTTGACAGTAAATCGATCCAACCAAACAAAATTTGCATCATCAATACGCGCAATTGAACGGATGTGGTCAAGCGATTTTACTTGAGCCTCCTTAACGTAATGAAGCGCCGCAGAAGCGGCAATAATCCCAAGGGGATAGTTTTCAATACCAAACCCGGCCAAAGATTTTGTGCCAAAATGTGTAACCAGGTGGTCCTGTGCAAAATCTTCCACAAACACCCAGTCCTCTAAGCGAAATAAATTCGTTGTTGGAAGATTAAGCGATTGAATGGCCTCCTGTTGTTGCTTTTGATAAACCAATTCAACAGGATTGAATGCCGCCAACAACTTTTCAATCCGTCCTTTGTCGCCTTGCCCCAGTAAAAATTCGCCCGTAGATACATCCAGAAACGCAATTCCCATTCCTGTTTTACTCACATGAATAGAGACTAAAAAATTGTTGCTTTTCTGCGTGAGCACGTTGTCGTTGAAGGCTACTCCAGGAGTAACTAATTCCGTAACACCGCGCTTGACAATGGTCTTCGTCAATTTGGGGTCTTCTAACTGGTCACACACCGCAACCCGCTGCCCAGCCCTAACCAACTTTGGCAAGTACGTTTCTAAAGAATGGTGTGGAAACCCTGCTAATTCAATTTCCGCCGCCGCGCCATTTTTCCTTTTGGTTAATACAATACCCAAGATGCGCGAGGTTTTTATAGCATCTTCCCCAAACGTCTCATAAAAATCTCCTACTCGAAACAAAAGTAAGGCACCAGGATGCTTTGCCTTGATTTGATGGTATTGTTTCATCAAGGGCGTTTCTTCACTACTTTTCGATTTCGACAATTGGATAAGATTTCGGAATTTAGCTCCTAAGTTAGATGCGCTAAACGGATTTTCAAAATAAACCAATAACCTTTTATTAACATGAATAAAAAACTTCGAATGTGGGAATTGAATCGATTAACGGCACAGGCTTTTTCCGTTGTAGAGAAAATTCCTTTGGTTTTGATTCTGGATGATATTCGGTCGTTTGAAAATGTCGGCTCCTTTTTTCGCACCGCGGATTCCTTTTGCATTGAAAAGATAATATTGTGTGGAATTACTCCGTGTCCTCCCCATAAAGAAATCCACAAAACGGCATTGGGATCTACGGAAACGGTCGTGTGGCATTACAGCGAAGATGTTGAGAATGCGGTTGAAAATTGCAGGCTTCAAGGGTATGGTATAGTTGTCGTTGAACAAGCAGAACACACTACCCCCTTGCATAAAATTGAAGTTAGCCAAGGGGCCAAGATGGCATTGGTTTTTGGCAATGAAGTCCATGGTGTGAAGCAAACGCTAGTAAACCAGAGCGATTTTGTTATTGAAATCCCGCAGTTTGGAACCAAACACAGCCTAAACGTAAGCGTGTGTGCAGGAATAGTGCTTTGGGAATTTTCTAAAGCCTTGCATCCTAGGTTACGCGCTTAATTATTGGTAATAGCCGGATCGTTCAATCAGTTCAAGCACGGGGTCTGGCACCAGAAATCGGGCGCTTTTTTTTTGTTTAATTAATCCTCGGATTTGGCTGGATGAAATATTAATGTGTTGATAGTCTTCTAAAAACGTAATGTTCCCTTGGCTTTGAACCCCCTTCATTAATTCCACATTATTTTCACCGTTGTGCCTTGGGTACACAACGATAGGGTGGTTGTTTACGATATAGGAAGCGTTATACCACCGCGAGAGCCCCGCTAGGTTGTCCTCGCCTAGGATCAGAGAAAAGGAATGACCCGGATGTTTTTCTTTTAAATGCGTTAAGGTAATAGCGGTATAATAGGGAGGCTTTAGATGAAATTCTATGTCACAAACGCGAAATTCTAAGTGGTCTTGAATGGCTTCTCGGACTAAGTTTAAGCGCAATGAATCCCTCAACAGTGTTTTCTTTTCTTTAAGTGGGTTGTGTGGAGTAACAACAAACCATATTTGCTCAACACAACCATGGTTCAATACCGCTTGCGCTAATGCTAAATGCCCTACGTGTATTGGATTAAAGGACCCGAAAAACAAACCGATATTCATGCGGAAATAAAGGCATTAATGAGGGAAACCGCTTCTTGTTTCGCCAGGGTTAAATCCGTGTTATTAATGGTTTTATCGAATTTAGGAGACTGCTCCAGCTCCCAGCGCGCTTTTTTAATTCGGGTTTGAATTCTCTCCTCGCTCTCGGTTTTTCGGTTTCTTAGTCGTTCCTCCAACACCACGAGGCTAGGGGGCTCAATAAAAAGGGATAAAGCACAATCAGAAAACTTAGACATTAAGTTCAGCCCTCCAACCACATCCACATCGAAAATGATGATTTTTTGATCTTTCCACAGCCGTTCAACTTCCTCTTTCAAGGTTCCATAGTAATGATTGGGATAAACCTGTTCCCACTCAACAAATGCTTCCTCTTCAATTTTACGATTGAAGTTCTCCACCGACATAAAATAATAATCAATACCGTGGACTTCTCCTGCTCTTGGTTCTCGAGAACAAGCGGACACGGAAAACGACAATTCATTAAAAACCGACATTAGGTGCCGTACAATGGTCGTTTTTCCAGCCCCGGAAGGAGCGGATACAATGATACATTTCCCGGAGCATGAGGGATTATAGGACATTTTGGATTTGCTCTTTAACTTTCTCTAAAAAATTCTTCATTTCTACAACGGATCGCTGCATGGCAGCATGGTTGCTTTTACTTCCCAAGGTGTTTATTTCTCGCCCCATTTCTTGAACAATGAACCCTAATTTTCTACCACAGGATGTTGGCGCTGAGGCCGTCTCTTTAAAAAATGAAAGATGACTTTTTAGCCGTTGTTTTTCTTCTGAAACATCAAATTTATCCATGTAAAACAACAACTCTTGCTCAAGCCTTTGAGAATCAAACTCCGCTTTTTTCATTTCATTAATTAATCCTTCCAGTCTAGATCTTGTTACAGCTATTCGCTCCTCTTCATAGCTCTCAAGCTGGCTAAGTAAGGTGTCAAATTTCCCTAAACAAAACAAAAGGTCTTTCATAATTTCTGCTCCCTCTTTCTCACGAAACCCCATGGTTTCATCCAAGGCTTGGTTGGCCAGCGCAACGATAAATGCCTGTTCATCTATTGCAATTGCTTCCAATGGTTGTTTTATTACACCGGGCAACGAAAGAATAGCGGAAACCCATCCATCCATGCTTAGCCCCTCCTCCTCTGCTATTTGTTTAATTTCTTTTAAATAATGTTTTGCTAGGGTTGTATTTAGAAAAGCCTCTTCTTTTGACTCTGATGGTTCGGTAAAAACAGAAAAGTCGACCTTTCCGCGTTCTAATTTTTCTTGAACGGCCCCCCTGAACTCCCCCTCCAAATCCCTTAATATTGGAGGGATTTTTAACGTCAAGTCAAGGGATTTACCATTTAATGATCGAATTTCAACGGTGTATTTTTTTTCGTTGAAAACGCCGCTGCTTTTACCAAATCCTGTCATTGACCACATGCTTGTTCTTTTTTCAAAGGTATTAATTAACCCACATTACCCCCTTACTCAAGCATTAATTTCAACAAAAGTCCTTCGGTTTTTTGTTTTAACGCTTCGTAATGAACCCCTGTGGCTGGACCGTCAAATCCAGAATGCACCTCAATAATTCTCCCTTTTTTGTCTAAAAACAAGGTTGTGGGAAATGAAAAAACGCCATTGAGTTGATGAAATATGCGAGAGGCCTCCTCAACCGTTGCTCCACCCCCTAAAAAAACAGGATATGTTAAGGACAGCCGGTTTTTAAAAGCCTTAATTCGCTTGATTTTATCTTTAGGGGTTTTGCCGTTTTCAAATGACACACCTATGAAGCGCACGCCCTTAAATCTTTCAGAAGAAATCATCGACTGTATATACTGGCTTTCATCTAAACAATTGGGACACCAAGACCCCAAAAGTTGAACCACCGTTGGTTTTCCTTGAAAGTATGACCTCCCAAGTTGTTTTTGTTTCCCCCGAAGGTCCTGTACCATAATATCTAATTCCACCGGACCATTGACCGGAAAGGAAATCGAATCGCTTGCCAAGAGGGAGGCGCGAGGGTTCTTTACACCAGTCCAGTTCGCCCTGTAACGCGTTCCAGCATAAAATACTCCCTGAAGGGTTCGGGAGGAGTCTTGATAAGCCTCAAATAGGTATGCATGGTATCCATCGAAACAACTCAGTTTCAAAACCCCATTAAAAACCCCGCCGGATAAATAACGATAATCTCCTGTTTCCGTTCGAAAGGTTCCTTCCAGTGCCGGCCCACGAGAATTAAAAAGGGCAATAGCCCTCGTCTTTTCTTTCTGGTCATCAAACTCGACGGAAAATACACCAGAAAAGTCCTTGTAGTTTTCTTCGTAAAGGTGTTCAAATTTTAGGCAGTAATTTTCCTCAACGACCTGTCGCAGCGAAAGGGTCAATGGAATCTGTTGAGGCATCGTTTTGTTTAGATTCAACCAGTACCCCCGCAACGTTTTTTCATGAAAGATCAATGCTCCAGAGGCAAAAGGAAAAAGAAAATAGAGGCTATCTGAATTCCTTTTTTGTAAAATGAGGGATATTTTTTCCTCCCCATTAATTATGGAGAGTTTAGGTTTAGAAGAAGATTGGTAATGAATATCAAAAGGGATTACCAGTCGATCGTTCATGTAAAGTTCCCCGCGACCGTTTGGTTGAGCGTAAGTAGACTTAAAACCCGACCCCATTGTAAACAGGATGGTCAAGAGGAAACGAATTAAATTGATTAACTTTCCCATGCGTATGCAACTAATTTTTATCAAAAATAGTCAATAGTTAACGCCCATGGATGATGCTTTGCTTGTGCAAGAATGTTTAAAAGGAAAATCCAGGGCTCAAAAAGCGTTGTTTGACAAGTTTGCTCCCAAAATGCTTGCAGTTTGTTATCGGTATATGAAGGACAAAGAGGAAAGTGAAGACGCGCTGCAAATTTCGATGGTGAAAGTATTTCAAAAATTAGAAGCCTTCAAACAAGAAGGGGCTCTTGAAGGCTGGATAAGAAGAATCGTTGTGAACACCTGTTTAGACCAGTTGAGACGAGGCCAAAAATTTGCTTTTGATTACCGTGTAGATGACGTTTCGTATAAGGTGGAAATCAAAGAAGAAGTACTATCCAATATTCATGCAGCGGATTTATTAACCCTTATTGGTAGCATGCCACCGGGTTATCGAATGGTTTTTAATTTATTTGCCATAGAAGGGTATTCTCATCAAGAAATCGCCCAACAACTTCAAATTAGTGAAAACACATCGAAGACCCAATATTTGAGAGCAAGAGCGTATTTAAAAAACAGAATAGAGAATAAATAAATGGAAAAGGACCACTTTGAACGCCTTATAAAAGAAAAAATGATGAACCACGAGATGCCCGTAGAGACCTTTCTATGGAATTCCGTTTCCGCTAATTCAGGGCTTGCTCAAACGGGATTAACCGTTGGGTTAAAAGCGCTTTACATTGCCGCCTCGGTTCTGGCCACTATAGCCCTATCCGTTTATTTTTACATATCAAACAATACCCCCCCAACCCCTAGCCAGAAAACTTCCCCAACCCCAACGAATAAACATAGTGTCCCGCCAACTGCCCCCAAAATAGGCGTTGAAACGGCAAATATTTCTCATAAGAAAGCTGAGCAGACAGCAGTAATCAACCATTTGCCTTTCATTCAGCAACCAGAGGCGACCACGGTTTTGGAAATGGTCCCAGGTACGGAACAAAAATTCAATGAGATAGCCGTTGTTCATAACGGGGAAGCTTCTGTTGCGAATACAAAACCTACGATGGAGTTGCCAGAACCAATAAACACAAATAATACAACCCCTAAATACCTGTCGCCAAAATCTTCCCAAATTATCAGCTCTGAAGCAGAAGAATCCCCAGTGACCACGAACATTGAAGCCTTTGTGTTGCCAAATACATTTACTCCAAACGGCGATGGAATAAACGACGAGTTAACGCTGTGGTTAAATGGCTTAGAGGATATAAGCTTCGTGGTTCTTGACCAGAGTAACAAGGTGGTTTTTTCTTCTACTCAAGCTAAAGTCTTTTGGGACGGAAGATTACAGAATGGCGATCCAGCCCCATCCGGAACCTATCAATATTTCTTTACAGGTAAAGACGCAACCGGCCGATGGATTAATAAACAATCTACCTTGACCATTATTCGTTAAAGGCTGCCTTAAAGAATTTACAGAATAGTTGTATATTTGCCCCCACAAGAATGCCCGGGTGGCGGAACTGGTAGACGCGCTGGATTCAAAATCCTGTTCTGGCAACGGAGTGTGGGTTCGATTCCCACCCCGGGTACTGAAGCCAAAGGTAAAAGCAGGTAAAAAAACTGTTTAAACCTTTGGTTTTTTTATATCCCTAATTCTAGTTAACGTGTTTTAAATATAAGACCGCTTTTTTCCTCAAAAATCAAATTCGGAAAATAACCCCCTTTAAAACGAGTAGGACACTTTAAGAACTCAAACGTTTATAAGGTGGCGGTTATCAACAATTAAATATTTACCTTTGAAAGGTGACTAAAAACATTATTTACACCAACCTAAAGGGGATATTACAAGTAAGGGAGAACATAATCCGGCCACTTTGCGGTACAGAAATGGCACAACTTCCCGTTTTGGAAAATGCGTTTTTAGTCCTTTCAAATGGTAAAGTTCAGGACTACGGGACCATGGATAACTTTAACCGAAACGCTTGGCCAGAACACGAGCAAAAGGAAGCGCATGGTCGATATGTTTTACCTGCATTTTGTGATTCTCATACCCATAGTGTTTTTGCTGCGTATCGCGAAGAAGAGTTCGTCATGAAGATTCAAGGGGCATCATATGCGGATATTGCTCAAAAAGGTGGAGGCATTCTTAATAGCGCCAATAAAATCAGCACGATAGACGAAAAATCACTTTTCGATTCATCGTTGCAGCGTATAAATAAGATGATTGATTCTGGGATTGGTGCATTGGAAATCAAAAGCGGGTATGGCCTTGACTTAGAAAATGAATTAAAAATGCTCTCGGTAATAAACACCCTTAAAGAAAAGCTTTCCATCCCCATAAAACGAACCTTTTTGGCCGCTCACGCAATCCCCGCAGCCTTTAAAGATAAAAAAAGGGATTACGTTGATGAGATAGTGAACCATTGGATTCCGTATGTAGGCAACAAAGGTTTGGCAGATTATGTTGATGTCTTTTGTGAAACGGGTTATTTTGATGTTGGGGATCTAAGGAGCATTGGTGAGGCTGTAGCAGGAAGTAATCTTCAACTTAAGGTTCATGTTAATCAATTTACATCTATTGGCGGAATAGCGGAGGCTGTAAATCAGAAAGCAGTTTCTGTCGACCATCTTGAGGTTTTAACTGAGGATGACGTATCAAAACTCAAGGGGAAGAATACGATCGCAACCCTTTTGCCTGGCTGTTCTTTTTTTCTTGGAATACCTTATGCCCCGGCAAGAACGTTGATAGACAACAACATTTCTGTAGCTTTGGCAAGCGACTTTAATCCCGGCTCTTCTCCAACCTATAATCCTTTTTTCATTTGGTCATTAGCCTGCATTAAGTTAAAAATGACCCCATTAGAGGCCCTTAATGCCCTCACGGTTAATGGAGCCTTTGCCATGGGATTGGGGCATTCTCACGGAAGAATTTTTAAAGGCTATAATGGCACATTAATTTTAACAAAGCCGACCCCATCGATAGACTATTTTCCATACGCATTTGGAGAAAACCATACACAAGAAATGTTAAACATATAAAATGAGAATTTATACGACCCTTATAACCTGTTTATTTATTTGGCAATTCGTGGCCCAATCGTACCAATCCGGGGCTCAATTATTGTGGGAAATTTCATTAGGTAACAAAAAATCTTATGTTTGGGGTACCCTGCATTCCAACGATAAACGAGTGTTTGATTTTCCTGACTCTGTTTACGTTTTGCTGAAAAGGAGCTCGTTGGTTGCTTTGGAAACTGATTTTTTCAAAAAGTACAAACAGCAAGATGTTCGATTAGAGGAGCAGATTTTGACTTTGGACAAAAGGGGTAAAATGTATACCTCCTCAAGTCGCCCGACAAAAACCTTGTTTGGAAGCGAAGATGGTACGCCTCAATTTATGGATGCTTGGTTTCAGGCCAAGGCAAGTTTACAAGAAACACCAATTATTGGGCTGCTTGATGAGAACTTTGGGGATCTAGAAGATAACACAGAATTATTTTCCGGGGAAAGGAACACCATTTTCGGTCGCAACGAAAGCGCATTACTTTCTGATTTTTATCTTCAGGGTAATTTAAAAAAAATAGAGGCCATTTTATCGCGCAACCTTGTTTCTTCCTTACAGCAAGAAGAAATTTTAGCCAAAAAAGAAGCGCTGATTTCAACCCTTCGTTCTACCGTTGAGCAGGGAAATGTTTTTTTCGTTTTAGGTATAGAATTATTATTGGGAGAAGAAGGGGTATTAGAGAAATTGAAAAGTCTTGGGATAAAAATGAGGCCGATACAATGTTCCTATAGTGCAAATCCAACGGCCGACGAATTAACAATTAATTCGTTGAATCATTATGAATTGTTGCGCGAAGTAAATAAAGGGGGGTTAAAAGCACGGTTCCCTGGAAAGCCTTTGGAAACAGAAGGCAATCTTAATGAATTAGATTTTGAGTTTAAAGAGTTAGGTCAAGGAAATACCTTTCGAATTGAGGTGTTGGAAAGAGACACAAGCCTTTCCCTTACCCAATATGCGGCAATTTATATTGCCAGCCCCCCTTACAGCCCGTTTTTTTTAGGAACCATGGAGGATGGAACGGAGTATGCACAAGGATTAAGCGATAGTTATCCCGATGGATTAAAGTGGGTTAGGGTTATTTTTAGTGAAAGCAACGTGGCCGTTATTTCATGTAATGGTGGAAACAAGTTTATGAACTCGGATAGACCCACCCGGTTTTTCAATCAAGTGGTTCTAGAATAACGGATTTCAGATCTACCAATACTGCCAAAGCATGTCTTTTATTAAAGAAGTTGTTCGCGAAATCACGGAAAAACACACAGATACAAACGCGTATGTGATTGTTTTACCCTCAAGAAGGGCAAAGCGCTTTTTTTTGAAAGAAATTGCACAAAGCCTCAATCGGCCTGTATATGCTCCGACTTTACTCACCTTTGGTGAGTTTGTAGAAGAAGGTTTGCCTGGAGAGAAAGCGGACACGACCCACCAACTGTTTTATCTCTTTACCGCCGCTCAAAACGTTCAAGCCTTTAAAGAAATTACATTTGATGAATTTGTTCCTTGGGCGGAAATATTGCTTCATGATTTCCAAGAGTTAAACCATCAATTAGTATCTGTAAGCCAAGCATTCGACAATGTATCCAAAATAAAGCAGTTAGAAAGTTGGAACCTAGAATCAGATTATTCCCCTCAACAGGAAAGAGAGTTGGTTTTTTGGGAGCATATACCCTTGCTATACGAAGCATTCCTAAACGAATTAAACCGACAGAATAAAACGACTTCCTCGTTGAAAAGCAAAGGTTTTGCAGACGACGTATTAAGCCGAATAGACTTAAGCAAGCATTACTATTTTATTGGTTTTAATGCACTTTCAAAAGCAGAATCCACCATTATTTCAAAGCTAACAAGAATAAACAAAGCGACTGTTTTCTTTGAAATTAGTAAAGAACACTTTGAAAACACGTACCACGAAGCGGGCTATTTTATACGTAGAAATATAGCCCAACTTCAAATCGAACCACCAAGGTTTTTAAGGTCGTGCAGCCGTTCAGAAGAAGAACCTATTGAGGTCGTTGAGTGCGTTCAAGCGTCTAGCCAAATAAAAGTGGTCTCTACGGAATTAGAAAAGTTATCGGACGAAGCCCTATCGCGCACGGCAGTAGTTTTAGCTGACGAAAACTTGTTGATACCTTTGCTGAAATCCATCCCTAAGGCCGTAAAAAAGGCCAACATTACCGTTGGACTTTCATTAATTCAAACACCCGTAAAGGCTTTAATTGATAGGGTTTTTTCAATTCAAGAAAATAAAAAAAGATTGAGGAATTCAAGGCTTTACCATAAAGATTTGTGGGGACTTCTTCGCAACCCTTTGGTTCGTCATTTAATGTCAGAAGAAGAACAGTCCGCTATTTCACTTTGGGAATCCGAATCGGTTCGTAATAACGTTGTGTTTCACGATTTAAAGGAAATACCAACCTCTAGTACTCTGAAGCAAATCATTACCCTCTTTTCTGAGGATTGGGAGGGGGATTTTAGATCCGGAATTCAACGGATGGCAATTTGTGTTAACAATTTGTCTGATGGTTTACCGGAAACGGCCACCTTTGAGCGGCAACTGCTAGAAACCTTGATGGGGGGATTAGAGGCTTTTCTATTGAGTTTTCCTCAGTCGTTTCCTCAAATGTCATTAGCTACCTTTAGAAGAATTTTCCAAAATCATTGGGGAAAGTGTGCCATTGGATACCATGGAAACCCCACAAAAGGGCTTCAAGTAATGGGATTGTTGGAAAGCCGTATGCTCTCCTTTGAAAGGGTCTTTATAATTGGTATGAACGAAGGAACGCTCCCCAAAACAAACCCTATTGATTCCCATTTACCGATGGACCTTAGGCGGGCCCTGGAATTACCAACGCCTAGGGAAAAACAAGGCTTATTTGCCCATCACTTTTATCGTCTACTATATGATGCGAAACAGGTTTTATTAACCTATAAATCCACGGAAGAAGGTTTTGGAATGGCAGAAAGAAGCAGATACATCACGCAACTTTTAGTAGAAGAACCTTCCGGAAACATTGTGCTTAAACATTACTTTGGCGGGCAACTTGGTCTCCTAAAAAGTAAGGCTTTTTCGCTTACAAAAAACCAAGACATCCATTCCCTTTTGGAGCATTATTTTTCAGGAAATGTTTCGGCTAGTGCATTTTTAACCTATTTGGATTGCCCCCTTAATTTTTATTATAAATACATTATTGGTCTTGGGGAGGAAAAAGAACTAGAAGAAGATTTGGATATGAGCAGTGTTGGTACGTTAGTGCACAAAGTTTTAGAAGAACTTTATTCTCCATTTGCGCAAAACGACAATAAGGGGGTAAAAAAAACCGATTCTCCGCCAGCGTTGAGCGAAGATCGGATTAAAGGGTTGCTTTCCATGGCACCAGCCAGGACTAGGGCCCATTTTATTGCCTTTTTGAATGGAGATGAAACGCGAGTCTCACAAGGAAAAAATTGGCTCACCTTGAAAATGGCCACCCGATTGGTGATAAACACCTTAGAAGAGGATTTGAAGACCGTTATTGAACAGCAATTACCTATTGAAATTATCCAATTGGAAACCCCCTTGAAAGCGGATATGCGCATAACCAATCAGGGTCAAGAACGGATACTTCATTGGATTGGATATGTCGATCGCATTGACAAAATCGGAGAGGCCTTCCGGATTATTGATTATAAAACGGGTATCGTAAAGGATAATGATGTGGAATTTTCAGTGAAAGACGATCCTTTAGAGTCCTTTTCTAAAACGAAACACGCCCTCCAGTTAATGGTCTACAGTTTTTTATTTAAACAGAATTTTGGGTTTTTCCCTACCCAATCTTTAATCTTTTCACTTCCCACCCAAACGGCCATTCAAAAAGCATTGAACACGGGTGAAATTTCAGATCATGAACGAATGCAATTATTAAATGAGTTTGTGACGCTTATAATGGACCAGCTATTTGATAAGGAAACACCTTTGGAACACAACCCTGAGGCATATTATTGCAAGTTTTGCTAAACAAAAAGCCTGAATGAAACGTGTCCATTCAGGCTTTGCTGCAAGTTAAATAAATCTAAAAGCGCCTAACAATTGCTAAACACAAACTTAAAGACGTATTACTTTTAATTTAGTTGCCTCTAGTACAAAGAATCTTTTAATGCATCGCGATAATCCTTTATTTCATCGCGATTAATTTTCTGGTCTGCATTAAGCAGCAAGGCCAATAGGTAAAGTAGATTTTCTTTATCCTCTACCTCTATCGGGAATTCATTACCCTCTTCGTCCTCTTCAAACTGACCTTCTACATCAAATGATTTATTTTCTTCAAGGTATTCGTAGGCCAAGCGAAGAACCTTAACAACTAATGGATCCTTTTCCTCCAAAGCAATAGTTCTTAATTCTTTTAGACTTGGAATTAATGTTTTTGAATTGACCCCTTCTTTTTCGATTTGGGCTATAATGGCTGCTAACTTTTCTTTTCCTCTTAACGTTTTCATAAATAGCGTTTATTGAGCCCCAAAGGTAAGCAACAATTGTCTTTTATTACCTTAATAAGCCATCAATTTTATGAGCGATGGATGTTTTGGTTACTTTTGTTAAAATGCATTACTTTTTAGAAGCCTTTGGAGTCGGTTGTTTTCTTAGCATAATGATAGGCCCGGTTTTTTTTCTGCTTTTGGAAATTAGTATTACGAAAGGGATAAGAGCCGCCTTGCTTTTCGACCTTGGCGTTTTGTTAAGCGATGTGTTTTACATTTTTATTGCCCTATTCTTCGCCTTTCAGGTCCGCTCATTGCAAGACAATGTTTTGCTGGGATTTATTGGCGGAGGCGTATTTGTTGGCTATGGTTTTTTTCAGCTCGTTTATAAAAAAAACAAGGTAGAGCGCATTAATTTATCCAGCGATCAAGAGTATAATGCGTTAAATACAGCTAGGGGAAAAATAAAGAAAAAAGATGCATGGATGCTTGTTATCAAAGGGTTTTCTTTGAATTTTCTCAATCCTGGGGTAGTAATTTACTGGTTTGCTATTGTGGCCAAAGCCTTTGATTTAGTAAAAGAATACGGTAACAATTTTCATGTTTTTGTGTTTATGACCATTGTATTGATAACGTTTTTTGGCATTGATTGTCTAAAGGCCGTTGGTGCTAGCAAGCTTAAACCGCTGCTAACCCCCGAGCGCATGAAAAGCATGAACCGATTAATAGGTATTGTTTTTATTGCGACGGGCATTACTTTAATTTTAAAACAAATTTCAACCCTAATTTAATGAAGCTTCGTCAGGGTGTATTCCTTCTAAAATGGGCCGTAAGAATACTTTTTATGGCGCTTTTTCCGTGTACAGTTGGCGCCCAAAAAGTCCTATCAGAGAACTTAAGCCCAAAAGTCAAGCTTTATTGGGATGGACAAAAGAAACACCTTAGTGCCTCTGGGTCATACTACCAAAGCGAAATTGTTCCTGAATCGACAGAAAAACACGGAAAGTGGTTGTTTTATAACAAAGATGGTCAACTAGAAGAGGAAAGAAATTTTTATAGAGACCGTTTGCATGGGAAGCAAATTACCTACTATCCTGAAACTAAAAAAATCAAAGAGGTATATTTTGCAAAGTTTAATATTCCAGATTCTACGTTTAAACAATACAATGCCCAGGGAACGCTAACCATTGAAGGCAACTATGTCTTGGGTTCTCCCTCTGGTACATGGAATTATTATTTCGAAGACTCAACACTATGGAAAAAGGAATTTGTCTCCAATGACACCACCTATTTGTGGCAATATTTTACAGAATCTATTCCCCACCAAGAAACGGTGAAAATGGGAAATGGTCAGGTAGTATCGTATTATAAAACAGGAGGTATAAAAGAATCATATACCTTTAAAAATGGGCTAAGAGAAGGCGCCTTCTACGAGAACCTTGCTTCGGGAAAAACATCCATACAAGGGGAGTTTTTAAAAGGCAAAAAAAACGGTCTTTGGCAGTATTTTTTCGCTTCAGGACAAGTTGAAATGATTCAACATTTTAACGTTGACTCATTAGATGGAGTCTATGAAGTTTATTATGCTGACGGCTCGCCCAAAACACTTGGGAGTTATCAAAACAATAAAAAACAAGGAGAATGGATTTGGTACATGCCAAAACAACAGCTTGAAATGAAAGGTAGTTTTGAAAACAACAAACAACATGGACGATGGGAATACTATTTTTCCTCTGGAGAATTGTCCTATATCGCGTATTTTGATAACGATAAAAAAACGGGGACGTGGAATTATTTCTACAAAGATGGGAACAAATTTAAAACAGGAAACTACGTCAACGATCAAAAAGAAGGCCGTTGGCAAACGTGGTATGAGGATGGCACTTTGCTTATGAATGGACTTTATGAGAAAGGTAAAGAAGAGGGAGAATGGATGAATTATTGGGGTAATGGACACCCAAAAAACAAAGCGTTTTATCGGAAGGGAAAATTAACTGGAGCTTGGTATTCATGGTCTGAAGAAGGAGTGCTGACTCTTTTTGGAAGGTATAAAAAGGATTTGAAAACTGGAAACTGGACCTCTTATTATTCGAACGGAAGGAAAAAAGAAGAAATCACTTACCGCATTAAAAACTTGAAAAACACGCACGGGGAAGTTGTCGCTCTTGGTCTAGAAGGGGTACAAAGCGTAAAACAAGGTGAGACCTATACTTTTTCCGAAAGAGACAATCTTGTGACCCAGAAAGGACGCTATAAGAACGACCAGAAGCATGGAACATGGATTAATTACCATCCCGGAGGATTTGTTCCTGCTGTAATTTCAACATACAAAAACGGAAAATTGGATGGTGAATTTTCCCAGTATAGTCGATCGGGTAACAAGTTGAATGAAATTCATTATAGAAAAGGGCTAAAAGACGGCTTGTTTGTTGTTTATGGTGAGAATGGCAAGCCGGTTTCAACGAAAATGTTTAAAAAAGGAATACAATTAAAACAGGTGATGGGCGGAGAAGGTTTTACCCCTGAATAGTTAAAAAGCGGAAAATACCAAGTCGATTCTCCTTTTTTTAGGGCTCACTTCATCAACGATTACAGAAACCTCATCCCCTAATTGAAGTGTTTTACCGGTCTTCCTGCCAACCAACACAAACTTGTCGGCATCAAAATAATAACGATCGTTTTCCATGCTTTGAATGGAAACCATCCCTTCGCATTGGTTCTCCGTAAGCCTTACGAAAACCCCGTGTTCTGTTATACCAGAAACGATGCCGGAGAAGGTTTCTCCAAGATGTTCTAACAACATTATTGTTTGAAAATACTTGTTGGACTCCCTTTCTGCATCTATGGCTTTTCGTTCATAAGAGGAAATTCTTTTACAAACTTCGCGCAGCGCAGGGTTGTTTCTAAGGGAGCTGTTTTTTAGCTTTTCCTCAAGCATACGGTGAATGACTAAGTCTGCATAGCGTCTAATGGGAGAGGTGAAATGGGTATAAAAGTCAAAATGTAAACCGAAATGACCTTTGTTTTCTGTCGAATAAGATGCCTTGGCCATAGACCGTACAATCATTCCTTGTATCAATGAGGAGTATGGAGAACCCTCTATTTGTTGAATCAACAAATTCAAGTCGTTCGACACGCTTTGCTCATTGTATGGGGGAAGTACGAACCCGAATTTTTCACAGAATAATCGAAGCGTTGCAATTTTTTCAGGATCAGGGGTATCATGAACACGATAAAGAACGTCATACTTTTCTCCAGCCTTTATATCCGGGCTTAAGAACTTCGCAACGGCTTTGTTGGCGAGCAACATAAATTCTTCAATCAATTTGTGCGCATCCTTGGATTGTTTGACAATAGTGTGCTCGGGCACGCCATTCTCCCCAATGATAAATTTGAGTTCCTGCGATTGAATATCCAACGCCCCGTCCTTTAACCTTTTTTTACGAATGTTTTTTGCGATGGTATCGAGCAGTTTAATTTCTTGACCATAGGGGTCTTCCGTTAGCCCTTCAATAATCTCTTGGGCCTCTTCATAGCTATAGCGCCGGTTCGAATGAATGATGGTTTTACCAAACCAAGTGTTTTTTATGTTTCCAGAAGTTGTCATTGTAAAAACCACCGAAAAGGTTAATTTATCTTCCTTCGGCCTTAATGAACAGATGACATTAGACAATTGCTCGGGCAACATGGGCATGACCCGATCAACAAGATAGACGGAATTACATCGCTTTAAGGCCTCCTTGTCCAAGGCCTTGTCCATCTCTACGTAATGCCCAACGTCTGCGATATGCACCCCAATTTCCAAATCACCGTTTTCAAGCCGCTCGAAAGAAATCGCATCATCGAAATCTTTTGCATCTACAGGATCGATGGTAAAGGTTAACACAGACCTAAAATCCTTCCTTTTTGAAAGGGTTTCCTCCGATATGCTATCCGACAAGGATGAGGCCTCGCGCATCACCTCGTTTGGAAATTCTGGTTCAAACCCGTGGTTAATTAAAATGCTAATCATTTCGGCATCGTTGGTTCCCGCCTTGCCAAGAACCGCCGTTACCTCGCCGAAACAATTTGACTTTTCTTTTGGTGATAGGGTAACTTTAAATACCACTTTCATTCCTTCCTTGGCACCCATGGTTTTCTCCTTGGGAATAATGATCTCCCCTAAAAACCCAATTACATCAGGAATTACTACGAAATAGTCTTTTTTTGATCGAATAAGTCCAGTATAAAAGGTTTGCCCTCGTTCCAAGACTTCCTGCACCAAACCCTCTGGTTTTTGGTTCGGCCGGGACAACAATTGTACGGCGACACGATCACCCTGTCTAGCGGAATTTAAATTCTCTCGCTTAACAAAAATATCGTCCTTGACATTAGGAACTATAACGTATCCATTTCCCCGCTGATTGATCTGTATCTGACCGATTATCTTTTCGGATTGAATTGCCCTAAAATCGTAATGGGATTCTTGCTTGATACGTCCTTGCTGAGCTAGTGCGGTAAGCGCATCGAAGACGCGTTGTCTTTCGTGAGGTTTATTGGCCTGAATGAGTTGACAAACGTGTGTGTAACTTAGGGTTTTCTCTGAGGATTTATTGAAAACCGCAAGAATAGTATTTTGATAACCCTTGGAACTTGAACAATCCAGACGGGGTTTTCTAGGATAAGGTTTTGACATGTTTCGCCATTCCTTAATGGCGAATGATTACCTTTTTTACAAAGGGCCTAGACCCCGACCCTTCAAATGTTATAAAATATACTCCGCTACGGAATTCAGAGGTGTTAATTTTTTTTGAACCGTAAACTTGATCTTTTAAAACAAGATTGCCAAGCGCATCAACCATTTTAAAGGACATATTATCAATACCCGTTAAAGAAACGTTAATGTAGTCTGAGGCGGGGTTCGGTAATATAACCACGTTAACAGGGTCTTTAACGACCGGTTTGACGGAAGCAACGTAGTCAATAATAACATCAACAGAATCTAGAAAGGAAGTCCCGGAAGAGGAAGTAATGTAATATCGATAGTGAGCCGTTCCAGAAACCCCGTCCGCAGGGTTGAAGTCAGGTTTCATTTCACCAAATTCGTTAGGCAATAAATTAAATTGAACCGCGGCCCCACCCGGCGAAGTCCACGGATTAGCGTTCATTTGGGTGCTAGAGTAGCAAGATCCGCCGAATGGATCAGTTGAATGGCCCCAACATAAACCATCGGTCCAGCCGTTGGGCACAGAAATTTTAGAACGCGTTATTCTCCAACTTTGCGTATTTGCTGCGTTATTGTGAACTTCGAACGTTACATCAAATAACCCGGCAGATGGAGCAACCATAGTGAATGCAGCTGATCCGGAAGAGTAATCCATGTTTTGTCCATCTAGAAAAATTGCGATGTTATCTTGAGCATTTGCAGAGCTCATGACGACTATGAGAGCGAAGAGTGTGCTGTATATTTTCTTCATAGTTTCGGTATGTATAAAGGTACTAATGTTTCAAATATAAGGTAAAAAACCAAACCGCCCAAATAAAACAGGATATAAAAAATTAATGTAAATTTGGATTGGCAAACGTTTTGGTAACGTAACGGCCATCAAATTATTCTTATGAAAAAATATTTCCTTTTTACTTTCCTTTTTTTTGCTTGCATATCCATTTTCAATGCCCAATCGTTGCTCGATTCATTAGATTCTAAAAAGGTTCCATCGGTAAAGTTAAAGGACATAAATGGTAAGGAGTTCAACACGGCCAACCTTGGGTTTAAAGGACCCGTTGTAATAAGTTTTTGGGCAACATGGTGCACCCCATGCAAACGAGAACTTATGGCAATTCATGAACAATATGAAGAATGGCAAGAAGAAACGGGGGTGACTTTAGTAGCGGTGTCCATTGACGACGAAAAAACAAAACGTGACGTTATAACCTATGCCAATGGGAAGGCTTGGGATTATTTAGTTCTTCTTGATCCAAATGGAGACTTTAGAAGAAGTATGGGGGTCAATAATGTGCCCCACACCTTCTTGTTGGACGCAGAGGGCAACATCGTTTATACCCACAACAATTACGCTCCGGGCGATGAGGAACATCTGTATGAAGAAATTAAGAAAGTTGTCAAAAAATAAAATTGTTTTAGTAGTTTTCTTATTGCTGTCAACCGCAGGAATTGGACAGGGTAATCTAACAGGAAATATTGAGTCTACCTTTCAATATTTGAACGATGACCCGGTAATAAACGCCTTTCAGCCACCGTCTAAAGGATTGATCAATTCGTATATGAATGTTTTTTACACCCATTCGGGATTTAAAGCAGGGATGCGTGTTGAAAGCTATCTTCCGAGAATTCAAGGGTATCCCAATCGATTTGATGGAACGGGAATTGGGTTCAGATACGTTGGATATGTGAACCAAAAGGTGGATGTAACCTTAGGGCATTTTTATGAACAGTTTGGCAGCGGATTATCCCTAAGGACCTATGAAGATCGTGCCTTAGGTTATGACAATGCCCTGGATGGGATACGGTTGATTGTAAAGCCCACAAAAGGCATTCAAATTAAAGGTGTTTATGGCAATCAACGGCTTTCTTTTACCAATGGTAGGGTTGTGAATAGCGACGGAATAGTGCGAGCAATTGATGCCGAACTTAGTCTTAATGAAGCGATTGCCTCAATAAAGGATTTTCCCCTTGAAATGTCTTTTGGGGGCAGTTTTGTTAGTAAATTTCAATTGGATGATGATGACAATCTAGTGTTGCCAGAAAACGTTGGGGCCTACGGGGGAAGGGTTAAGCTCGGATATAAAAAGCTTAGGTTGGATGGTGAGTACATTTTGAAAGAACAAGATCCATCTATCGATAATGGCAAAGTATATAATTATGGACACGCTTGTGTTTTAAATTTTGGGTATTCTACAAAAGGCCTTGGCCTAACCCTTTCAGCAAAATCTGTTGACAACATGAGTTTTAGGTCCGACCGAAACAAGGAGCTTCAAGACGTTTTTATCAATTATCTACCTGCACTCAATAAAACGCACACGTACAACCTGGTCGCGACATTATATCCATATGCGACCCAACCCTTAGGGGAGGTGGCTTACCAGTTCGACCTAATTTATACGATAAAAAAGGGGTCGAAGGTAGGGGGTAAATACGGCACAACATTAGGGTTGAACGCCTCCACAACGTACCGTCCAGAGCATTATTTAAACGGAGGAAATGTTAATGACGCCAACCGCGTTTATTATCGTTCCAAAGCGTTTGATCGCAGCGATAGTTTATATTGGAGAGACATTAATGTCAACGTTACGCGAAAGGTTAACAAAAAATTACTCTTGTTGCTTTCATACTACAATATCACCATTAACAACGATGTTGCAAAAATTTCAAACGACGCTACGGGCATAATTTCATCCCACATAGCGGTCGCCGAGGCTTCTTATAAAATTAATGCGAAACACAATATCCGTATTGAAGCACAGGGATTATTTGTCAACAAAAAAAGTGATGGAACCATAAATGACAAAGGAAATTGGGCAACAACGCTTATCGAATATACGGTTTCGCCCCACTATTTTATTAGTTTTTTAAATCAGTATAATTACGGCAATCCAGACGAGGAAAAACGTGTTAATTATCCAAATGTCAGTGCTGGCTATATCCACGAGTCGACGCGGTTTATGGTGTCCTATGGAAGACAAAGGGCCGGATTATTTTGTGTCGGGGGCGTTTGTCGATTCGTTCCAGCAAATAATGGCCTAACCATTAGCTTTACCCAAAGTTTCTAAATATGATGAAATATTCGATCCTAATTCTTGTTTTGTGTTGGTTGTTTTTTCGATGTGACCACGTAGAAAATCCTTATCCACCCATCAGTAATAATGGTTTAGACACCACCCTCTACCCAGGAAATTGGTCGGATTATGTAGCCAATGAATGGCCCAGTTTTTCTCAAAATACAAACACCAACCGAAACGTGCTTTTGGAAGACTTCACAGGCCACAAATGCATCTATTGTCCAGCCGCTGCAGACCTGGCTCATGCGCTGCACGAGGCAAATCCCAATCGTGTATTTGCCCTTTCCATACATGCTGGCCCAACGGGTATAGGGGATTTTCAAACGGTATCTCCTCCGGAATATCCATTAGATTTTACCACTCCCGAAGGAATTCAAATCGCGCAGTATTTTGGAATTAACGATGGTGGGTTTATAGGAAATCCAAGAGGAACAGTCAGTAGAATACAAAATGGCGGTGTAATTTTTCAAAGTCCTGCAGCATGGTCCTCCATGACGAATACAGCGTTATCGCAAAACGTGTTAAAGGTAAATGTTCAATCGGTCTTAAATTATTACCCAACAACCCAGGGTGCTTTTTTACATGTGGAGGTGGAAAAGCTTGACCCAACCCTCACGAATGAATTAGCTATAGTCGCCTCGTTGGTTGAAGATTCATTGGTTGGGGATCAAAAAATGAGCGACAACAGCCACAATGCTAATTACGTACACCGAGATATCCACAGAGGGAACTTAAATGCTCAACCCTTTGGACGAACCCTAACTTCTCAAGACCTTCAAAATGGCAAATATTACGTCAATTATAGTTTTAAAGTACCCAATCAATTAAGCGGCTCCTATAATGCTTCTAACATGCACGTACTGGTTTACGTTTACGACAAAACAACGTGGGAAATTTACCAAGTAATCAAGCAAAAAATTGAATAAAAAAAGCCGGCATTTGCCGGCTTCAATTCAAAAAGGTTAGATGCAATTCTTATTCTTTGATGAACTTTTTACTTACCATCCCGTCCGAACCAAGAACATTAACAAAGTAAATTCCTCGATCGAAGGAGCTTAAATCCAAAGTCACTTCTGATTGGGCTAATTCATTTAAACCAACCAGTACTTGTCCATTGATGTTTGAAAGCGTGATGTCCTTAGCTAAAACGCCCGTAAGGGTAATCACGTCTTGAGCGGGATTTGGATACACGGAAATCGCGTCAAAGCTGCTGCTAATCAACCCAGCATTTCCTACAATAATTTTATATCCACCAAACGAAACGCTTTGAGTAACTGGTGTTGGCGGAAGTCCGGGAATAAGGGTTACTAGTACCGTTGCGTCTACGTCTATGGTGATGGGATAGGTTCCTGTTGTTGCCGTAGTTCCATAAACATTTGCACAGCCATTATTGCCACCATTATACGTACAATTGGCAACATTACAAGCGTAATTGTATCCAGCAGGAAGGCCCTGAACACCGGTTACAGTAAAGCTCTGGATGGGTGAGCCCACAAAATTTCCAGAGGCATCTAACTCGGCAGTAACCGTTGCTGGAACCTTGAAATTAAGGTCTGTAGAATAGGCAACATTGGCGGCTGCAGGAGGGAAGTTCTGTACGGTATCCGGCCATACGCCATACGTTGAGTCAACAAAATTTGCTCCAGGTGTACAAGATTGAGCCTCAGAGACAAACCCCAAGAGACCACTAAATGCAATAAAAAGTAACTGTTTTTTCATAATCAAATCGTTTTAATTAAATCAAATATACTTAAAACTATCCAAAAGGGCTTTCTTTCATAGCTAATCTAACGGTCGCTTTCTCATAGGATCGAATCAATCGTCCTAATATGTGTATTTTTACCTGTGTAAAAGCGATAGTATGGTGTTGTATAATGTTACGGTTAGTATTGAAGCAGACATTGAGGCAGAGTGGTTGGATTGGATGAAAACGGTTCATATCCCCGATGTATTGAAAAAAGGACCGTTTATTCGATGCGTATTTTCTAAAATTCAAGGAATGGAGGCCCAAGAAACTTCCTATTCTTTATTATATTTTTGCGATTCGCAGGCGCAATTAACAGTTTATTTGGAAAACCAAGCCCCCTTACTGCAAGAAGCACACACCCTTCGCTTTAAGGACAAATTCGTTGCATTCAGAACCGTTTTACAGGTGATAGACACGTTAGAGCCATGAACGTTAAGGCGAAAAAAAAATGGGGGCAGCATTTTTTAACGAATCCAACTGTTTGTGAACGAATTATAAATTACCTTAATCCCCTTGTAAGTAAGGAAACGGTTATAGAAGTTGGGCCCGGTATGGGCGCCCTAACTTCGCTGGTTTTGGAAAAAACGACGTTCCCATTTTATGCTTTCGAAATTGATGAAGAGGCAATTAATTATTTAAACGAAAAACACCCATCGTTTAAAAATCTTATCCATCAGGATTTCCTTTTAGCAAATTTAAAAGCGTGTTTTCCCTCGAAATCGCTAGTTGTGGTTGGGAATTTCCCCTACAATATTTCTTCCCAAATTTTATTTAAATGCCTTGCACATCGAACGGAAATAACGGGAATTGTTGGAATGTTTCAAAAAGAGGTTGCGCAACGAATTTGTGAAAAGCCTGGAAGCCGTCAATACGGAATATTAAGCGTATTGATGCAAGCCTTTTATGAGGTCGAGTATGGGTTTACGATAAAACCGGGGGCATTTAATCCGCCTCCAAAGGTAGATTCTGCAGTAATACATTGTAAAAGAAAAGCCAAATTCCATTTGGATTGCGACGAAGATTTATTTTTTCGTGTTGTAAAGATGGCCTTTAATCAACGAAGAAAAATTCTCAGAAACTCCCTTAAAAGTTTAATGGAAGAAAAGGATTTGCCAGAAGCACTAGCTATGTCGCGCCCGGAACAGCTAGACGTGGAGGCCTTTGTATTATTAACAACGATCATAGAACGAGCCAATGAAAGATAAACTAGAAAAGCTAAAAAAAGAATTAACAACCGGCGACGATGACAAATTCAAAAACACCATGGACCGGCTTATGGACCAAGGGTCGCTTGATCAAATCCCCTTACTTTTTCGCACGTATTTTACGATTGAGGATAGAGTCCGCAAACACCAGTTGTTTGAACTTATGGCTTCTGTAATTAAAAAGGGAGCAGAAAAAACGTGGATGGGCTTGTTGAATCAGGAGCCCGACATCGAAGCGCGTCGAGCAATAATACAGATAATGTGGAACGCACGTCTTGATTTTTCAGCCTATTTAAAGGACATAGTAGAAATTGCTTGTTTGGAGGATGAACTCACTGGGATAGAGGCCCTAACGCTAATTGAGAACATGGAGGGGCCTTTTGAAGAAGAACGTTTGATGGATGCAAAAATGAAAATAATAGACAGCTTAAATCAAAACAAACACATCCTAAAGGCATCCAAAGTAAAAATTTTACAAGAAATCCTTGCTTGGATTATGGTGCAAGAGGACCGAATCATTTAATGCGGTTCATCTGCTCTTTTAGCTCTTGAATTACCATTGAATTCAATTCCATATAAACAGTTGGGTTTTGCATGTAAAAATCAAAGCTCTTTCGATACGTTTTTTTGTCGGTATGGAACCTTTTAAAAACCGTATTTAATTCCTCATCAAGTGTTTTTTGATTTATATCAGACCCAATGTTCTTTTGATAATGCATTTCAATTAAATGCACCTCCGCCATCAGTTTAACCATCTTATCTTTGGGTATTATTGGGTTTTGAAGCGCCTCCCCTTTGCAATTGAAAAGCAACAAAACGAAAATGGTATAGATAGTAATGGTTCTCATGCCTTGAATAACAATCTTTCTCCAGGTATTTCTGTACAAAATGCTCCGTTTTGAAACGCAAGATTCCCGTTCACAAAGGTGCGTTTGATTCGATGTTTAAAAGTATACCCTTCAAAGGGTGACCAACCACATTTATAGTGCAAAGAAGCGCGATCAACCAGGGTTCCAAGTGTGTCGATTTCTACTAAATCAGCTTGATAACCCTCTCGAATAAAGCCTCTATTTTCCACTCTGAAAAGAACGGCTGGAGCATGCGCCATTTTCTCAACTACTCGGGTAATATCTATCGTATTGCTTGTCACTTTTTCTAACATGGCAAGTAAGGCATGTTGTACTAAGGGCCCACCCGAGGGACATTTTAAATAAGGTTGTCGTTTTTCTTCAAGTGTATGAGGTGCATGATCCGTTGCGATGACATCAATTCGGTTATCCAAAACAGCACGCCAAAGGGCTTCGCGATCGGAAACGGTTTTAATGGCTGGATTCCATTTTATGAAAGACCCCTTTTCCGCATAATTTTCATCGGAAAACCACAAATGATGAACGCATGCCTCTGCCGTAATTTTCTTTTGCTCCAAAGGAAGCGTATTGTCAAAAAGCGCCGTTTCCTTAGCGCTAGAAATATGTAATACATGTAGCCTAGCCCCTGTTTTTTTAGCAAGAGACACGGCAAAGGAAGAGGATAAATAGCACGCCTCAACATCACGAATTAATGGGTGCATTGATAGGGGTATATTTTCCCCGAACCGCTCCACGGCATTCTTGGTGTTTTGTAGGATGGTTTGTTCGTCTTCACAGTGCGTCGCAATAAGGGCAGATGCAGAACTGAAAATCTTTTCAAGCACGGAATGGCGATCCACCAACATGTTTCCCGTGGAAGAACCCATGAAAATTTTAATTCCACAAACCCTTTTGGGGTCTGTTTTCAAAACTTCCTCCAAATTGTCATTTGATGCCCCCATATAAAAGGAATAGTTTGCTAGTGACTTTTGAGACGCGAGGGCGTATTTCTCAGCCAAAAGGGATTGTGAGAGCGTGTTTGGAACGGTGTTCGGCATTTCCATATAGGAAGTTATACCTCCAGCCACAGCGGCTCTTGACTCGGTGTAAATGTCGCCTTTCGCCACTAGTCCAGGCTCCCGGAAGTGGACTTGATCATCGATACATCCCGGAAGCAATAGATTTCCTTCTAAATTAATTTCTTTCGAAGCGGGAAGGGTTATTATGGGAGCGATGCGTTCAATAATCCCCTTTTCAATGGAGAGGTCTGAAACGTATTTCTTACCTTCGTTTACGATGGTGGCGTTACGAAGTACAATTCTACTCATAAGCTCATTTTACGCATTTTCCAAACACCCAATAGGGCTTCTTTAAAGATTCCAGAACTCATTTTTGACACACCTAATTCTCGGTCTTTGAAAACAATAGGGACCTCTGTAAAGGACAAACCATTCTTAATTACCGCATATTTCATACAAATTTGAAAGGCATACCCTTTAAAGTTGTTTCCGTCTAGGTTAATGGTAGACAAGGCCTTTCTGGTGTAACATTTAAAACCAGCGGTCGAATCTTTGATGCCAATCAAAAGAACCAATCGTACGTATAGATTCGCAAAATACGACAATAACCATCGGCTAAAAGGCCAATTTTCAATTCGCCCCCCTTGACAGTATCTAGATCCTATGGCCAAGTCTATTCCGGATGAACAGGCCTTCTGCAACCGGATTAAGTCGTTGGGGTCGTGCGAAAAATCACAATCCATTTCAAAAATAAATTCATAATCTCGCGACAAGGCCCATCGAAAGCCTTCTATGTAGGCGGTGCCTAACCCTAGCTTTCCGGTCCTCGCTAGGAGATGTATTTGTTCGGGATGTTTTGTAGTCAGTCCTTTTATTAATTCTCCGGTTCCGTCTGGTGAATTGTCATCAACAAAAAGAATTGTAAACCCTTGGTTCAACGAAAGAATGGCATCAGCCATCATTTGAACGGTTTCCCGTTCATTATAGGTGGGTATTACAATCAGGGATTTAACCATGCTTTCAGTGCTTGCGAAATTAACCATTTCGTAGGAGTTCTAAAAATTTTGAAGAATAGCCGTATTGAAGAATATCAAAGCACCAACAAAAAATCATAGTATCTTTGACTACCATAAAAGATAAGTACCCGTGAATGATATCCTATTAAAAGCTGCACAACTATTTCTCTCATTAGCCATTTTAGTTACCCTCCATGAGTTGGGACATTTTATTCCCGCCATTTTATTTAAAACAAGAGTAGAAAAATTTTATTTGTTTTTTAATCCTTGGTTCTCTCTTTTTCGTATAAAAAAAGTGAATGGAACGTGGCAAACCTCTTGGTTATCAAAGGCTTCCCCGAGCACATGGGCGGAAGACCCGTCTACCACCGAATGGGGCGTTGGTTGGTTGCCACTAGGAGGATTCGTTAAGATTGCCGGAATGATAGACGAATCTATGGATAAGGAGCAAATGTCAAAACCTAAGGAATCCTGGGAATTTCGATCTAAAAAAGTTTGGCAAAGGTTAATTATTATGATTGGAGGGGTGACCGTTAACCTCTTTTTGGGGTTTTTTATATATGGAGCCATTTTTTGGTATTGGGGAGGGACGGACTTAAATCCCAAGAAATTAAGCCAGGGCATGGCCATTCATCCATATCTTGCCAAGTATGACCTACATTCTGGAGATATAATTACTAAAGTTGATGGAAATGAGGTTCATTCCTTTGAAGAAATCAATAAGGGGATTCTTCTGCGTAACAAAACGAATTTAACGATCGTTCGTCAAGGGAAGGAGTTGACACGAACCTTACCGGAGGCCATCGATCAAGAGCTTTTTCAAAACGGGGCAATGGGAGTCGCTAATTTTAGAGTGATTGCACAAAGCGTCGAGGAAGTGGTTAAGTCGGGTAACGGGGAAAGGGCAGGATTAAAAGCAAAGGATCGAATCCTTTCAATCGACAAAACCCCTACACAGTATTTTGACGAAATTCAAAAGGCCCTTTACAAAAAACGCGGGAACAAAGCGACCCTTTCTGTTTTGAGAGGAAAGGATACCCTTTCATTGATCACCGAGGTGACCATGGAGGGCACAATTGGTTTTGCTAGTAATAACGTGGGTACTTCAGATACGCTTGCGTTAGCGCCCGTTAGTTATGACGTTGGACAAAGCATTGCTAAAGGATTTTTGGGTGGCGGACAACTGTTAAAAGATTACGTGGCGCAATTTAAGTTTGTGTTCACCAAAAAGGGAGCCTCTTCTGTTGGTGGATTTGCTCGTATTGGCGATATGTTTGCTGGTTCTTGGGATTGGAAAATCTTTTGGTTAAACACAGCGTTTTTATCCATCGCACTAGCCTTTATGAATATCTTACCCATTCCCGCGCTAGATGGAGGGCATGTGGTTTTCTTAATGTATGAAGGGATAACAGGTAAGGAGGCCCCTCAGAAAATATTAGAGTATGCTCAATATATAGGAATATTCTTGCTTCTAGGATTAATGATTTATGCGAACGGAAATGATTTAATTCAGATGGTTTTTAAATAAACCCATTTTGTGTTGTATTCCTAGTCCAATCAGTTTTGCTCTTTCTTTTCCTAAGGTCGCTTTTTCTCCCTCAAAAAGCGCATCCATGGTGTTACAAAAAAGGTTAATCCATTCGTCGAAGTGTTCTTTCTTTAAAGGCATTTGAATATGTTTTTCTGTAACATTGGTCGAGTAGCCAGGCTGATCTAATAATACGAAACACCAAAAACGCTTCATATGAGGTAAATGCTCCTCCCATGAAAGGTGGTCGAAAAAAGGCCTTAAGTTTGGCGAAGAAAGTACAGCCGTATAGAAGGCGTCAATGAGCATTGAAATATCTTTTTCCGAACCAATATCCTTTTTCATAGATAAATTTAGAAAAAGGCTCTTAATTCCATGCCTCCACTGTGAATTACGGTTGAATTACCTGGTCTACGCCCTGAATACAATAGGTTTAATTGTAAACTTTTGCTAAGATTTCTTTGCCAAGAAATATTCCACGTAAAGTTCGCTCCGGGTTTTAAGGCGTCTAACATTTCAAAAGCTACTGGAGAAAATGCATTTCCTGAATAATCGAGATCTAGATAACGGAGTTCTGCTTGCACACTTCCTTTCTCCGTAGTATTATATTTTAGTCCTAAGGTTATCTCCTTATTTTTGGATTGTTCGCCGCCTAACAATGGTTCATTTACCTTAGAGCCGATTTTTGTGCCCAAGGCAATTCGATAACTTGTCGAAGGCTGGTAGGACAGTTCCGTGCTGACAAAGGAATAATTAAGGATGTAATTCCGCCCTTGTGTATAGTCTGACAAAGAAGTTTTAATCCCTTTTTGCGCTTCGGATTTTACTGAAAAGTGAGGGCTCATATTCCATCGAAATCCGAGTTCTTGAAAAGCCAGGGCTCTGCCGTCGAAGCCATTGGCTAATAGCGTTTTGTTTAAAACGCGCTGAAAGGTATAGCTGGCATTAAATCGGGACGATGAACGCAGAAAATAAAGGGTGTTTCTTAGATTATAATTGGACGAAATCAAATTTATATTGCTTATTTCTGCCTTAACCGGAATCAAGAGATCTTCGGTGTTCCATACGCTAAGTTTTCGTGTGGATCTCCACCTCAGTTGGTTTGAGAAATAGGAGAAGAATTTAAGTAGGCCGTGTTTTTTGGACCAAATAAGCTCTGGTTTCCAAAACAGACTTTGATTAAACTCGTTTTGAAAGGTTTTTTGGTATTCATTGCTCGGGGTAAAAACCCGTATATAGTTGGCTTGGTCAGCATATAACGAAATTTCAAATTCGTTGAGGTCTTTTACACCATCTTGATTGTAGTCAACCCACGCATAAACCCCCTGTCCAGCATTTACTTCAAGATATATAAAGGTTCGTTTCTGTTCTAATCCAGACCCCATTTCGTAGTAGGACTCCCAACTTAGGGCTCCTTTTGCTGTTTTTAAGCGGTATTCTGCTCTTCCTACCAATGATTGGTCTGGTTTCAGGTCTAAAAAGGAAGTATCCCTTACCGATAAGCTCCTTAGGCCAAGGATAAGGGCCAGTGTTTGGTTCTTCCGACTTACGGCTTTTAACTCGCCTCCAAGGGTTTTTCCGATAGCAGCAACATTGAATCCCAGCGAATCGGGCCTCCAGTCATAGCGTTCCCGGTAAAACCCCTTGAAAAGTTGTTTTGCCGTATCCAAGCTTTGTATATAAATTTGATAATCATAAAACCCATAACTCAATGAATTTGAGCCCAGCAGGGTGTCCCTTACATTATGTTCTTGATCGTCTTTAAAACCAATTAGTACCTTACCAAGAGGAATGGCAAGGTCTGCCTTATGTCGAATAAAGGTTGTTGATGAGGCTCCAGAAGAGAGGAGTGCGCTTCCATCCCAGTTGGCCTTGATTCCCTTTTGATTTATTTTCCCAGAGGTAAACAACCGCCTTCCCGTAAATGCTTTCCCAATCGAGAACTGTTGCGCCTGGAACTCAACCTTATCTCCACTTTTATTGCGCATTTCATGGCGAAGAAAGGAGAACCATTGGTTCCCAGAAAGGCTTTGGTTTCTTACGTTCCAATCGCGATCGAACTCAACTTTACGAAAGGGTTCAATAAGGATAAAGGTGGGGCTTATATATTCTGTTTCAAGAGCAGAGGTGTGGCTCCATTTTTTATTCTTTTCCGGATGATAGTAGCTAATGGTACTGTGGTTTGACCAACCCCAATCGTTTTCTCGATCTTTTCGGGAAAATAAATTAACGGCAGCTTCAGATATTCCAAATTCTGATTCTAAAAAGAGCGACTTGGAAAGGGAACACGAAATGCCTGATGTAAGCATCCTACGCCGTTTTGGAGTTGGTATCATGCGTTTTGGCGCAAAATTTCCTTGCGAAACACCAAGTTGAGGCTCCACCCATTTGTAGGTTTTCCCAAAGGCCGTTATTTTATCTAACACATAATCTCCTTGGCCATATCCCACCTCCATGAAACTGATTCGGTATTTTGCAGAATCGGGGTGGGCAGTAAAAACAAAAACAGAATCATATCCTAGCGAGTCACGCATAAAGTATTGATTTTGATTGATTTGAAAACCAACAGAGTCAACGGCGAGGTATACCGCATTTTCAATATTATCACCAATTTCAGAGAGCAATAACTTAGAAGGTTCGTCCAATTGTAATTGGAGGGGTTGGTTTTTTAAGTCTTGTTCTTGAAAATAATTAAACCAAGTTTTTATCCCTTTCGATTCAAAGCTTATGCGTTCTTGCACAAGGGCTCTCGTATACGTCAAATCAGAATATTGAAATTCAACAACAATTCTTATGTCTTTGGTTATTAAGTTTTTGCTGCTAAAAACCACTTCGGCTGAATTATAGTCAATGGTATAATCAAATTCTTGCCCACGCGTAAGCAAGCGACCATCGATATATACCCGCTCCGTTCCCGATAAAATTACAATAAAGGGTTCGTTTTCTGACCCCTTGAGGCGGTATGGGCCTTGATTGTTTTCTTGCCCCTGAATGATCTGACGATTGAATTTTCCTTTGGAGAGCCCCGCACTGCTTTGTAACATGATTTTTCCGCTAGGGGTGTTTATGGTCTTCGTCCCAGTAAACCCTTGCCCCCTTTTTTTATAATTCATAAAGTAACCCTCCGGTTTACTAATCCAAAAATCCCCAGCTGTTAATTGAAAGGTTGAATTAGATAACCGAATAAAAACCTGATCAAATTCTTGCAGTTTATTGGTGTTTCCATCGGGTTGCATTGGAATATTTGCGTCTGATATGGAGGCGCTTATGTTTATGTTTTCTGATAATTTACCGTTTAATTCCAAATTAAGGGTGGAGTTAATCCCAAGGTTTTGTTGATTTCCAAAACTGACCCCCCTTGAAATACTCCCTTTCTTTTGTAATTCATTGCTTTCGCCAAAAAGAGCGGACTCCTGGATTGTATTCTTATCCGTAAACCGTTGTATTAATTGGTTTCGTGTTAGTATGGATGAGTCTAAGAGTTGGTATCTAGGGGTAAAATCAACATTGAATCGATAGTAGGTGATGGTTACACTATCCGCAACAAGCGTATCAAAGTGAATGGATTTCGTTATGTAATTCACGTGGAAGCAGGTTGAAGGAACAGGCTTTGCTTCGTTAAAACACTGTAAACTCCCTGGCATGGGAGATAGCGTGTCAAAAAGAAAGGGCTGGATCGTAACAGGAATTTTCCTCGAAACTTGCCGTTGGACCCCTTGTCCATACATTGGAAAAGAAAGCAAAAGCGTTACGATAATTAAAAAGGAGCTTTTTATCATCCCATCACGAAAATACGCATTGTTAACAAACGAGTATTGTTAATTTTGATTGCAGTAATTTGTATTATGATTCGTTGGATTGTTTTGACAGGCCTATTGGCACTATGTAATGGTGAACTAACTGCCCAAAAAGCGTTTATGGTGATGTTTCATGATGAGCGCGTTTCAGTTGGGGAGAATTTACTCTTAGATGATTTTAAGGGAGATCAATTAAACGACTCCTTGTGGTATGGTTATTATCCGTGGGGAGGGCTTTCCATTGATGCTCAAACCTACACAGACCCCCAACAATGTCAACAACGAAATGGAGTTCTTTACCTTACGGTCGATACAACCACTTCATGGCGCTCCTTTCCAGATTGGATGGTTGATACAGCAAAGCTCAGGCTGCATCAACAAGAAGTAAAAGACGGGAAAATAAAAATCAAACGATTGACCGCTGCTCTTTGGAGCAAATCAAAGGTAAAATATGGTTTTTTTGAATGCCGTTGTTGGCTTCCCTCGGGAAAAGGGTTTTGGCCTGCGTTTTGGCTTTACGGGGGAGAACCAAACGAAGAAATAGATTTTATGGAAGGGAAGGGAGAAAGAGAAAAATCATATCACGTGGACATTCATTGCCCTAACCGTTGCGACAGAATTAAAACGTTTGGTGTTTTTGACAAACCCTTTGGTCATTGGGTTAAAGTACGGGAAGGGGTACTCGGTTCTTGGGTTGTTTTTTCTGGATTATGGACGCCTTCTGGAGTGCTTTTTTATTACAACAATCAACTTAAGGCTTCGCATGAAGCCCAATTTAACACCTCCATGAATGTAATTGCAAACATGTCTCTTGCCATGGATAAGGGTCCGTTTTCCCCGGGTCCAAACGAGAAAACCCCCTTTCCAACTCCCTTTAAAATAGATTATATACGAACATGGAAGGTTCCAGACGCAGCATTAAACTTAGCGCTACCAACGCTTAAAAAAGCTGCGTTTTTGACCTGTGTTCATTTAGGCGAAGACCAAATGCTTTTTGAACGAGTTGGTGCGTTCGAAAAAGGAGATCGTGTTTTTATTGAGCATGAAGAAAAACCAATAATTGAATTGGATCTAACCAAAGAACAGCAATATATAGACGCCCATTATTGGAAGAAAGGGGAGTATACCATTCGGGCCATCCGAGGAACAAGTACTACCCAAGCGACCCTGATTCGAAAAAACTAATTTTTTTCGATGGCTATTTCAAATAGCTTTGGCCAATATTTCCCCGTTGCGTATGTTTTTTTGTTCCGTGGATTATAAGCAATTCCATTGAGTACGGCCTCATTACCTAAGGGTCCAATTTCTGTGGCTAATGACTGAGCATCTATCTTTGCAACCACCGCTCCGGAAACGGGATCAATAACGGCAATGGTATTTGATTGAAAGACATTTGAATACAGTAGACCATCTATATATTCTAGTTCGTTAAGGAAAGGAACCTCCTCTTTTTCCGTAAACGCATAAATGGTTTTAACCTCGTTAAAACTACTCGTGTCCCGAAATGAGATCTTGGAGGACCCATCGGTCATGATGAGGTGTTTTCCGTCAAATGTAAGCCCCCACCCCTCTCCGGAGTAGGTGTGTGTTTTTAACAAGGCTAAGGTGTTTTTATCGTAAACAAAACACTTGTTTTCCCGATAGGTTAATTGGTAGATCAAATTACCAACGATCGCTATGCCTTCCCCAAAAGTAGGTGCTGGTTGTGATTTGCTTCGTAAAACCCTACCGCTTTCAAGTTCTATTTCTCCAACAAAGGTGGTTCCTTTCTGGTTAAGGTCTCCGGTCCCCTCGTAGAGTTTACCCTCAGAGAAAACGAGTCCTTCGGTAAACGAGCTAGTGAGATGGGGGTGTCGGGTTACGACAGATAATTTCCATTGTTTAGGGGCATCTTTTGCATAAACGGTAATGATTTTATCCTCTACAATGGTATTTCCTTCGGCCGAAAGCGCACTTAAACGCAACGCATGTCGCCCAATAGGCAGTTTGGATGAATCAATGCGTTTTTTAAAAACCGTGGCGGGGTTTTTTATGCTCGAAAGCACGACCTCATCAAGGCTTAATTCCAAGGACTTTATATTAGGAACGTTGGAAATAACTACGTCAAGACTATCTCCAAAACTTAAATTGGTTTTTAATTGAGGGGAAAAAGCCGAACACGCTGAAGATTCTTCGGAAGCCTCTTGTTGACTTCGACACTGTTGATATCCAAAAATACCGATTACAATAAGGCCTAATGCAATAAAAAAATAGCGTTTTTTCTTGTTCATAAGAAGGGTAAAATTAAAGAAGAATTTACTTTTTCATGGGTTTCCGAAGCGACAACTGTTGCATTTCGAAGGAGGATAATTTGTGGGGAATGGTGAACAATATTGTATCGCAATGCAATCTCAGTGCATAGCGGCTTATTTTGTAACACATCAATAACCCAAAGGTCAACGGCAAGAAGCTCTGACGGTTTCAGGTTTTGTAAGGCCGTCATGGAAATAAAACACCGAGGAGAATGTTTGAAAATAGCCTGAAGTACGACGTGGCTTTTTTCTTCAATTACATCAAGAGAAAAGTCCCGATGAACGGTGTGAATAGCCATGTTATCAGTATTGAAATTGCTGTAAAAAGCGACGGTCGTTTTCTGAATAAAGCCGCAAGTCTGAAACCCTATACTTTAATTGTGCGATTCGTTCAAGACCCATTCCAAAAGCGAAGCCACTATATTCTGTTGGATCAATTCCACAGGCCGACAGCACATTTGGATCCACCATGCCACACCCCATGATTTCTAACCATCCGGAGTTTTTACAAACGGAGCACCCTTTGCTTTCGCATAAACTACAGGATACATCTACCTCCGCACTCGGTTCTGTGAAAGGAAAATAGGAGGAGCGGAGCCTAATTTTTGCCTTGTCTCCAAACACAGCCTTAGCAAAATAAGCCAGGGTTTGTTTTAGGTCCGAGAATTTAACGTTTTTGTCAATATACAACCCCTCAATTTGATGAAAAAAGCAATGCGCACGGGCAGATATGGCCTCATTCCTGTAAACCCTTCCAGGGGAAATCGTTCGTATGGGCGGTTTTTGGTTTTCCATTACGCGCACCTGAACGGAGCTAGTGTGTGTCCTTAGAGACAGTTCGGGGTTTGGACAATCAATAAAAAACGTGTCTTGCATGTCTCGTGCAGGGTGGTCTGCAGGAAAATTCAATGCGCTGAAGTTGTGCCAATCGTCTTCTATTTCTGGGCCCTCTGATATGCTAAATCCAATCTTTTCAAAGATTGAGACGATCTCTGATTTTACAAGGGTTAATGGATGAAGGGTTCCGCTTTGGTTTTCGTAAGTCGGTCTACTCAAGTCGTTTGAATGCTTTTTATCCGTTTTGACTTCCTCTATATCGATTTGATTTAAAACATCTTCTGCCATCTTTTTCAAGGCATTAATCTCTTGTCCTATTGTTTTTTTATCACCGTCGGGAACCGTTTTCAATTCCTGATAAAGCGCTTTTAGCTCTCCTTTAGCTCCCAAGAAAGCGACACGAAATTTTTCCGCATCTTCGGGCGTTTTAATGCGCACGGATTGAATTTTTTCTTTTAAAAGGGCAATTTTCTCCTTCATGGTGTAACTTTAAAGCCTTACAAATGGTACTATGGTTCAGTCAGAGACAAAGGTATGGTTTTATCAAAATCATTCTAATTTGCTGATAATTAAATATTGTGTTATTTTTGAACGAGACTTATAATAAATGAAACATCTAAAAACGTTGGGATTTTTTTTAATCCTACTATTTGTGGCCTTCGCTTGTAAACCGAAGGAATCTGCGCTTCTTAAAGTTTTTGTAAGATCCTCCTCAAACCAACTTATGAGTGGGGCAAAGGTGGTTGTCATCGGGGACCAACAAAGCAATCCTCCAACCTTGGAGTTTGTGGACACCTCTTACACCAATAGTTCTGGTTTTACTACCGTCAATATGGATCAGTATTTTAATACCTCAGGTCCAGAAAACACAACGGGATATTTTGATATTGTAATAAAGCACAACAACAAAACAGCAACGGGGTACACGCGTTGTAGAGTCCATACCACCTCGGTAGAAACCATTTATTTGCCAAATTAAAAAGTATGAAATCTAATTATATCTTAATCGGATTTGCCACCTTAGCCATAATTATGTCGGGTGGTTGTGTTAAAAAGGAAGACACAATTGCAAAAATAGAAGTAAGAGATGAAAGCAACCAATTGGTGGAACAAGCCATGGTGGTCTTACATGGCACCTCTACGTGCAATTGTCCTTCTCAAGTTGTCGTTTACGATACGGCCTATACTAACGCTGCGGGTATTGCAACCTTCAACTACAATGAAATCTACCAACTGGGCCAGGCGGGTGTTGCCGTTCTCGATATCGAGGCCTACAAGGGGAACCGTCAAGGGCAAGGAATTATTAAAATAGAGGCCGAGAAGGTAAACGAGGAAACCGTAATCATTCAGCCCTAATTACGCACAAATTTTTCGTGGTTTATCGTTAAACCAAGATTGAAAGTCCAACAAATCAATGCTCAATTGGTTTTGTTCAGGTAGGCGTATATGATAAAAAGTCCCGGCCAAGTTTTCATAACTTTCAAGCCATTGCCAAACGTCCTCACTGGGCGCCTGAGAGGCAATTTTGTTGATAATTTTATTTAGGGTACTATGGCATACGGTGACCGTACTCTCAATGGACAAAGTACCAGTAAATAAAGCGCCGTAACACTCTACGTCTTTCGACATGCTATTAAAGGCAATTTCTTTGATTCTTAGTGATTTCATCTTTTATTTTTAAACAAAGCTATTGCGTCTAAACGTAAACAATTTACGTTTAATATAAATATCAATAAGCGCATTGATTTTTATACCTTTGCCTTACCGTGGAAAAGGACCAAATGTCATTTTTACAACACTTGGATGAGTTGCGATGGAGGCTCGTGAGAATTTCCATAGCCGTAATTTTATTTGCCACGATCATATGGATATTTCAAGAGTGGATAATGAATCACATCTTCTTATCCATGAGGGACAAGAACTTTGTTTCGTTCCGTGTTTTATGCAAGTTTCTTGGGGTTTGCGTTGAAGACACCACGGTTAAAATGCAGAGCATGACGGTCTCGGGTCAGTTTAATTATGCCATGATGATGAGTATAATGGGGGGATTGGTTTTATCGTCGCCTTATATTTTCTATCAAATTTGGTCTTTTGTTAAACCAGGACTAAAAGTAAATGAGATGAAAGCGGCAAAAGGCATTGTGTTTTTAATAAGCGTATGTTTTTTATTGGGAATTGCTTTTGGCTACTTCGTGGTGGCCCCTTTAACCATCACGTTTTTTGGATCATTTCAGATTTCAACCCAAATAGAAAATAACTTTACCATAGGTTCGTACATGGGAACGATTATTTCTACCGTCTTTTATACGGGGCTGTTGTTTTTACTTCCCATTGCTAGTTTTTTTCTAACCCACATTGGCTTAATCACCCCTGACTTTTTAAAGAAGTATCGTAGACATGCGATTGTTGCAATATTAATTATATCAGCCGTCATTACCCCGCCAGATATTTTGTCCCAAATTATCGTTTCCATACCAATAATCATACTCTATGAAGTGGGAATACTCTTCTCCAAAAGAGCGATAAAAAAAAGACTTCGTGAATAAAGTAAGCGTCTTATTCTCTCTCTTTATCCTTTGTTTTGGTCCGCTTCATGCCCAAAAAACCATTATACAAGGACGGGTGTATACCTTGGATACAGGCGTGCCACTTGCCGGAATTAAAGTTAGTTTTTTGACCGTCAAAAATACGGTATTGACGGACAGTCTTGGAAATTATCGTATAGAAACCTATTATCCTGTTGATTCCATTCAATTTTCAGGGTTTAATTTCCTAACAGAAAAACGAAAAGTAATAGAGGGGATTGAACAACGTCTCGATGTTCCTTTAAAACCCTATGAAAGAGAACTTAGAGCAATCGTCATAATTCCACCCGAAGAGCCCTTGTCAACCAGGATTCACAAAAGAATTATTGCCCACAAACCTGTAAATAATAAGGAGCGATTGCAGGCATATCAGTATGAAGCCTACAATAAAATTCAAGTGGATATCAACAATATTGGTGATGAAATAAAGAAAAACCCGATCCTAAAAAAGCTAGAGGTTGTTTTAGACTATTTAGACACCCTCGATGCAGGACAGCAGACCCTTCCGGCGGTCCTTAGCGAATCCGTTTCGGATTTCTACTACGCCAATAAACCCAAAAGAAAAAGGGAAATGGTGAAAGCCACAAGAATTACTGGTGTTGAAAATCTACAGGCCGCGCAGTTTCTTGGTGATATGTACCTTGATATTAATATATATGAGAATGTTATTGATTTGTTTGGAAAATCATTCATTAGTCCAATTGCCAATTATGCGAGGTCTGTCTATAAATTTTATGTCGAGGATTCAGCCTACGTAAATAATAAGTTCTGTTATAAAATGAGGTTTGTTCCCAAAAGGGAGGGAGGCCTAACTTTTAGTGGTGAAATGTGGGTGCATGATACAACCTATGCCATTCAATCCATCAAAGCTTCCATCGGGTCAAATGCGAATCTCAATTACATTCAAGATTTATTTTTTGAGCAAACGTTTGATCAAATTCTTCCTGAGGTTTGGATGATGACAAAAGAACGATTGATCCTCGATATTCGCCTAACTGAAAAAACAAAGGTTTATGGTTTTTTTGCTAAAAAGTCCAGCTACAGAGACCACTTCGTAATAAATGACCTAAAATCCGATGCGTTTTATAACGCCAACGATGCCGTTGAATTTGAGGAAGGCGCTAAAGCTAAGACGGATGCGGACTGGGAGGCCCTAAGAGACGTTTCCCTTAATCAAACGGAAAGGGGCATAGAAGAAATGATGGACACCCTAAATGAAATAAAACGGTTTTCGAATTTAAGAAAGTTAACATACTTCGCTTCTACAGGGTATTTTCCTTACAAGAAGGTAGAAATTGGAAATGCAACCTCGTTGGTTAGCACCAACCCAATAGAAAAACTGCGCTTTTCATTTGCTTTAAGAACGTCCAACGCGTTTTCCAAACGATTGGAAATCGGAGGAAAAGTGGGTTATGGTTTAGCAGATGAACGTGTTAAATATTCCGCCTTGATTCGGTATAATATAACTCCGAAAAAACGAGGGATGCTCTCTGCCTATTTAATGTACGACCTCGAACAAATTGGGCAATCACCAACCGCCGCGCAATTAGGCAGTACGTTTGCGACCGTTTTTAATACGGCTCCCTTCGATAAGCTAACGTTCATTAAAAAGGTTGGAATAAACCTGGAGAAGGACATTAAAAAGGACATCATTCTCACAACAGGCTTTGATTGGAAGGAATACACACCATTAGGGGCAAGTACTTATCTGAAAAACAATAGTCTTACGGGAGGAATTGACACCCTAAAATTCATAAGAACGGCAGAATTTATTGGAAAAATTCGGTGGACCAAGCAAGAGGAATTTTTGTCGGGACAATTCGATCGAACGAGCGTTGGCTCTCCATACCCCATCATCTCCATTCAAGGAATATTTGGGGTAAAAGGCATTGGGGGTAGTTTATATAACTATCAAAAACTTGAAGTCCAGCTAGAACATTATACGCAGCTAGGTCTGTTGGGTCGTTTACGGTACGGGTTTAGTGCAGGATACGTTTTTGGTAATACGGCTTTTCCCTTTTTGAAAGCCCATGAAGGCAATCAGTCCTATTGGCTATTGCTGACAGCATATAACAAAATGAACTTTTTAGAATTTATCTCAGATAAATACATAAGTGGATTCATGGAAAATCATTGGGGGAGTATTTTCTTTGGCCAAATCCCGTTAATTAAAAAATTAAACCTAAGGTTCGTTACCACCCAAAAGGTGTTGTTGGGGTCGCTTTCCAACCGGCATGCGAACAATGTCCTAATCCCTAGTTATGTTAAATCTTTCAATCAGATTCCATACGTAGAGGTTTCCTTTGGATTTGAGAATATTTTAAAAATTGTTAGGGTAGAATGCGTGTGGCGCGTCACGCATCCCGTACCTAATTCTAGTCCATTGGGAATTAGGGCAAGGTTCGCCTTCAATTTTTAGTAACTTCGAACCATGAAATTATATACCAAGAATATACAAAAGACCTATCGAGGAAGGAGGGTAGTAGATCACGTTTCGATTGAGGTTTCACAGGGTGAAATAGTGGGGTTATTAGGGCCGAACGGGGCCGGCAAAACAACTTCGTTTTATATGATTGTTGGCTTAGTTAAACCGGACAAAGGAAAGGTGTTCCTAGATCAATTAGACATTACTAAACAGGCCATGTATCAACGGGCGCAGCTCGGCTTGGGTTATCTTCCTCAAGAAGTTTCCGTGTTCCGTAAATTAAGCGTTGAGGACAATATCATGGCCATTTTAGAAATGACGAAGCTCACCAAGAAACAGCGGCAAGAAAAGCTGGAAAAATTACTCACCGAATTTTCCCTTCAAAAAGTTAGAAAAACCCTTGGAAATCGGCTCTCAGGAGGAGAAAAACGAAGAACAGAAATTGCAAGAGCATTGGCTACTGACCCAAAGTTTGTTTTACTCGATGAACCATTCGCCGGCGTTGATCCGATTGCCGTAGAGGACATTCAGGCAATTGTAGCAGATTTGCGAAAGCGAAACATTGGGGTATTAATTACCGACCACAATGTGCAAGAAACCCTTTCTATAACGGATCGAGCATATTTACTTTTTGAAGGGAAAATTTTGCGATCTGGAACCGCGGAGGAACTAGCTAGCGATGAGCAAGTAAGGAAAGTATACTTGGGGCAAAATTTTGTGCTCAGAAAGTAAGACTAGCGAAGCAATTGAACCGAGCCCGTAAGTTGTTGCCATGCACTTGGATGTTCACACCCACGATAACGAATTTTGTAGGCATAAACACCATCTGGACTTTTCATTCCCCGATATAAACCATCCCACCCCTCATTTAAGGTATCGGTTGTAAATACTTTCTCTCCCCATCGGTTATATATTTCCATCTCCCAATCTAAAATTTCAAAAGAAGTGGAGGCATTGAACACATCATTTTTTCCGTCACCATCGGGAATAAATGTATTCGGAACATAAATCGCGAATGGAAATACCATCACTGTTTTTCGAATCGAGTCCTTGCAACCAAATTCATTGGTGACGGTTAATAGGGGATAATCTGGTCCATAATTTTGATAGGCATGGGTAAAGCTAGGCAGGGTGTTTAAATAGGCTTGGTGGTCATAGATATAGGCGAAGCTAGTGGCTCCTATGGAGGTATTTATAAATTCCACCTCATTTTCACAAACATCTACAACCTCCGGAGCCAACATGAAATTCGCCACAGGCGAAGGGTTTACGTTGATAAGATCTGGCTGGAAAAGAAATAAGGTGTCAACACAACCCTCTGTGGTAATCATGGTCAAGCCAACGGAGTAACTTCCCACGACCGAATACAGATGAAAACCATTGAACGAATTGGCAAATGTGCCATCACCAAAATCCCAAGTATAGTTTGCAGGACCATCGGAATAACTGGTATTTATAAACGTGGCTGAAAAAGGGGTACATTGTAACCCTGGAACTAAGGTAAACCCTATTTCTGGCGGGAAGTAAACATAAACAAAATCTTGAACAGAATCAATGCAGTTATCGAAACTTCCATAGAGGGTTATTGGCTGCAGTCCTCCTTGTGTAAATGACACACTGTCCACATCAACCTCGTTGGAAAACGGGCTTGACGCATTTGGACCAAAATCCCACCAAAAAAGAGCATTTGCTGGTCCACTTACCTGACCGTCAAACGCATACAGCCCACCAATCAAACACAGGGAATCATTACTCGTAAAAGAAAGCAGGAGGGGATCATTCACGGTGACCGTTAGGCTCTCGGTGTCCGAACAATTCGGGCCAGAGGAAACCAATAGGCTCACCGTATAGGTGCCTGAAGCAGGATACGTAAATGTAGGGTTAATCTGCTGACTGGTATCACCAGCTTGGTTAGGCACCCCAAAATCCCAATGAACCGACAAGCTGTTGGTGGAGGTATTGTTAAAAGGAATGCTTAGGCCTATACACGCAAGATTACTGGGGACTTGGAATTGGGCTACGGGAACATCAAAAATATATATGGAATCGCTATACGAAGTAATGCAATCGCCGTTGTCTCCCGTTAACGTTACAGTGTGGAAACCCGAGGATGTGTAAGATACGTTGGGAACGCTTAGCCCTGCCGCATTGGTTACATTGGCGGAATTATCAAAAGTCCATACATAGGTGCCTATGCCCGGAGGCGCGCTGCTATTTCCAATAAAATTGAACTGGTTTCCGATAATGCACAAGGAGTCCTGGCTTGTCCAGGATACGCTGAAAGGGTTGTTTACCACAACAGTCATGTAAGCCGTGTCTGTACACGCCTGACCAGGATTTACAACCATCGACACCGTGTAGGTTCCTGGGGATGGATACGTGTAGGTGGGTTGTTGAGAAGTGCTAACATCATTCGTAATACCTGAAACGCCGAAATCCCAAGAATAGGCAGAGCCGCCGTACGAATTGTTTACAAAATTTACACTAAGGCCTTGACAATATGAAACAAAAGTTGGCAACTGTTCTTGGGTTGGGAGCAGGGCCTGTAGCGATATATTACAATCAAAAACCCTGAAAAGAAAATCCCGAATGGTTGACCCAATGACAACCCCATTTCTTGTTTCGGTAACTTTTACACCCACAACAAACAATCCGATGTTCTGAGGGATAACTAACATCATCCCAGTATTTGCGTTTATGCTTAACGTGGACCCTGGACCTAATGGGGTTGCTGCTGTAAAGCCTGGGTTCCATTGCACCGGAGGGTATGGTGGCGCAGGCGTTTGTGGAGGTAATGGGGTGATGGAACTTGCTCCAGCGTTCGGGGTTACAAGGGAATAGGTGAGTTGGTCTCCATCTGGATCTGTTGCGCTATGGTTGAATGAAATAGATTCCGTATTACAAAGAACAATCGGGGGATAGTTTGTAAATCGTGGAGAACTGTTTTGATAAAGGGTGCCATTGCCAAGATTACTTCCAGGGATATGCGTGGTTAACGTAATGCCGGTATCATCAGGGTTGATTAAATTGGTTACGTTAGGCCCTCGACAACATCTTTGATAAGAGACATCGTACCCGAGCGGGGTTGGAGGAAGGGTAATCACAACCATGTATGTTGCCTTTTGAACACAAATTCCGCTGGGAGGAGTTGCACAAGGGTTATTGAAATTGAGGGGAACGGGTGTGCTCCCTGGAAAAGGGACGCTTACATTTTGAAATAACGTGCCATTACCGTTGTAAATCGCCAATTGTAAAGGATCATCATACGCTGCACCGCTAGAAGCACAATCACGATATAAGGTTATGAAAAATCGATATTGATTGTTTCCTAAGTAATCATAATAGATGTCGCCACCAATAATGTGTGAAGCCCTGTATGAACAGATGCTTAACGTTAGGACCAATAAAAGGAGCGTTCTCAACATCCTAGTAGGAACAAAGTTAGGGAATTCAATAGATATTTTAAATCGGACATTTATACCTCACCCCGAAAGCGGATTCAATTAAACTACCGTCAACAATTTTACCCTGACCCTCAGCATCAAAAGAGCATGGGGCTAACCCCATACTTAAACATTTTGTTTCATAGTACTCTTTTCGGGTTGGGTGAGATGGATAAACAACATTGTAAACACCTGGTTTTCTCCGTGCAACAACGGACTCAACCATTTGGATGACATCTTGTTGCTGAATTAAATTAACAGGGGCTAGGCCTCCGGGGATATTGGATTTTCCCGAGAAAACCATTGCCGGATGCCTTGAGGGACCAATTAATCCCCCAAGTCGAAGTATAGTGCTCGGGGTATCTTGTAAACTTAAAGCATCCTCTGCGGCTAAAATTTTATTGTTTCCTAATGTTTCAGCATGTTCTGTAATCACCCCATGGGATTGACCATAAACACCAATAGAACTGCAAAAAACAAAATAACCTGGACGGTACTTTTCTATTTGCTTACCAATAAAATCTCCATACGATTCAATGGGCGGGATACAACTTATGAGCACGTCACAATGGATTATATCCGCAGGGGATTCATCGTATTCGAAAACAGGTATCTCATACTTTTGAAAATAAGCTAGTTTTTCCTTGGCTCTGCTCAAAACGAAGAGTTCATATCCTTTCCTTTTGAGTTCTATCGCAAGAGACTTGCCTAACCAACCCGCTCCCATGACGCCAATTTTACTTTTCACACTACTGGAACAATTAATTTGTATTTCGGTTGCCAAAAGGTTGGCTATTTTTGGAACATTTCCCTTTCCATGTCGTAATTTTGTAATAAAATTGATCCTATGTTTGATGTTGTAGTTATTGGTTCAGGACCCGGAGGTTATGTTGCGGCCATACGTTGTGCCCAATTAGGCATGAAAACCGCACTAATTGAAAAATATAGTACGTTGGGAGGAACCTGCCTTAATGTAGGATGCATTCCCTCTAAAGCCTTATTAGATTCCTCCGAACATTTTTACAATGCTTCACATCACTTTTCTGCGCATGGGATTGAAATGAAAGAACTCAAAGCGAATTTCACCCAAATGATTCAACGAAAAAACGAAGTGGTTACTCAAACGTGTGCTGGGGTAAAGTTCTTGATGGATAAAAACAAAATCCAAGTATTTCAAGGGGTTGGATCCTTTATTGACCCAAACACCATTAAAATTACTTCGAAGGATGGCGTGCAAGAAATTAAAGCAAAGAACACCATTATTGCTACAGGTTCCAAACCTAATTATTTTCCGAGTATGGTTCCTGATAAAAAGCGAATTATAACGTCAACCGAAGCCCTATCTTTAAAGGAGATACCTAAAAAACTAATAGTTATTGGAGGCGGGGTTATAGGGCTCGAATTGGGCTCGGTTTATGCTCGTTTAGGGAGCGAGGTTGAAGTCATTGAAAATTCCTCAAGTTTACTAAATGCTATGGATGTTTCCATAGGAAAGGAGCTCACCAAAATCCTTCGAAAAGAGGGCATGAAATTTCACTTTGAACTTCAAGTACAAACCGTTGAAAACCTTGGTAAACGAACGATTATTAAGGCAAAGGATAAGAAGGGGGTTGAGCTTGAGTTTGAGTCTGATTATTGTTTAGTTGCCGTTGGAAGAAAGGCCTACACGGAAGGCCTCGGACTTAATAATGTTGGTCTATCAACCAACGAAAGAGGGCAAATAGAAGTCAATGAACAACTACAAACAAGCGTTTCTAATATTTATGCCATTGGTGATGTTGTTCGAGGCATGATGCTGGCGCACAAGGCCGAGGAAGAGGGGGTTTTCGTTGCAGAAACCATTGCGGGTCAAAAGCCGCACATTAACTATAACCTGATCCCAGGGGTCATTTATACCTGGCCAGAGGTGGCATCTGTAGGTAAAACAGAAGAAGAATTAAATAGGCTAGGGGTAGCATTTAATGCGGGAGTGTTCCCCATTAAGGCTCTTGGTCGTGCACGGGCATCAATGGACACCCAAGGATTCATTAAAGTAATTTCGGATAAGAAAACCGACGAGGTTCTAGGGGTTCATATGATTTCGGCGCGGGCGGCAGACCTCATTATGGAGGCGGCAGTCGCAATGGAGTACAGGGCATCCGCCGAAGACATTGCGCGCATTTGCCATCCACACCCAACGTATTCTGAAGCCATGAAGGAAGCGGCATTAGGCGCTACGGAAAACCGATCGCTTCACATATAGCCCTTAAGGATATAAGGCTAAAATTAATAATACACCCTACTGTAACCTTTGTAGGATAAATCTCGTTTATCGGCCCATATCTTGGGTAAAATGAGTAGAGTAAAAAAATTCGGAATTATCTTAATTCAAGGTGTCTTAGAGGTTTCTCTGATGCTGTGTTTTCTTGTAATCACATCAATTTTCCTGTTTCAAGAACGAATCTGTAAACGGGTTGTTGCCGAAATTACAAAGGATATGCGAAAACCAATCTCCTACAGCACCTTAGACCTTACGGCATGGAGCACATTTCCAAACGTTTCAATTAACGTTCACGATGTGGTTGCTAAAGACGCATTTAAAAACAACAATTCTGACCAAGTCTTATTCAAAGCTAAAACCTTCAGCATTCATTTGAACCCTTTTGATTTACTTAAATCGGTAAAGGAAGTTAAAGCGTTAGAATTGAATAATGGAGAAATAAACCTAAGGACGGATAAAACGGGCGACGTGAACTATATGGTGTTCAAGGAGTCGAATTCGAAGGAAAAGACGGATCCTTTACACGTTAAGTTAAAACAAATTTCGGTGAAAAACCTACACGTTAACTACCTTAACGACCAAAGCAATAAACGCTTATCTACTCAATTAAAGGCAATGCAGTTTTCCGGGGATTTTAACAACCATCAATATGCATTGGCATCAAAAGGAGATTTTATATTAGCACATTACACATCTGGCAATGTAAAGTTGATAAAAAACAAAGCCATAAATATAGACTTAACCCTAAAGGTTGATATGGATCATCAATCATATATTCTACCTAAGTCTTCTATTTTGGTTGAAAAGCTCCCCTTTTATTGTGAAGGAATGTATACCAAAGACACCGTTTACTTTTCCTTGAATTCTCAAAACCTGGCGCTCAATGACGTAGTAAATAAATTATCATTAGACAAAGCAAAAACGGAATTGGATCGCTATAAAGGAGGGGGTAAGGTTAAGTTTGATGCGTTAATACACGGAAAAACGGGTGAAGATTCTCCAACCTATGTAGCGTGTGATTTTTCCATTCAAGACGGGTTTTTAACGGAACCAATAAAAAACACCAGCATTAACAATATAAATCTTTCCGGAAGCTATAAAAGCAATGGGAATAGTTTTCAAGACGAATTATATTTTCCATTTCTTAATTTCAACACTTCCTCAGGGCCCTTTAAAGCCAAACTTAAAGTTAATAATTTTATATACCCTTCCATCGTAGGAAATGCGTCAGGAAATGTTAATCTCAAGGCAGCAAATATGCTTTTTAATGTTTCGCAAGTTGAAAGCATAATGGGTCAAGCTAATGTTAATGCGAATTTTGATCTTTACGTCAGGGACAAAGTTGAAGTAAATGATTTCGGAGGGACTTTGGATCTGAACAATGTTAACCTCAAACTGAAAGGAGACCAAAGAAATTTTTCAAACCTAAACGCATTCATTACATTGCAGGGTGATGAAATGCACGTAGCGAAAGGGCGCGTTAATCTCAATAAAAGCGATATACAATTAGAAGGCCAAGCTAAGAATATTTTCAATTATTTAGCTTCAAAAGGATCTCTAAACATCAATGCTGATCTATCAAGCAATACCATTCGCGTGGAGGATTTGGGAGCCACCACTAAACAAGAAAAAAAATCCACTGAAGGCAAGCAATTTGTGTTGCCAAACGATTTAATGGGGGGGCTTGCTCTACGAGTAAATCAGCTACAATATGACGGCCACCGGTTCGAAAACATCAATACGCAACTCAATATAGAAAACAGAAGGCTTTCCTTTCCCCATTTGTCCCTAAGAAATGCGGATGCGGATATGTCAGGGAGCTTAAGCATAAAAGAGCAGGCCCCAGAGCGATTCGACTTGTCTTTAAACGGCGTTAGCGAGAATATTCATTTTGCCCCGCTATTTAAAGAATGGAATAATTTTGATCAAACGGTCATTAATTCCGACCAAATTTCTGGAAACGCACGGGTTGAAGTTTCCTTGGAAGCCCCCTTCGATCTTTTGTCGGGCATTCAATTAAACCAAGTTGCAGCCAAGGTCCATATGAGGGTGCAGGACGGCAAGCTTAATAACATTAGCTCTTTGAACGATGTTGCAAATAGCATTAATACGAATGCCGGCCGTCTGGTTTTGGGCAAAAAGAACATTGCAGCCTTTCAAAACAAATTATCTATCATTCAATTTGAAACCTTAGAGAACACCCTCATCATAAGAAATAATGCTGTTGAAATTCCCAATATGGAGATTGCCTCGAGTGCCATCGATATGAAATTGTCAGGGAAACACACCTTTGACAACATGATTGACTACAGGATTGGATTTAATTTTCGGGAATTGGTTGCGGAGGATAGGGATGCCGCTTATGGAAAGGTTATTGATGACGAGAACGGTCTAGCCGTTTTTTTGAGAATGTATGGGAGTGTTGATAATCCGCAAATTATTTGGGACAAGAGTGCAAGAAAAGAACAGTTAAAAGAGGATATACAAGAGGAAAAACAAACCATCAAAGCAATAATAAAAAGCGAGTTTGGAGGATTTAGCAAAGATTCTACTATTGAAGAGTACAGACCCAAAGAAAGTAAAAAGGAAATAGTTAAATTAAACTTCAATCCAAACCAAAACAAACCATCAGTACCCGCTTCTCATCCATCGGTAGCCACCGCCGAATCTGAGCGTAGCAAAAAAGAGGGGGGGAAGTTGAAGAAAACCCTCAACCAATGGAAGGAAGAACAACCCCAACAAAGCGTTAAAGTAACGATAAAGAAAGGTTGATTATCTTTACTTCGTGGTTACAGCGCATAACGGGATTTTTATCAATCGCACACATTTTTCATTAAACACTCAGCTTTATGCGTTCCTTACGAAAGAGCAAGGGCTCGTAAAGGCGGTTTCATTCAACCGTGGGAAAAATAAAACGCCTATCGTGTTTCAAATGTGCGAAATCCTTTTAAAGAATGACGCAAAATTTGAATTACCTCGGGTTCAAACCTTGATACCACTTGCGGTTCATGAAGAATTAGATGTTTCCTCATTGGAACTGTTTCTTCGCTATTTTATCGCCGATATAATTTATCAGACAATTCCCCCAAAAACACCGGACATTGAGGCATTTAATTTCCTTGTTTCAATGAAAAAACGAATGAAACAAGAGCCCGCGGAAACCTATGCATTTCCAACCTTGTTCTTAAACGGATGGATTGATATTCTAGGCTTACTGCCGATTGCTAAAGCGGGAGCCACAGACCTAAATGCCGAACAAGGGGAGTTTATCGTAACCCAAGCAATTAATCCATCAGCCATTGCTTGGAACCGAATGATAGTGGAAAATACTAACGTTGAAAAAGGAAGGCAAAAGGAGTTGTTGCACTTTATGCTATTTTACCTGAGCAAACATGTGCCAAACCTAAACGTGTCAAAAACGTTGGAAATAATTAACCAAACGCTTCATTAATTTTCTTAACCTACGTCATGCTTCCTTACGTTTCAAGGCCCTATCTTTGACAAAAAAAACACTTATGAAAAAAATTATTCTACCTGTATCCGCGGCCCTTCTTGTTTTGTGTTCTTTCACGTATTCTGTAATGCAAAGTTGGTCTATTGACTCCGCCCATTCGCGTCTTGGATTTAAAGTTAAACACATGGGAATCTCCGATGCTAATGGGGCTTTTGATAAAGTAACGTGTTCGGTCAATACCGCCAATGATGTTGATTTTAATGGGGCTACCTTCGAAATGACCATTGATGCAAACTCAATAAACACGGGCCTTGATGCGCGGGACAATCACTTAAAGTCCGATGATTTTTTTGCGGTGTCCAAATTCCCAACCTTACAGTTTAAGTCAACTTCTTGTAAAAAGATGAAGGACAATAAGTATCAGATAACGGGTGCGCTTACGATGCATGGAATCACGAAAGAAGTTACCTTAGATGCAACACACAATGGAAACGCTAAAAACAGAGCGGGTTCAGATATAGCAGGGTTTTATATTAGCGGAAAAATTAGTCGTTTGGATTTTGAGGTCGGTAAAGATATGCCCCTTGCTGTCGTTGAAAATTCGGTTTTACTTCAAGCAGATCTAGAGTTTGTTAAAAACTAAGCGATAGGATGTTGCCATTCACTTGGATAAGAGGCACCTTGTGCCTTTTCTTTTTTCTTTCAGCGTTCCTCGGTTTTTCCCAATCAAGAGAAGGGGATTCTCTATGGACCGTGGACAACAAATCAAAAGTAGCCCTGAAATCTGATGACTTTTCAGGATTCTTTACGGCCGTAAAAGGTAAAATGATTCTGGACAAAGTGTTGAATTTTCCTAAGGAACTGGAATTGGTTGTGGATGTCAATTCACTGGAGCTGGAAATTCCCGGAATGACTAAACATGCCTTGTCCTCTGATTATTTTGATGCAGCCCAATATCCGGCTATAAAATTTTTCGGCAAGATTAACCGCGACGAAAACGGCAATCCTTTTGTTGAGGGTACAATGGTAGCGAAAGGAATAGAACAATGGATGAAGATTCCCTTGAAAGCCGATGCGTTGTCTTCAGGTAAAAACTGGATTTTAGAGGTAACCTTCCCCGTGAAACGAACGGATTTTAAAATTGGGGATGCAGAATCTGTAAGTAATGAGGTAAACATCAAAGGCAAGGTATATTTTAAGATAAAAAAGTAATTGTATGATCAATTAGTGTACCTTTACACCATGCGTACTACTTTTAAATCACCCCGTTTCTCGCTTAATACGAATCAAGACTTCGCAAGAGTATTAAATGAGCGAGTTTCACAATATTTTAGTCAAAAAAACAAGTCGAAACATGCCAATGCATCCATGGTGTTTAAAACGTTGTTTATGCTCTCTTTATACTTGTTTCCGTTGGTGACGTTGTTATGGGTATCAAATCCATGGATTAGTTTACTCTTATGGTTCATCGCCGGTATTGGAATGGCAGGAGTTGGACTCTCTGTGATGCATGATGCTAACCACGGCGCCTACTCCTCTAATCGTTTTGTAAATAAAATGGTAGGGGGAGTTTTAAACATAATTGGTGGGAATCCAACAAATTGGAAAATTCAACACAATGTATTGCATCACACGTTTACAAACGTTGATGGTTATGACGAAGACATTGCGCCGCCCATACCTATTTTAAGGTTTTCACCACACTCTGCTTGGAAGCCAGTCCATAAATACCAGCATATTTATGCGTGGTTTTTCTATCCATTAATGACAATAATGTGGTATTTAACGAAGGACTACAAGCAGGCCATTAGATATCACAAGCAAGGCTTGACCGCCTCTCAAGGCCTCACTTTATCACAACATTTATTCAATATTATTTTTTGGAAAGTAGTTTACACCCTTCTTTTTATAGTAATTCCTATTTGGTTGGCACCCGTCTCATGGTACGTAATAGTTATTGGATTTATTCTAATGCAATGCGTTGCAGGATTATTACTCTCCTTAATTTTTCAGCCGGCACATGTTATTCCGGACACCCAATTTCAACGCCCGGATGATTCAGGAGATTTACAAGCGGATGCCAAAGTACATCAACTTTTTACCACCGCAAATTTTGGCGTGAAATCTCGTTGGTTCACCTGGCTAGTAGGCGGTTTGAACTTTCAAGTGGAGCATCACCTTTTTCCTACAATTTGTCACGTTCATTACAGGGCAATCTCCGAAATCGTAAAGAAAACAGCGCAAGAATATAACCTTCCATATTACGCGAATCGCACCTTCTTTTCTGCGATTAAGGAGCATGGAAGAATGCTTAAAATGCTTGGTCAAAAAGACTGTCCAGAGTTTGTTCATCTGTAAATGTCCCCAGAACAGGTAAGATACTTAGCCCTTTCCTTTCCTTTTGTTACCGAAGGATTCCCCTTCGATGAAAACACCTTGGTATTTAAGGTGGGAGGCAAAATGTTCTTACTTATAGACTTGCTCACAACGGATCGCCTAACCCTTAAAGCAAATCCAGACGAGGTTTTTACGCTCATCGACGAACACTCTTGGATTTTACCAGGCTATCATATGAACAAGTCTCATTGGATTACAATTAAGCTGATGGATGACAATACGAAGCCGCAATTTATTCAAAAGCTCATAGAAACGTCATATTCACTCGTTTATAAAAAACTTTCTAAAAAAGTTAAAAATGGGCTTGAGGGTAGATAAATTTCTTTGGGTTGTGCGCTTGGCAAAAACCCGTTCGGCCGCAAATGCATTAGTGACCAAAAAAAAAGTTCAATGCAATGGGAATGAGGTTAAGCCATCTCGAGAAGTTAAAATAGGAGACCTCCTAACCCTCCAAAAAGGCAATGCAGTTTTTTCGTTCAAAGTGCTCAATCTTTCCGAAATGAGAGTTTCGGCCCCCTTGGTCCCAACTTTAATTGAGGATATTACATCAGACGAAGAACGTCAAAAATACAGTGATTATTTATCCGCTCAGAGCGCATATCAGGTTTTTGGAAAAGGTAAACCCTCAAAGAAGGACCGACGGGTAATTACTCAATTTAAAGAAGACACCCTTTCGTTTGACGAAGAAAATTAAAAAAAAAGTATATTTGAATTCAATGCCAATCAACGTTAAGTTCCTTCTACTACTTTTTCTTTCTTGGATTTCCCCTGTATACGTCTTTTGTCAGGGGTTTCAGGTCAATTTTCAAGGACAGAAACAGCAGGGCATGGGGTGTTCAGGATCAGCCCTTGTACAAGACGCTTCGGTATTGTTCTACAACCCCGGGGGAGCTTGTTTTGCTTCGAAGCGGGAACTTAATGTGGCCTCCACACCAATATTTGCAAATGTCATGTATGTTGATTCTTCTACCCAGCAAGTATTTCGTACAGAAAACCCTGTTGGCACACCCTTCTCCTGTTATGCGCTAATTAAGTCCCAAAAATTCCATCGGCTGGCCTATGGATTATCCATAACAACCCCTTTTGGAAGCACGGTACAGTATGAAGAAGATTGGATTGGACGATTTGCCCTAACTCGCCTAGCCATGAAGGTGTTTCACCTACAACCCACCATGTCTTTTAAAATTACGGACAACCTTGGTTTGGGGGCAGGCCTAGTTTGGTCGTCTGGAGCAGTTTCTTTACAGAAAGACCTCCCCGTCCAATTTGACGATGGCACGTTTGGGGCTGCGGAAATTTCAGGAAAGGCTTCCGGATTTGGTTACAATCTCGGGATATTTTATAATCCTGGGGGTGTTCTAACCGCAGGGTTGTCGTATCGTTCGGGAATTCATATGGCAATTTCTTCTGGCCAAGTGGAATTTAATGTGCCCGAGGCTTTGGCACCAAATTTCCCTAATGGGGCGCTTGCATCAAGTTTGCCTCTACCCTCTGTAACGACACTAGGCATAAATCTTAGACCAAAAAACAATTGGAATGTCGTTTTAGATGTTAATTGGGTGGGTTGGAAAACGTATGACACCTTAGCCTTTGATTATGAAAACAATACCCCGTCCCTATTGGACACCAAATCGGCCAGGAATTATAAGAATATCATAGCATTCAGAACGGGAATTCAATACGCTGTTCAAAGGAATGATGAAGATCCCAAGGTATGGTTCAGGCTTGGCGGAGGTTTTGGTTTTTCACCCGTTAAAGCAGGATACCTTACGCCAGAAACACCTGATGCTAACCGATGGTATGGTACGGCAGGGTTTTCGTATGCGTTTTCACCCCATTTTAGCATGGATGCATCCGTATATTTAACCCGAATTCAGCGTGGAGACACCAACCTTGAAACAGGCTTGAGCGGGACGTTTACGACTATTGCATTAGCACCAGGAATCGGACTAAATTACAAATGGTAATGGGCATGAATCGCATCTTTATTCCACTAATTGTTTTTTCTTTCATGGCTTGCAAGCCAAAAAAACCAACGCCAATAATTACCGCGGGACAAGCAGATTTTTCAACGTACATTTCCGTTGGCGATGGACACATGGCGGGTTACATGGATGATGGACTGTCATTGGATGGACAAACCAACTCACTAGGAGCAATTCTTCAACAACAGCTAATGATGGTGGGCGCACCACCCATTGAAATGCCGTGGATGTCAGATCAAAACGTAGGGTTAAACCTTAGTGGGCTTTCAAGACTAATTTTGGGGTATAAAACCGATTGTCAAGGTATAACTTCGCTTTCTCCGGTAAGATTTAGTTTACAAGGAGAAACGACATCGCTTTCTACGAGTGCTTACAACCCGTCTAAAAAGTTTACCAATTTTGGCGTTCCTGGCGCCCGAATGATTGATTTGGTTTCCACATCCTTTGGAAACCCGAATCTTCCTCAGCACAACCCATTCTTTGCAAGAATGTCAATGGATCAATTCAACCTACCCGGATCTGGAAATTTCTCTTCCTTACAAGAAAATGCATTTAATGGGGGGTATCCCACCTTTTGCAGCCTTTACCTTGGCATTGAAGATGTACTTCCTTATGCTAAATCGGGGGCTACCACCAACCCGATGTCTCCAATCGCCGGTTTTCCTGGGGTAGGGTTTGAAGAGTCTTTAGGCCAATGGTGTGAACAGTTGTATGCTCAAAACGTAAAAGCAGTGATTGCAACGATTCCAAATGTTAGCCTTTGTCCATTTTTTAATACCATTCCATATAACGGCCTTACCCTCGATGCTGAGAAAGCAGCCTCCCTGAATCAAATTTATAACCCAATAGGAATTTCTTTTGTAGTGGGAGCAAATCCTTTTATTGTTGCAGACCCAAACGCTGGTATGTTTGGTGTTCGGCCTGCGGTTCCTGGTGAAAAAATACTCCTGTCTGTACCTCTGGATTCTGTTAAATGCCATCAAATGGGTTCGGTATTCCCCTTTCGAAATGAATTTGTTTTAACCCTAGAGGAACTTTCTGAAATTCAAAATCGAATAGATGCCTTCAACAACATTATCCGACAAAAAGCGGCAACCTATGGGTTCGCGGTTGTTGAAACCAATGCCTTTTACCAAAAGCTTTCCTCTGGATTTGCGTTTAATGGTGTTACGCTGTCTTCAAAATTTGTCTCTGGGGGAGCATTTTCGCTGGATGGCATCCATTTAAATCCCAGAGGAAATGCCATGCTTGCCAACGAATTCATAATGGCCATTAATAAAAAATTTAGCGCTAAGATTCCGCTAATCAATGCCTTGGCATTTAATGCTATTTTATTTCCTTAATTTTAACGTATGAAAACAATCTACACTTTTATCTTGCTTGCATTGGCTTTGAATGCGAATAGCCTTTTGGCCCAACCTTGCCAAAACGGCCGATATGCTTCCGAGGTGTTTCCTAATCACACCCTTACAAGTAATGTTACTTATGGTGCAAACACGACCTTTTCGGGGGCTAATAATTCATTAAAACTGGATTTTTATGAGCCCACAGGCGACACAGAACTTAACCGTCCTTTAATTATTTGGGTGCATGGGGGCAGCTTTCTTGGTGGGTCAAAAACGGACCCGGACATGACTTCTTTGTCTCAACGATTTGCACGAAAAGGATACGCTTGTGCCTCCATTGATTATCGACTCGGATTTTTTCCAATCGACTCTGCGAACGCTGTTAAAGCGGTTGTAAGGGCCGTACAAGACCTAAAGGCAGCAATCCGGTTTTTTTACAAAGACAAACAAACGACAGACACCTACCGCATTGATACCAATCAGATTTTTATTGGAGGAAGTTCTGCTGGAGCAATAACGGCATTACATGTTGCCTATTTAAACGATGAGTGTGAAATTTCGGACTACCTGACGCCAGCGACCATAAATCAATTGGGAGGCCTTGAGGGAAGCAGTGGAAACGCGGGTTTTTCAACTGCCGTTAAAGGGGTTATTAATCTGTGTGGCGCCCTTGCAAGATATAGTTGGCTGGAACCTGGGGATGTTCCTCTGGTTTCATTGCACGGCACCTCGGATGGAACCGTAAAATACAATCGCGGCATTGTGAATCCCGGAACGGCACTCATGTACCTCGATGGAAGCAGAATGCTACATGAAAGAGCCTGTGCAATTAACGTTTCTAGTGATTTTTACACCTTTCCTGGTGCTGGGCACTGTCCTTACATCGGAAATAATGCATACATGGACACGACGGAACGATTTGTTCGCGACTTTTTGGTAACTCAACTTGGGTGCAATGAAACTCCATTACAACTAGCCAATCAACCATTACAGCCGGCTATTCTATACCCATCAACGTATTGTGATGGCAGCCCTGCAAACGAGGTGTGTATTGCTCAAGTTGATGAAATAAATGGAATGGAAAGCGTATCCATGTATCCCAATCCAGCCCATGACAAGGTGGTTCTTTCTTCCACGGAATTAAAAATCACAAGCTGTACAATATTTGACATTCTGGGTCGTGAGGTTTTCAAAAGCACAATTAATGAATCCATGGCTGAGCTAACCCTTTCCCATCTTGACGCAGGCAATTATTTAATGATGATAGCCTTGTCCAACGGAAAAATCGGAACAAAACCTTTGGTAATCCGTTAAGCCAACAAGTTATTATTTGGTATTTATTTTAAAATATATTACATCAAATAAAAGGGGAATCGTTTAAAGTTTAACCTATGAAAAAGAACGGTCTTAGTTTGCTTTTCACAATCATTTCAACAATCTCTAGCTCGCTTCATGCACAAACCTGGAGCGGAGATGTGGCACAAATTTTTTATAATAAATGCACATCTTGTCATCATAACGGAGGGATTGCGCCATTTTCATTAACAACTTATGCCGAGGCAGCGCCTATGGCGGCGTCTATTTATGGAGCCATTTCTCCCGGCGCTCTGCATCAAATGCCACCATGGCCGCCAGACAATAATTATCAGCAGTATTTGCATGACCGGGCATTAACAAACGCGGAGAAAACTACCCTTTTAAACTGGTTAAACGGAGGTGCTTTGGAGGGGGATGCCTCTCAAACACCGCCCCCGCCAGTATATAATACGGGGAGTGTTTTAGGAACGGGGGATGTTACCATTAAAATGCCGAATTACGTTTCTAACGCAACCACCTTATTGGATGATTATGTTTGTTTCGTTGTGCCAACAAACCTTACACAAACAAGAACCATCAAGGCGGTTGAGGTTATTCCTGGAAACATGGAAATAGTTCACCATACGCTTATTTATATTGATCATAACGGAGTAGAAACCTCAAATACAACAGGCTTTTGTTCTAGCCCAAGTTCGGCAAGCACCAAATTATTAACAGCCTATGTTCCGGGGTCTTCGCCGCTCGTTTTCCCCTCGGTTTCTCCACTGAAATTAGGGGTTGATATCGGTCCAGGATCTAAAATTTATTTTGCAATGCACTACCCGAATGGTAGCGCAGGAATGTTGGATAGTACTAAGGTAATACTTCATTTTTATCCCCCAGGAACAACGGGAGTAAGACAAGTATCTGCAGACCCTGTTGTTGCGGACTATAGTTTTAACCTTCCTCCAAATCAATTAACCACCTTAAGCGCTCAATATCCCCAAAATGGGGGCGTTCCAGTTTCCATTTCAGCCTTGTCGGTTGCTCCACACATGCATTTACTGGGGAAAAACATTAAATCCTATGCGCTTTCCCCTAACAATTTAGACACGCTGAAGCACATTAACATTCCCAATTGGGATTTTCATTGGCAGGGATTTTATACGTTCACACATTTACAGAAAATACCAGCAGGATACAAGGTAAAGGGAGAGGCAACCTATGATAACACGGCCGCCAACCCAAACAATCCAAACACCCCTCCTCAAAACGTTTCCTTTGGCGAAAACACTACAGACGAAATGTTCATTGTATACTACCATTACCTATTGTATCAGCCCGGGGACGAAAATTATAATTTAAGTGAATTGGTAAGTGCAAGTTTAACCGAATATTCAGGAATGAATTCTCTGGGAATGAGAACATCACCCAACCCATTCCAAGAAGGAGGGGTTTCGATTATGTTCGATGAGCCACTGGATAAAAACAGTAAGGTATATATATATGATGCACAGGGGAGATTGATTCAAGATTTGTCCAACCAGATCATGGCAACCCCGAAGCTACTTCATTGGAATGGAAAGTCCGAACGACAAAATGATTGTTCTCCGGGTCTTTATCATATTTCAGTAAATCAAAACGGAAAGATGTTTTCTTCGAAATTGATAAAGCAGTAAGGATTTGTAAACCTGCATTAATTAGCTATCTTTGCAATCGCCAAGGTCTCGTGGCCGAGCGGCTAGGCACCGGTCTGCAAAACCGTATACTCCGGTTCGAATCCGGACGAGACCTCTCCTTAAATTTAAACCCACTTCGGTGGGTTTTACTTTGACTAATGGGCCTAAAACGAATCCTAAATCAAGCTAACGAATACGACATTAAGTTTTTCAAAATTTAATTTTAATTTGTTTGCGTTAAAAATCATTTTACATATCTTTGGCCATCATATACAATTATATAAAAAAATAGATTTATCATGAGCGAAACAAAAAACAATAAGGCAGCCAAGAGAATTAGCGGTTTTTCCTCAGTCATTTCCTTTTTAGTTATGGCTTTAGCATTGATCGTTGGTATTATAATCTATGACAAAATATTTGGGGATCCTGCCAACTTCATCGACGGTGAATTGCGAGGTGAGCCAAAAGAAAATAATTTTTATGGGGTTATTTATAAGGGTGGATTCATTGTCCCTGGTTTGGTGGCAATTAACATTATTATTCTGATTTTCTCATTAGAAAGAATGATAACACTTCTTTTGGCAAATGGGAAAGGAAACACTCGGAAGTTTATTGTTTCTATTAAGGAGAGTTTGGCTTCGGGTAATTATGACAGCGCCATTGCTGCGTGTGATAAGAAAAAAGGCTCTTTGGCCAATGTTGTTCGAGCTGGAGTTGAAAAGTATCGTAATGTTGCTCTTGACAAATCGCTTGATAAAGAACAGAAAATTGAGGCCGTGAAAAAAGAATTAGACGAGGCAACTGCTCTTGAGCTTCCAATGCTTTCGAAAAATTTGTCCGTACTTTCCACTTGTGCGTCTATAGCAACCCTTGTCGGACTAATTGGTACCGTTTTAGGGATGATTCGTTCCTTTGCTGCGATGTCATCCGGATCTCCAGACACTGCAGCATTAGCTACCGGTATTTCTGAAGCGTTAATCAATACGGCATTCGGGATTACGGCTTCTACGGTTGCAATCATCATGTATAATGTGTTTTCCACGCAAATTGATTCCATGACCTACAGCATGGATGAGGCAAACTTTATCATTTCTCAGGATTTAGCAACGAAAAACTAGTGTTGCTCCCTAATTTGAAGCGATTATTTTAACAGCATTATGCCTAAAATTAAAATACCCAAAAGTTCGCCCTCCATCGATATGACGCCGATGGTTGACTTGGCTTTTCTATTGGTGACCTTTTTTATGTTGGCGGCTTCATTTCGACCCAGTGAACCAGTTACAGTAAACACCCCTTCGAGTACAAGCGACAAAATTTTACCTGAAAACAAGCTAATGGTTACGGTCGACAACAAGGGCCGCGCCTTTTTGACGATTGGAGATGCAGAAGCCAGAAAAGAAACGATTAACGCTGTTTTGGCACAATATGGTTCTAAACTTACAAGTAAGGAGTTAGAAGAATTTTATGGATTAACTACCTTTGGCTGCTCGGTAAAAGATTTGCCAACGTATCTTGAGGCCAGTGAAACCGAGCGTCAACGGTTCGAGAGCGCAGGGATTCCCGCAGATAGCAACTACAATGAATTAGTAGACTGGTTGAAATCAGCCATTACAGCACTTGACAATCGTGCAGTTACACTACTGGCTGAAGCAAAGAAAAAAGGAAAGACCCCTAATTACAATGAAATTTACCCTAAACTCGTTATCCGGGCCGATGGAAAGGTAACCTATAAAAAAGTTGATAAGATCATAAATTCTTTCCGAGAAATAAAGTATACGGATTTAAATTTTGAAACCATACCCGAACTTTCCGGGAAAACCAAGGAGTAGGAAATGGCAGAAATGGCAGAAAGTGGCGGTGGCCACAAGGAAGGTAAAAAAAGAGCGAAGAAATCATCTACTCGGGTTGATATGACGCCGATGGTGGATTTGGCATTTCTTTTATTGACCTTCTTTGTATTGACCTCTACCTTTAGTAAACCTAGGATTATGCGGTTGGCTTATCCTGCTAAAAATGAAGACAAAGAGTCAGAAGCGCCAAAAGTTAAGAATGGAATCACTTTTTTGCTGTCCAAAGACAAGATTTTTTTCTATACGGGAGAGTTCTTTAGCGCATCAAAGCCAGGACCGAATGGACCAACAACCTTGAAAGCTACAGATTTTAGTGCCAATGGAGTTCGTAAGTTGTTATCAGAATTAAATATGTACGTTTTGCAGAAAAAAGAAGGTTTGGCGAAGAAAGTACAAATGAAACAATTAGCAGACACTACGTTTCTGAGGTTAATGGATGAAGCTAAAGTACAACCTGATGCACTAAAGGTGTTAGTAAAAACCGATGACAAAGCTACCTGCAAAAATTTCGTTGACTTAGTTGATGAATTGAAAATCGCTGAAATTGGTGTAATTGCACCTGTGGAAATGATGCCAGAAGAATTAGAATTACTTAAGCAAAACAATAAATAATGATTCAGGCGACCTTAATTCAATCCATCATATATCACGTAAAGCGGCTGTTTTCGGCGGACTTAATGTTTGTTTGGGGTGTTTTAGGAATTATCGTGCTTTATTCGGGATTTCTTTATGTAACTACTAAAGGGTGGTTGGTAACCGCAGAAGATCGAAATGATTTGGTTTTTGCGGATAAGAATAAAAAGTACGGTGCCTATGTAATACGCAAAAATTATAACCGGCGTTTAATCTTTACAATGCTTTTGTTGGTTCTTATGGTTTTAACGCTGAGGCTTACCATGTATGTTGTCGATAAGTTATCGGTAAAGGAAATAAAAACAAACGATAAAACCGCTACCCTTAAGTTACAAGGGCCTGTAAAAGAGAAAAAAGAGATTAAGTTGCAACCTAAACCAAAACCTAAAAAGGTTTTGCAGAAAACGATTAAATATGTGGCGCCAGTAATAAGCAATACGGAGGATGAACCGATTCCTCCCCCACCGCCTACCGGTCCTCCGGCAGCTTTAGGGGACACCACCGTAACGGACGGCGACGGATTGCCACCGCCTCCGCCACCGCCACCCCCGCCTCCGCCACCGCCACCCCCGCCACCACCACCTGGGACACCAATTGATATGACAATCTATACGGAAGTACAGGAAGAGTCTGATTTTCCTGGGGGATTTGAAGCTCTTGCTTCGTTTTTTAACGCTAATATTCCCGAAACAATCTCTGAGTTGAATGATTTGGGAATTGAAGGCCAAGTAAAAGTGCGTTTTTGCGTGGAGCAAGACGGAAGAATTACCAGTGTTTCCGTGGTTCAATCACTTTTGGGTTGCAAGTCTTGTGATAGGGCTGCCATGGATGTGGTTAAGAAAATGCCAAATTGGATTCCGGCAAAGAATAATGGTCTCCCTGTTCGTTCATGGGTAATAATTCCTGTATCTTTTGCTGCGAACGGTAATTAATATTGGTATTTCTTTTCTTGTTGTCGTTTCTACTCTGGTAATGGCATCTTTTCTTGCCTTCACGGAAAATATTCCTCAACTTTTTGGATGGCAAAGAAGTTTTTTAATTGGGTTCCTACTTGTCTATGCTGTTTTGAGAATTTGGAGAATAAAACAATTTTGGATGAATTTGAAAAATGATTAGCTCACGTAGTTTTTTGTTTATAAGCATTGTTTTCCTATTGCAGATTTCTTGCACATTGAATAATCGTAAGGTTGAGGAAACACATCGTAAAGGGAAAGCGGTGATTTACGTGGATGAGTCCTTTAAGCCATTGTTTCAAACGAGCATTGAGGTTTTCCAAAGCCAATACCCTAAATCATCCATTGATGCGGTTTATTCCTCTGAAAACGACATAATCAACAGCTTTCTTGATAATAAATTAAAGACGATTTGTATTTCAAGGGATTTAACAAAAAAAGAAAAGGCAAATATTTTTACGAACGAGTCGATTAAAGTAAGAAGTGAAAAAATCGCATACGATGCGGTTGCATTGATTGTTCACCCGGATAATAAAGACACCATTGCATTACTTGAAGATCTTACAACTTGGTTGACGGAATCCGAAGCCACTTGGAAAACTTCTCGGCAAAAAATTAATTTGGTTTTTGACAACAATGGAACCTCGAACTTTTTATTTTTAACTAAGCTGGTTAAAGGTAAAAAGCTTTCTTCTTCCCTTTCGTCTTTGAGATCAAACAGGGAAGTGTTGGACTATGTTAAACAAAATAAAAATGCTTTAGGTATAATTGGTGTTAATTGGATTTCGGATATGGATGATCCAAATATGATGGGACTACGGAAAGGAGTAAAAGTAATGTATGTAAGATTGCGAAAAGATCTTCCTGCGTTTCAGCCCTTTGCTGGAAACATTTGGTCACAGGAGTATCCATTATGTAGGGAGGTATGGATGATTAATAGAGCAAATAAGGCCGGAATTAATTCTGGATTTATGTTGTTTATGAGCGGAGAAAAAGGACAGTTAATCATTCAAAAGTCAGAGTTGGTACCAGCAAAGGCCCCCATACGCTTATTTCGATTAGAGTAATAATGGGCTTAATATCTTTGATAAGCGAATTAACTAATGTATTTTTGGCATACAATTTATTAAAGGGCAAAAAAATAATATTATGAAAACAACATTGCTATTATTAGGTGCAATTTGGGTTATAAGTGTAACCGGGCAATCAACATTAAACGGTGATAAGGAGCGGGTAAAAACAGCTATACTATTAACAGAGAATGAACGCTATGCGGAGGCCATCGGATCCTTTAATCAATTGTTGTCGGCAAACCCCAAGGATGGTCATGCCAATTTCTATTTGGGTGATTGTTATTTAAAACGGTCTCAACAGGATTCGGCAATCTCTGTTTGGAGTCGTGGGTATGATAACACGCTCAAATTACCAGAGACGGATCAACTTGCAATAAACTATCTTGGGAAGTTTCGAGCCTTGTGGTGCCTCGGGGATACTAGTGCAGCAAGCGCTATGTTCCAAAAGGCCGAGGCATTGCAGACATTAAAGGGCAAAAAAGAAAAAAAGGACGTTAGGAACATCAAAATGGCAGAATTATATCGCTTGGCAGCGGAGACTAAAATTCTTTCGAACATTAAAGACATTTCGGGTGCCATTAAATTGATAACAAAAGCGTATAAATTAGATCCTACCAATGAGGACCATTACTTGCTAATGGGGGATGCAATTTACCAACGGGATTTGATTATTGCAAAAAACAGTAAAGAACCGTTAATTGCTAGTGATGCGGTTGCTGAGTATAATCAGTTACTAGGCGTAAATCCTAAAAACATTAGGGCATTATACCGAAAAGGATTAATTTATCAAGCAACAAAAAGTTATGATGTAGCCTTGATTGAATTTAAGAACATGATTGGTTTAGACTCCACCTTCGCCCCAGCGTATCGTTCCATGGGACAAATCTATGCGGACAAAGGCGACATGAAGAAAGCCCTTTTTTATTGGAAAAAGTATTTAAAAATTAACGACAATTTGGAAGCAAGAAATCGCATTGCCTTGGTTATTTATGGTGCGGGAATGTACTGTGAATTCCTTGAGGAAATCGAAGTGTTCTTTTCCCAAAATGTGGCAACCAAAGACCTTAAAAATTTATTTGTTGAGGCGACGTTGCGTTGTAACAACAATACTGTAAACTACGAAAAGGCGCTTAGTTTGAATAGTGAAATTTTGAATGGAATTCCTTTTGAAAACCAATCGTTTACGGAATTGTATAACCAGGCCAAATTGCTTAAAAAGTCTGGACAAGATTCTTTGAGTATTCTTTATTTCGACAGGGTGCTTCCTATGACCGACTCAAGTTTTTATATTAAGGAAATCGCCCCTATTTTAACGAAACATTATTACGAGAAAAAGGATTATGTAAGGGCCATAACCTGTTATTCTAAATTAGGTTCTATAAATGGATTAAGCTTTGAAGACGCTTTTTATTTTGGATATTGTTATTACAAAATGTCCGATTTCAAAAATGCTGATTCTGCCTTTTCTATTTCGGCTAAACTTAATGACAAATGGTCTGCACCAATATATTATATGGCCATGTGTAAACTAAAATTGGACACAAAAAATGAGTATTTAGCGTTTAATGACTTTTTGAAATTGTCGGAATTAATAACACCAGAACTTCGCGGAACGGATCCGACGTTAAAAAGGTACTCATTAGAAGCAGCCAAGTATTTAGGGGCTTATTATAAAAACAATAACGACCCAAAAACGGCAAAAATTCATTGGCAAACGGTTTATGAATTGGATCCAAAGAATGCTGATGCCAAAAGTGAATTAGGAATTAAATAGTTTTACCTTTTTAGATTAAGGATATTCCTGTCATATCACTGGGAACAGGAATATTTAAATAGTTCAAAATGGTCGGTGCGACATCTGCAAGCCGGCCATTTTTTATGGTGCTTACACGATCATCAATAAAGATACAAGGGACTAGGTTGGTAGTGTGTGCAGTATTTGGTGTCCCATCTTTGTTTATAGCAATTTCTGCATTACCATGGTCTGCAATTAACATAATGCCGTATCCATCTGCAATGAGTGAGTTAATTACAATTTCCGCACATTGATCAACGGCCTCTATGGCTTTTACTATTGCGGAATAAACCCCTGTATGTCCTACCATATCAGGATTGGCAAAATTTATACAAATAAAGTCTGGTTTTTCCTCCTTAACAAAAGGAATAAGTGCCTGTACCAACATTGGGGCACTCATTTCGGGTGCTAAATCATAGGTTTTGACTTTTGGGGAATTAACGAGTAACCTGTGCTCAAGAGGAAAGGGGGTCTCTCTACCGCCATTAAAAAAATAGGTGACATGTGGGTATTTTTCCGTTTCTGCAATGCGAACTTGTTTCTTTTGGTGCGCACTTAAGGCCTCTCCCAGCGTGTTTTTAAGGTGTTCCTTATCAAAAAGCACACGAATGTTTTTATACGAAGGATCATAATTGGTCATGGTAACATAGTACAAAGACCGAGGAAACATAGCAAAATCTGGAATAGGTTTTTGAGTTAATGCTTCTGTAATTTCTCTTGGTCTATCCGTTCGAAAATTAAAATTAATGACAAGGTCTCCATCTTCAATAATTCCCTTGGAATCAATAACAAGCGGAGGTAAAAACTCATCCGTAACTTGTTGGGAATATTGTTCTTGAATGGCTTCGGTATATTTTCGATGAACCAACCCTTCTCCATGAACATATAGGCGATAGGCTTTTTGTATACGCTCCCAACGATGGTCTCTGTCCATGGCATAAAATCTTCCAATTAAAGTACTTAATCGAATGTTCTGATTTAAGTAAGGCGCCAATTGCTCTAAATCATGGATAGCGGAGTGGGGGTCGCAATCGCGGCCATCTGTAATTCCATGTATATATACGTTTTTGGCGTTTCTTTTGAGGCAATATTCTAATAAGGCCTTTAAATGAACCATCGAGCTGTGGACGCCTCCATTTGATACTAAGCCTAGCAGGTGAATCTTAACACCGTTTTTTTCTGCATAATCAAAAGCTTTTATTAAGGCTTCGTTTTTAAAAAAGGAACCGTCCGTGATTGACAAATTAATCCTAGACAATTCTTGATGAACCACTCGACCTGCACCTATGTTTAGATGACCCACTTCTGAATTTCCCATTTGCCCTTCAGGAAGCCCCACATCGTTCCCATGTGTTACCAAGGTTGAGGAAGGATATTTTGACACTATTGAATCTATAAATGGCGTGTGGGCATTAAAAACGGCATCGGCCTTCGATCGATCCCCAATTCCCCAGCCGTCTAAAATCATTAAACAAATTTTGCTCATCGTTCAAATCTAATTATAAAACGAGCCCCTTTAGGGATGTTTTTTTGAAAACTAATTTTACCCTTGTTAAGGGAAACAAGTTCTTTCGTAAGAAAAAGACCCAGCCCAGTTCCTGGTTTTTCCCGAATGTTTTCATCGCCGGAACGGTAAAATTTATTAAAAATGAACGGCGCATCGTAGTCATCAACCCCTCTTCCATTATCTGCAATTTCGATGGCCGTATAGTTTTTCCCAGTGGACAAGGTTAATTTGATTTCCGTAGCATCATATTTTATGCTGTTATCAATGAGATTAATTACCGCTGATTCGAGCATACTTGGGTCGAGGTCCGCTCTTACCTCTTCCTCACCGTGCAAAAGGAATTGGATGTTTTCACTTTTAATGCGATAAAGGGCGATGATACCTGTCAAAAGGGCATTAATAGAGACAGATTTTAAAACCGGCTTTTCTGAAGCAGATTCTATGCGCGCAGCAAGTAATAATGATTCGATGAGCTTTTCCGATTTTTTATTCTCATTCAGTGCAGTTTGTATGAAGGAATGAAATTGATCTTCTGTAAAGCTTCTTTTTAATAGCGTTTGCAAAATTAATTGGACGCTAGAAATCGGGGTTTTCAACTCATGGGTAACAGAAAGTAAAAAGTTATTTTGCCGCTGCCCAAGTGAAAATTCCTTTTGAATGCTTTTGTACAACCGATAAATACCGAACAATAGCATCCCTAGGAATACGGCACCTTCCCCAAGGATCATATAAATTCGATTAGGCTGTCCGCTCACCAACAAATAGCCCCACCATACGAATTGCAGTAAAATATAAAAAGTTAATAGAAGTATGTAAAAGGAGGCTCTAGATTTCATGTGGTTTCAGTGTGTCGAAGATTAACTGGTTCTCCTTCAAATAGGTAATGGTTTTATCAATAAGTTCCTCTATGCGTGCTGCCGTTTTGTGGTTGTCGTGAAAAACAAGGATATCACCTCCTTTTACGCGTTTTAACGAGCGTAAAATACACGTATTTGTTCTGTTACTACGGTAATCGTGGCTCATCCAAGACCACATGATTATCTGAAAATTCCTTTTTAAAATATACCGCCTTTGCTTTGCTGTTATTTTTCCGTAAGGTGGACGGAATAGCTTCGTGTTAAATAGCGTACGAGTTTCAGATATTGAGTCTAAATAGGTGTTTAAGGGGGTTTTCCAACCATTTTCATGATTAAACGTGTGGTTCCCAATGGCATGACCATCGTTAACTATTTGCCCAAATAGCTTGGGGTGAGCCACAACATTCTTCCCGACACAAAAGAACGTGGCTTTGACCTGGTGTTTTTTTAAAACATTTAATACCAAGGGAGTGGCGGTTGGATCGGGTCCATCATCAAATGTTAAGAATACACGATCTTCCTTGTCAATGCTCCAAACACACTTTGGATAAACAACTTTTAAAGCACCAGTGAACCAACTCATTAAGGCTATTAGGAAAATTCAATCATTTGCTAGGCTTAACATTCACAGATGCATTATTGCCAGAGGATACTGGGTTAACCGCGGATGGTGTTTGACCCGGCAAATCTTTAAGGCCTTGATTCGTCTCTGTGGGCGTACTTATGTAACCAAAATGTTGACCTAATTCGTTCATTTTCTGATCAAAAAAGGCAGACATTTGGCTGAAATTATCGGAACTTTCGGTGTTTAAGTTTTGAAGTTCCAGTTTTTTAGACGTTAAAACGGTAGAAAACCACGGCTTAACCATTCCATTAATTTTAGATGACAAGGACTTGGTGGTAGCGTTATCCTTAGTTTTTAGCGTGTTTTCAATTCTACAAAGGGCTGCCAAGGTGGTGTACAAGTCATCTGCATTATTGCTTTGAAGCGCAATTTCTGCCGGGGTGTTTTTATAGTATTGAAGTATCGAACTATATTCTTGAAGCAGTTTGTTGGCTAAGGCAATTCCTTTAGCCGAGGCATCACAAAGAAAGTAAAGTTGCACAAATTCATTTAGTGAGCCTTCTGACATTAGAAAGGAACGTCCAAGTTCGTTTTGACTTATTTTTTTGTTGATGGGTAAAACGCAATAATTGGTTCTTTCGTTTCCGAGGTCGGCTAGCGCATGCGGAGGAAGTTCAATCATGCAGCGATCGAGCAATTGCACGGCCCTTTCGGGTTTTTTAACCTCATAATAGTAGGCGGCAAGTGAAAGAAATTTCCTTCGAAAAGCCTCCATATGAATACGAACGTGATAATCAGACATGACGCCGGGATTTTTTACGTTTCCATATCGATAAACATTCATTAGGTTATTATACATTTCATCTGCATCCATTGGCGCTAAGCCATTGGTTGTATTGGTTATTTTTGGGCTAAGTACATCTACGGTTCCAACATCTTTGCCAAATGTGGATTCTGCTAAACCCGCAGCGAAAGGGTGATCGGTTCCAAAACAAGACTCCGAAAAATAGATAGGGCGTTCCCAATTATTGTTTGCAATTACGTCCATCATAATAATTTGGTCGCGATTAAGCACGGGGTAATTGCTCTTTAAGGACATTTTAATATCGATTCGATCAATGCACTCTGTCGTATCCTTAATAATTCCGGACTTCAAGGCATTCTTCTTGTTTACAGGAATACTAATCATATCGCTTGGAATGTACCCGTTCGTTTTATAGAAAGCTATAGCGTCCTTAATATCTATGCTAGCCCATGAGGCATCAAACTCTTCGGATATAGATTTGAATTGTTCTAGGGCCAATTTGGCTTCTTGTGATTGGGTATTAGCCAAGGCTTTTAAAATGCCATTCATGCCATAAAGGGCATTCCCCAACGAGGCTTCCATTTTAGTTGAATCAAACGAAGTAATACGAGAAAAATCGGCGGGGTTATTTTTAATTAATGGAAAATCTACGCTTAATTTTTCAACATCGTTAATGAATTTTCTCAGGGCCATTTCCGCAGTGCGCTTGTTGTTTTTGAAGCGAAGAGGAACCATAAGAGAATCCAAGTTCTGATTGATAGATTGCGGCGCCTCAAAGCGTAAATTACTTGTATAAACACGAGCGTAATCGGTAATGCCTGCATTGGACAGGATTTCATCTTCTTTAAAGGAAATCGGCAGCGCATTGGATTGATACATTTTCAATTTCATTTGATACGTATACCAATCGGAACTCAATAAGGACAAGTTACAAACCCGAACATCCGTTCTTTCGCCTTCAACTTCTTGAAGGTACCACAATGGAAAAGTGTCGTTGTCGCCGGCAGTAAACAAGATGGCATTTTTCTTACAGGAACTAAGGTAGTTGTGGGCTAAGTCTCGGGCGGTAGTTTTTCCATTTCTATTGTGATCTTCCCAGCCTTGTGTTCCCATTAGGATTGGCACACCCAACCCAATGATAGAAATGCCAAGGGCCCCCAAGGAACCTTTAGGAGAAACTTTTTTAAGCAGGTAGGAGATTCCTAGAAGCACCCCTAGAAGCAAGGCAACTATGAGCCAAAGCCGACCATAGCCAAAAACGGCACCAATCAATAATCCGCCGCCGGTAAAATAACCGAGGTAGCGAAGGTCCATTTTGGTTATTGACTGGTAGAAATCGTAAAGGGCGTAGACTCCGAAAGCTAACCACATGGCGAAGAAATAAAAAGAACCGGCATAGGCATAATCTCGCTCTCTAGGCTCAAAGGGCTTCTGGTTTAGGTATACCACAATGGCAATTCCTGTAAATACAAATGCGAGTAGAATGATAAAAGCATCCTTTGGTGCGCGATAAAAATGGAACATTAGCCCTAACAAGATAAAGGTCAGGGGCAACAGATAAAACCGATTGTTTGCTGCATTTTTTTGAATAAATGAGGGCTGGTCATTCGCTGAGCCCAACCTTGGGCTGTCAACAAAATCAATACCGCTGATCCAATTTCCCCTTAAGTTATCCCCGTTGCCTTGCACGTCGTTTTGGCGCCCGGAAAAATTCCACAGCAAATATCGAATGTACATCCAGTCTGTTTGGTACCGCATAAAGTAGGTTAGGTTTTCTCCCATGGTAGGTAGGCGCTCGTCATTTGCTCCCAAGTCCGTTTCTTTTCCATCCTTTGCATTATATCCGCTCCAACTTTTGTATCCTTCTACTTTTTGGGGTTGGTTTCCGTCGTACATTCTTGGAAAAAGCGTGTTTTGTTCGTATTCAGGGACGCGGCCAATTCTGCTCTCCGCGTTGCTTTCAAAATACTTCTCTGTGATTTCAGCGTCTTTACTGTTTTTAGCTTTCCAGGCCTCAGCATCGGATTCTTTTTGAAATGCTTTTACCACTTCTCCATCTTTTTCAACGACAAACCTTCGCACGTAGGTGGGAGAAAAATCTCCACCAACCTCTGCGGGTGTAGAATTCCAGTAAGGACCTTTTAGTAGAGGTGCAGAACCGTATTGTTCGCGTTTTAGGTAAGAATGTAAATTCACTAAATTCTCTGGGTCATTTTCGTCCAACGGGGTGTTTGCATCAGACCGGATGACGATTACAGCAAAGGAACCGTACCCAATTAATAAGACAGCAAGTCCCATTAGGGAATTGTATAATAGGGTTTTTTGGTTTTGCTGGGCATACCGAATGGCATAATAAAATCCGCCAACAAGTAAAACAAAAAAGGTTATAGCGCCGGAGAAAAAAGGCAATCCAAAAGAATTTACAAACTTCACTTCTAACCAACTTGCTAATGCGATGGATCCGGGGATTACCCCTTCTTGAATGAATCCTAAGATTAGAACAGACAAAAGCCCAGTAATTAGAATTCCTTTCAGGGTTGGTTTCGGGGTTTGATTAAAGTAAAGTATAAAGGCTATGGCCGGAACGACAAGAATGCCTAATAAATGGACCCCAACGGCTAACCCCAGTAGAAAAAGAATAAGAATGAGCCATCGGTTTGCTGCCAAGGAGTCGTTTTTCAATGTACTACCATCCGACATTTCTTCGTCCCATTTTAGTCCCGCCCAAAAAATGACGGCAGTAAATAACGATGCCATTGCATAAACCTCGCCTTCAACCGCAGAAAACCAAAAAGAATCAGAAAAGGTATAGGCCAAGGAGGCAATTGTTGCCGAAATAATTATCATTCCTTGGTCGGTAGAACTTAGATCTTGCTTTCTGGCTAGCACCATTTTTTTTAGCAGGATGGTCAAGGACCAAAACATAAACAGAATGGTGAGTGAGCTGCTAATTGCCGAAAGGGTGTTTATAAGTAGGGCTACATTTTGTGGTGCGGCGAAAAAGGAAAAAAGCCTCCCGATCAACATGAAAAATGGCGCCCCCGGAGGGTGTCCAACTTCAAGTTTGTACGCTGCAGTAATATACTCTCCACAATCCCAAAGGCTTGCGGTTGGTTCTAAAGTCAATAAGTAAACGATTGTTGAGAAAAGAAACACTGACCATCCAGTAATCAGGTTTAAGCGTCTAAAGTTCATGCGTTGAAATTTTATCTTGCGAATTTAGGAATATATTAGTTTCCATTTATTTCTTCCCAAGTTTTTGTTTGCCTTGTTTTTTTATTCCGTGAATAAATGTTTAAATTTGCGCTCTTAATGACCCATGGTGTAACTGGCAACACGTCTGATTTTGGTTCAGAAGAGTCTAGGTTCGAGCCCTAGTGGGTCAACAAACAATCCCGCGAACGTGGGATTTTTTTTTGGTTAGCGGTCTTTTTAACCAGGATCTTTGCGTCTATTTTCGATATTTCTATGATGCAATTTGTTCTAAATTAATATGATTCCCCCCCCCCCTATTTCTTAAGCTTTTTCCGAATAAACATTCGTAAAAGAATTCCAAAAATGGATAAAACAATTCGTTTCATAGCTTCTCAATTAAATTTGTGCGTAAAGAAAAGAAAAGTTGTCAATTAAGGTATCTTTACCCCCGATAATTTGCCAAAAAAGTTGTTATGGAAGAAAAGAGCATTGAAACGTTAGGAGAGTTTGGTTTGATAGATCATTTAACCCGAAATAGCAAGCAGTTTTCATCTAGCACCCATCTAGGTATTGGAGACGATTGTGCTGTTTTGATGGCTAACGACGAGGAGCATTTGCTTGTTTCAAAAGAACTTTTGTTAGAGGGAATACATTTTGATCTTACCTACGTTCCCTTGTCGCACTTGGGTTTTAAGGCCATTTCGGCCAGCATCTCCGATATTTATGCCATGAATGGAAAGCCCACACAGGTACTTGTTGGACTAGGGGTTTCTAGTCGATTTACTCTTGAGGCCGTTGATTCTCTATATGAAGGAATTCATCGTGCCGCCGCAATGTATGGCGTTGATTTGGTAGGGGGCGATACGACTAGTTCTGTTAGTGGTCTGACCTTGTCGGTAACGGTATTGGGGACTGTTGCTAAAGGTAAAATCACTTACAGAAAAGGGGCGTCCGTAAATGACATACTATTGGTGTCAGGTGATTTAGGGCGAGCTTATTTGGGGTTGCAAGTTTTAGAACGTGAGAAGGCTGTTTTTATGGCAAACCCAACCATTCAGCCCGAACTTGATGATTTTGATTTTTTAGTTAAAAAACAACTTATGCCGGAAGCAAGAAAGGATGTTGTAGAGGTGTTTGCCGCATTAGGAATAACCCCAACCTCAATGATCGATATTTCAGACGGGTTAGCTTCTGAGGCATTGCATTTGTGTAAAGCCAGCGCCCTGGGCTGTGTTCTTTTTGAAAATAAAATACCATACCATGAAGACGTGGTTTTAAATGCTGAAACCTTTGGGCTTGCTCCATTGACCTGTGCAATGAACGGAGGAGAAGATTATGAATTATTGTTTTCGGTGTCTCCCATTGATTATGAGAAGCTAAAAGGAAACCCACATTTTACGCCGATTGGATATTTTACAGACCGGCATGTAGGGTGTAAGCTTCAGGACAACCAAGGAGCGCTGCATGAAATTACGGCTCAAGGTTGGAGACATTTTTAGTCTCGTTTAACAACCTTTACTGTTTCGATTACTAGGTTGCTTAAAGGATACCGTCCAACAATTTGGCTCCTAAATTTTTCCGCGTCGGCTTTTGTTTCGAAATCTCCCACACGCAAATTAAAATTGGGCGATTGAAAAGCTAAATAAGGCGTAACACGAGGATAATTTCTGATAAAGTCAAGTTTGTAAGCTTCCATTTGCTGTCTATTTGTCCCAAATGCGATTTGAATACGATAACCTTTTTTGTTTTCGATCCGCTTCGGCCCCTCGGGGGCTTTATAACCTTGGGTTTTTGAGACTGCTGCTGGTGGATAAATTTTGGGATTGATGTGAATTTTCAGCTGGCCATACCCGGTCGATGAGAACAGTATAAATAAGAATGCTGCTATACTGAAGTGTTTCATGTTATTTCATAGATTAAGGTACAAAATTAATGGATTTTAATGAACCTAAAAAACCTTTGAAAACCACCCTTATTTAGAATGATTTTAAATTACTAAATTGAATTCATTTTTGTCATAATTGTGTCATGAAATTTCGCTATTCGTGTAAATTTGCATCGTGAAAAGGTGTTATGTTGACCTTTCAGGTGTGCGAATTTAGAAACTACTTTCATGAAAATATCTAGTATTCAACAGGTTAAAATTGTAAATAGATTGCGATTGCTTGTTTTGTTTGGTTTTTTAATGTTCATCCAAATGGAGGTCTTTTCCCAGGGAAAGGCATTATTTGAGGGGCGTTGTAATAGTTGTCACCAAATTGACAAGAACGGCACGGGTCCCATGTTGAAGGGGGCTAAAAAACGATGGGCAGATGCCAACGAAAAGGACCTAATTGTAGAGTGGGTCATCAATAACGAGGCTCTAAGGGCGAGTAAAAAATCGAAAAGAGCTATAGAAATCTACAATGAGTATAACAAGTCGCCTATGACTGTTTTCTCGGATTTAACGCCTAAGCAAGTCAACGAAATCCTCGACTATGTTGATGCGGAGGCGGCGAAAGGTGCGGCAGGATCTGACAAAACAAAAGACAAGGGAGGCGTTAATCCTGTTGAGGAGTCAAAGGAAGGGGAGTCCGGATCGGGATACATGTGGTATGTATTAGCGGTCTTGTTTGTTGTGATTATTCTCTCGGTTGGCGGGGTGCGCCGTCAATTGCAAGTGGCAAGTAGCGGAAATGAGGAGCTGAATAAACTCACCTATTGGGAGGAGATAAAGCAATTGTTATGGAAGTACCGCAAAACCACAGCCGTTTCAGTGCTAGTGATGGTGTTGAGCGTGGTCGTCTATGGATTTAATATGCTATATTCCATAAACGTAATGGAAGGGTACCAGCCTTCTCAGCCTATTGCCTTTCCTCATGACAAGCATGCGGGATTAAACGGGATCGACTGTAAGTATTGTCATAATTCGGTTGCGAAATCTAAATCAGCAGGACTGCCTACAGTAAACGTATGTATGAATTGTCACAAACAGATTAATGGTAAAACCGAACAACAACAGGCTGAAATTTCAAAAATCTATGCCGCTGCAGGATGGAATCCAAATATTAAGCCTGCTGGTGGTTATACAGGAAAAACCCAACCAATTATTTGGAATAAGGTTCACGTTCTTCCAGACCACGTATATTTTAACCATTCACAACACGTTGCGGTTGGAGGGATTGATTGTAAACAATGCCATGGCGACATGACGAAACAAAACCAAACAGCTCGTGTAACGCCTGTATCCGAGATAAATAAGCTTCATGACGAAGACGATAAAATCATTCAGTTAACCAAGCCCACTTTAACAATGGGTTGGTGTATTGAGTGCCATGGCAAAAAGAAAGTTGAAATTGGGAATGGGAAAAATGGATATTATGACCAAATCCACAGCCGACTAATGAAAAACAAAGCTTTGTACAAAGAGTATTTGAAGGGAGATCAGAAAATCACTGCTAGTGAGTTGGGGGGATGGGAGTGTGCAAAATGTCACTATTAATTACGGTTGTTAGCGAACAATTAAAGATATGGAAGTTAAAAAAAGATATTGGAAGGGTCTAGAGGAATTAAAAGAAACGCCTTCCTATTTACAGAATAAAGACTCAGAGTTTCCAAGTGAAACTTCAATTGAGCAGTTTTTGTCCAATGATCAACTGAGTGAATCATCGACAGGAAGAAGAGATTTTTTGAAGTTTCTTGGGTTTTCAGTTGCTGCTGCCACTTTGGCGGCCTGTGAGGCACCTATAACCAAGGCTGTCCCGTACGTTAATAAGCCGGAAAATGTAACTCCTGGTCAAGCCACTTGGTATGCCTCCAGCTATTATGATGGATCGTCCTATGCAAGTGTGTTAGTAAAAACAAGAGAAGGGCGTCCTATTTTTATTAAAGGCAACAAAGATTTTGGCTTTACTAACGGATCGGTAAATCCACAAATTATCGCCAGTGTTTTGAGTCTGTACGATGGAGACCGACTCAATGCGCCTCGGGTTCAAGGAAAAACCGCTTCCGTTAGCGAAGCAGACAAGGCGATTACCGCGGCATTGAGAAAAGCAACCAGCATTGCGGTTTTAACGCCAACGGTTATTAGCCCTTCGATGAAAAAGGCTCTTGGTGAATTTTCAGCGGCATTTGGTGCTGAAGAGAGTTCCCGGGTATCCATTGTTCAATATGATGCTATTTCATACGCGGCGATAGCTGGAGCAAATGAGAAAAATTTTGGGAAGGCTTTTATTCCAAGCTATGATTTTTCAAAGGCTAAAGTAGTTGTAGGTATTGCAGCAGACTTTCTTTCAACGTGGCTGATGGCTAATGAATATGCCCCACAATATGCACAATTGCGTAACCCAGACGCAGAAATGTCTAAACATTATCAGTTTGAATCCATTTTGTCCATAACGGGATCCAATGCCGACGTACGGGTTCAATTAAAACCATCTGAAATTACAAGCCTTTTATCCAATATTTTAACTTCTTTAGGTGGACAGTCTTCCGTTAACAGCAAGATAAGTCCAGCCCTTCAGAAAGCTGCAACGGCTGTTGTTGGCGATTTAAAGAAAGCCATAGGAGGTTCTCTGTTGGTGTGCGGAACAAATGTGTTGGAGGACCAGTTGTTAACCAATGCAATAAACGAGAAATTACAGAACTATGGAAAGTCAATTAGCCTAGTCTCTGAACTCAATTTATTTCGATCGGAAGATGTAAAAGCCAACCAATTGTTTGATTCAATCATCAATGGAAAGGGCCCCGATGTGCTAATAAATTTAGGTGCAAACCCGGTATATTCTCACCCAAAAGGTGCTGAGTTGAAAAAGGGATTAAAGGCGATGAAGGTGTATGTGTCAACGGCATCTTATGCGGATGAGAGCTCTGCTGTCGCGACGCACCATGTTCCCGATCACCATTTGTTGGAAGGGTGGAATGATTACATGCCAAAAACGAGCCATTACGCAATTGCCCAACCTACGATTCGCCCGCTTGGAAATACGTATTCTGCGCTCGAGTCCATTTTGGTTTGGGGCGGATTAAAAGCGCGACCGGCCAAGACAGCGGAATCGACTGTTGCTTACGATTACATCATGGAAAATGCCATGGCCTCAAATTTTGTTTCTTCTAAGGAGGATTTCAACGCCACGGTCCACAATAGCTGTAAAGAAATTAAGTCTGAAGCGACTCCGTTAACCTTTACTGCTGTTTCGATAGAGGGTAAAAATATTCCAACCCCATCTGGTTTGGAAGTTGTTTTTTATCAGAAAACGGCGATTCGAGATGGGTCAATGTCTAGCAATCCCTGGTTACAGGAGCTACCTGATCCTATATCAAAAGTCACCTGGGATAATTACATCACGATGAATCCCGTTGAAATGGATCAACAAGGATATAATACAACCTATGACCAAGAGCATGGCTTGAGTATGGCGACCATTACGGTTGACGGAAAAACGGTCACTTTACCTGTATACCCTCAGCCTGGACAGGCGCTTGGCACGGTTGGAATTGCCTTGGGTTATGGAAGAGGAGCTAGTGGGGAAGCAATTGGTAAGGGTGCCTACCAAACCAAAGAATACGGAGGTTATGATTTAGATTCAAACGGTAAAAAGAAAGGGATTGGTCAAAATGTTTTTGGTTTGTTGCCCGTGGTTGATGGTCGTAGACTTTTCTCTGCTGGGGCCAAAATGGCGAAGGTAGAGGGCCTTTATTCCATTGCCGCCACACAGATTCACCACACCGTAATGGGGCGTGATTCCATCGTTCGAGAAACCACCCGTTCAATTTATCCCGTTGGCGAGGGTGAGGCACGAAAAAATAAAAACCAATATAACCCTGCGCATACCTTGCAGCGTTTGAATGAGCACGGTCATCATGAGGAGGCTCCTGTTTCGGAATTTGACTTGTGGAATGCCCATCCAGTTGAAAATGTAGGCCATCGTTGGGGAATGACCATTGATTTATCCACTTGTATTGGGTGTGGTTCGTGTTTGGTTGCTTGTCAAGCTGAAAATAATGTTCCCGTTGTGGGCAAGGATGAAGTTCGTAGGGGTCGAGAAATGCACTGGTTGCGAATTGACCGGTATTATGCCTCAGATCAAGAATCTCAGGTTGGGAAGAAAAAGGACGAGCATTCTTTCAATTACACCTTGGCAGAAAAAGCATCGGTTAACCCAACAGTAGTTCATATGCCTTTGATGTGTCATCATTGTAATCACGCTCCATGCGAAACGGTATGTCCTGTTGCTGCAACTACTCACAGCAATGAAGGTTTGAACCAAATGACGTACAATCGATGCATTGGAACCCGTTATTGTGCTAACAACTGTCCTTATAAGGTGCGCCGCTTTAATTGGTTCAATTATCCATCCTACAAGAAATTTACGGAAGTTAATCCGGCGCAAGATGATTTGGGTCGAATGGTACTTAATCCAGACGTAACGGTTCGAACGCGCGGTGTCATGGAGAAATGTTCCTTCTGTGTTCAGCGAATTCAAAGCGTTAAACTGGATGCAAAGAAAAGTGCTCAGCCTGTAAAAGATGGCGATTTGAAAACGGCTTGTTCTGAGGTTTGTCCAACCAATGCCATAATTGTGGGCGATTGGAACGACGAAAAGTCAGAAATTCGAAAAAGTTCTAAGTCAGCACGATCGTACCAAGCGCTGGAAGAGGTTGGTGTTAAACCAAACATTTGGTATAAGGTCAAGGTAAGAAACCAAGGATAATAATTAAGAGAAAAACAAAAAGGAATGCAAAAAGAAGCAGCAATTCGGGAGCCTCTAATTTTAGGACATAAAACCTATCACGACGTTACAGAGGATGTTTGCCGACCTATTGAAGATAAGGCCCCTAAAATGTGGTACATATTATTTTCTATCGCGTTAATAATTGGTCTCTACGGCGTGGGCTCCATTTGTTATTTATTGGGCACGGGAATTGGCGTTTGGGGATTAAATAAAACCATTGGATGGGCTTGGGACATTACGAATTTCGTGTGGTGGGTTGGTATTGGTCATGCCGGGACATTAATCTCTGCGGTATTATTACTGTTTCGACAAAAATGGCGTATGGCCATCAACCGGTCTGCTGAGGCGATGACAATATTTGCGGTATTTATGGCGGGGACCTTTCCATTAATTCACATGGGGCGTCTTTGGGTTGGCTATTGGGTTTTACCCATTCCTAACCATTTTGGTTCTTTGTGGGTAAATTTCAATTCTCCCTTGTTGTGGGATGTGTTCGCCATCTCAACGTACCTTTCGGTTTCCTTGGTATTTTGGTATATTGGATTAATACCTGATTTTGCGACCATTCGCGATCGCGCCAAAAAACCGGTTGCTAAAAGAATGTATTCTATTCTTTCGTTCGGATGGACCGGAAGGGCGAAACACTGGAATCGTTTTGAATTAGTTTCTTTGGTGCTTGCCGGTTTAGCTACTCCATTAGTGTTCTCCGTACACTCTATTGTATCCTTTGACTTTGCCACTTCAGTAATTCCTGGATGGCACACCACCATCTTCCCACCGTATTTTGTGGCAGGGGCCGTTTTTTCGGGATTTGCTATGGTGCAGACCTTATTGCTTGTAATGCGAAAGGCCATGAATTTAGAGGCTTATATTCACACAAAACATGTCGAGTATATGAACATTGTAATCATGGTTACAGGTTCAATCGTTGGTACGGCGTATATTACAGAGCTTTTTATTTCTTGGTATTCAGGCGTTGAATATGAAGCCTATGCCTTTTTGAATCGTGCTACTGGACCCTATTGGTGGGCGTATTGGTCAATGATGACCTGTAATGTAATTTCTCCTCAATTAATGTGGATTCGCAAATTAAGAAGAAGCTTGTTGTTTACGTTCTTCATTTCTATTGTGGTAAACATAGGAATGTGGTTTGAACGATATGTTATTATTGTCACGTCCATCCATCGGGATTACATCCCTGCTGCTTGGAGTATGCACTACCCAAGCCATATTGATATAGCCGTTTACATTGGGACGATTGGATTGTTCTTTACCTTCTTTCTTTTGTTTGCAAGATATTTTCCAGTGCTTGCCTTGAACGAGGTGAAAACCATCCTAAAAGGGTCGGGGCAGTCGTACAAAGAATCACCGGATTACCATAAACACCATTAAGAATTATCGTATGTCAGAAAAAATAATTTATGCGATGTATGGAGACGACGAGGTGCTTAAGTCAAGCGCAAAAAAGTTGGTTTCCAACGGAGTAAACATTACAGAGGTTTACAGTCCTTTTCCAATCCATGGAATTGACCCTATTATAGGGGTTAAGCCTACCCGTTTAGGTATAATGGCATTTTTATATGGGCTTACTGGATTGACTTTAGCTACTATAGGAATGTACTACTTTATGGTGGTTGAGTGGAAAATGAATATTGGTGGAAAGCCAAACTTTACATATGTAGAAAATATTCTTGCCTTTATCCCAATTTCCTTCGAATTTACCGTACTGTGTGCGGCCCATGGAATGGCCATAACCTATTTGATTTTAAATCGAACCCTTCCAGGAATGCCTGCACAAAATCCAGATCCACGAACCACGGATGATAAGTTTGTTATGGAGATAAGAATGTCCGAAAATGAAAAGCTATCGGAAGATACCCTTGAGGCTTTGTTAAAGGAAACGGGCTATGAAGAACTTGAGAAAAAAATTGTTTCGTAAGAAAAAGGGAAGTAAGATGAAAAAATCCTTTATACAACTTGTAACGCTTACCACCATGTTAATAGCAATGGTAGCATGTAAGCAGGACCCTACAAAACCAGGACTTGAATACATGCCTGACATGTATCGTTCCCCTGCCATTGAGGCTTATGTTGATTATGGTGAGGTTCGAGGGCGCACGGACAATAACAAAAAACGTTTATTGACAGCCTTAACTCCTCCGCTTCATACGATTCCATTTTATGGAAAGATGGACAGTGCTAGTTTGGCCGTTAATTTGCCTTATCAACGATTAGCGAATTCGGCTATGTCCTTGTCGCATGGACTATTTGAGGGAATTGAAAGAAGCAGCGAAATCAATCATTATGATGCTTCGGCAGCCGACAATAATCCGATTCCTTCCTCCGCGGCCGTTGTCGCCAAAGGAAAAGAACTGTATACGGCGATGTGTCAACATTGTCATGGAGAACAGGGAGACGGCCAAGGCCCAATGGTAAAATCGGGGGCTTATAATGGGGTTCCTAATTATAAGGATGCAGACCGTGCGAGCAAATCGGATGGACAATGGTTTTATTCCATTTATTATGGTAAAGGAATGATGGGCGCCCATCGCTCACTTTTAAGCAAGGAGGAAATTTGGAGTGTAATCCATTATTTAAGAACCATTGCACCTCGTGTTGAAAAGGTTGAGGCAACCAGTCCTGCAGCACCAGCGGCTCCTGCTCCAAAAATGTAAAATAATTTATTTGAAACGAATTATGGAATTCTCTATTACCAAAAAAGCATCAAATCTCTCCCGAGGGCTATTTATTATAGGCCTTATATCCATCATTATTGGCGTAGCATTAAACTATGACAGTGAGCATTTTGCTACTCGATTGCTTGGAAGCGGTTTAGCAAATGCCTTTTTCTTTTTTGCCTTAGGCTTAGGTGCGTTGTTTTTCCTTGCGCTCAATTATGCAACAGAGGCTGGATGGTATGCCGTTGTTAAACGCGTTATCGAATCGGTGGCCTTGTACTTACCCTATGGAATCGGGGCATTAGCGTTGGTTCTTCTTACTATTTCCTTCATGAAAGGGGCACATATTTACTTATGGATGGACGACCATTTTATCCACACGGATAAAATTATTGAAGGAAAAACACCTTACCTGAACGTGGTTTTCTTCTGGATTAGAACGGTCGTATACTTTACCGTTTATCTGCTTTTTTTACGTGGATTCCGTAAGCGTTCCTTATTGGAGGACCAAGAAGGGGGTACAAGCCTGCATTTTGCCAATTATCGCAAGGGGGCATTATTCCTTGTTTTCTTCGCGGTTTTCAGTTCCACTTCTGCGTGGGATTGGATTATGTCTATCGATGTTCACTGGTTTTCAACGCTCTTCGGTTGGTACACATTTGCGGGCATGTGGGTGTCTGCCATGGTCGTGATAGTGTTAACAACCTTGTATTTGAAATCTTTGGGTTATTTAGAAAACGTTAACGATTCCCATATTCACGATATTGGAAAATGGGTGTTCGCCATCTCTTTTTTATGGTCTTACCTTTGGTTTTCGCAATACATGCTTATTTGGTATGCGAATATAGGTGAGGAAGTTGCTTATTACATTATGCGTACGGAGCATTTTAAGTTTTTATATTTTGGAATGTTCTTCATCAATTTTGTCTTTCCCATGCTTATTTTAATGTCAAGGGATGCGAAAAGAAATGCGGGTATTTTGACCTTTGTAGGTGTCGTTATTCTAATCGGGCATTGGTTGGATGTATATATAATGGTTTCCGCTGGTTCTTTAGGCCCTAATGCCCACATTGGTTTTATAGAAATTGGTATGGCCCTATTGTTGGCTGGATTGTTCATTCACGTGTTGCTTAAGAATTTAACTAAAGCACCACTTACTCCGGTTAACCACCCGTTTTTAGATGAGAGTGTTCACCATGAATTTTAAATAAAATAACTACAGGAGATGGAAAATAAATTGATGATGATTTTGATTGTGGTAATTGGGGCAATTGCTCTAGCCCAATTGGTTCGTGTTTACGAATTAACATCGAAATTACGACAGAGAGGAGAGCATGAGATTCCGAATCGAGACAATGTATTCAATTCCAAGTTAATGCTTTTGTTTATGATCTTTCAGTTTGGAGGATTCATTTATCTCGTGGCTAAATATGGATGGACGGGAAGAGGGCCTGCGGCATCTATCGAGGGGGCCACTACCGATTGGTTGCTGAATCTTAACTTAATCATAATAACTGCGGTTTTCTTTTTGACCAATTTTTTACTATTCTATTTTGCCTATAAATACGTAAAGAAACCTGGAGTTCCTGCTTATTTCTACCCTCACAACAATAAGTTGGAAATGTTGTGGACGGTTGTTCCGGCTGCTGTTTTAGCGGTTATTATAATTCTAGGATTGAAAACGTGGAATGAACTAACGGGGCCCTCTGCGCCCAATGCGGTGAACGTGGAATTATACTCGAAACAATTTGGTTGGGTAGCGCGATATGGTGGCGCGGACAACAAGCTTGGCAAAGCTGATTATAAGTTAATAACCTCCAAAAACAAGTTGGGATTAGTTACGGAAGAAACGCTTTTAGCATCCATTGAGCAAATTGAAAAAGGTGAAGAGGGAATTCATAAGATAGAAGGTCAACTAAACAGTAACAATATTGTGCTTTCAGATTCTGTTCGTAAGGCCTATCGCGAAAGTCTTGGAAACAAGGAACGTTTGTTAAGGCTGTTGAGACAGATGCAAGCGACGCATACTAAAAAAAGTGATGCGAGTGCCTATGATGACGTAATAGTTGAGGATAAATTGGTGCTAAGAAAAAACACTCCCTATGAATTTACGTTTCGAGCAGAGGACGTAATTCACTCGGCCTATTTCCCACATTTTCGAGCTCAAATTAATACCGTTCCAGGTTTAGTAACACGGTTGAAGTTTACGCCAACGATGACTACCAAGGAGTACCGCTCGGTTAAAAATCTACCAACGTTTAATTACATATTAATGTGTAATAAGATTTGTGGTAGCGGACATTATCAAATGAAAATGTTAGTAGAGGTATTGGACGAAAAGGAATACGATGCTTGGTTTAAAAACAAGCAAAAAGAGACCTTTAAAGCTAGTTTTCTTAAAAAATAGAAAGGGGCAAACAAATAATTCGATCTTAATGTTTAATTCACGTAATTATATTTAAAATGGCTTCAGTAACGCACGACCACCACGCTCACGACGAGCATGAACATCACCACGAGGAAGGATTTATATCGAAGTATATTTTCAGCCAAGATCACAAAATGATTGGGAAACAGTTTTTAATAACGGCTGTTTTCATGGGCTTGGTGGCTATGCTTTTATCCATTCTTTTCCGTATTCAGTTAGCATGGCCAGGAGAGGAATCGGAATTCTTACATTTTTTCTTAGGGGATAAATGGGCACCTAAAGGGGTATTGGATTCGGAAATGTATCTTGGTCTCGTTACCATTCACGGGACTATTATGGTTTTCTTCCTCCTTACAGGTGGGTTATCAGGAACCTTTTCAAACATCTTGATTCCTTTACAATTAGGTGCGAGGGATATGGCTTCGGGCTTTTTGAACATGCTTTCCTACTGGTTCTTTTTCCTGTCCTCTTTAATTATGTTTCTCTCCTTGTTTGTTATGAACGGAGCCATTTTTGGAATTGATATTCCCGGAGAGTGGGGAACGAGCGGTAATGGTCCCGCGATGGCAGGATGGACGGTATACCCTCCCCTTTCAGCCCTTCCGCAAGCGGTATCGGGTTCAGGATTTGGTATGACATTATGGTTAATTTCAATGGCTATTTTCATCGCAGGATCCTTAATTGGAAGCTTGAATTATATCGTAACGGTATTAAACTTACGAACCGCAGGAATGACTATGACAAGAATGCCTTTAACCATTTGGGCTTTCTTTGTGACAGCAATATTAGGGGTATTATCCTTCCCTGTTTTGTTGTCTGCTGCCTTATTGTTAATCATGGACCGACTTGCTGGAACCAGTTTTTATCTGTCGGACATTATGGTTAAAGGTCAGATGCTAACCAATCACGGGGGGTCTCCATTGTTGTTTCAACACTTGTTCTGGTTCCTAGGACACCCTGAAGTATATATCGTTTTACTTCCTGCCCTGGGCCTTTCTTCTGAAATTATTGCGACCAATGCTCGAAAACCGATTTTTGGGTATAAAGCCATGATTGGGTCTATCCTTGCTATTGGATTCCTTTCATTTATCGTTTGGGGCCATCACATGTTTATTACCGGGATGAATCCCTTTTTAGGTAGTGTTTTCGTTTTTACTACCCTATTAATTGCTATTCCATCCGCCGTAAAGGTCTTCAATTATATTACAACGCTTTGGAGAGGGTCTATCGTTTTTACTCCTGCCATGTTGTTTGCCATTGCCTTGGTGTCCACCTTCATTACTGGGGGAGTAACAGGGATTATTTTGGCCGATTCTGCCTTAGACATTGCTATACATGACACGTACTTTGTTGTGGCGCATTTTCATATCGTAATGGGTATGTCTGCGGTATTCGGGATGTTCGCGGGCGTATATCATTGGTTTCCTAAAATGTATGGCCGCATGATGAATGCTCGTATGGGGTACGCTCATTTTTGGATTACCTTGGTAGGGGCCTATGGGGTATTCTTTCCCATGCACTTCGTTGGAATAGCTGGGGCACCTAGAAGGTATTATGATTATTCTGTTTACGGTACTTTTGACACGGAGTCCTATGGGATGATTGTGGACCTAAACGTAGTTATAACGTTTTTTGCCATAGTTGCTGCTCTAGGCCAGGCTATCTTCCTGTTTAACTTCTTTTATAGTATTTACAGAGGGCCTGTAGCACCAACGAATCCTTGGAAGTCAAATACCTTAGAGTGGACTACACCGGTTGAACATTTACACGGTAACTGGCCGGGGCCGCTTCCTGTAGTTCATAGATGGCCTTATGATTATTCAAAACCTGGAGCTGCAGAGGATTTTATCCCTCAAAATGTTCCCCTTGCAGAAGGCGAGGAAGAACATTAAGACGCAACGTTAAAGGCTTTTAATTTCAGGTTCTATTTTAACGAGTTCGTCATAAAAAGATGAACCGAATGCCCTAATCAGGGGCTCTTTAAGAAATTTATATACAGGTGTTTGTGATTTTAGCCCACACGAGCATGCCGAATTACAGATGCTCCAATGGTGAACTTGAAGGGCAGTATAATCATTGAATTGTTTTGTCCTGATGGGATACAATGAACAAGAAATGGGTTTGATGTTGGGAATCGCATGGTCCTTAAAGGCTAATTCAATGGCGCAAAGCGCAACTCCTTCCTCGTTGAATTTTACAAAAGCACATTCCTTAGACTTGGGTACTAAGGTTGTTACGGGCATGCCATCAGCATCCAAATAAGCCACCCCATACTTTTCCACCGTGCGCTTTCCTTCCGCGGACATGTAGGTTTTAATGTAGGGTAAATGGTTCTCAATCAACGAAACTTCTTCACGCGTTAGCGGTGCGCCATCGTCACCTTCTACGCAACAAGCACCTTTACATTTAGAAAGATCACAAACAAAGTAATCCGTAAAAATATCCCCACTGACTATTTTATCATCAATTTCGACAAGCATCTTCAAAAGTAAATGGATTTTTCATAATTCTTTGGAAGTTCCTTTTAAATAATGTACTTTTGTACCAGTAATGACAGAGAGGGGACGAAAGTCCCCTCTTTTTTTGACTAGGGATGATTGATAAAAACCAAGTTTTATTGTTAGCAGAGGAGCGGGTTAATGAACTGAATAAGGGTTTGTATATCGTTGATTTAACGATTAGCCCCAGTAATTCAATCTATGTAGAAATCGACAACGAGAACGGCCCAGTAGCTATCGCCGATTGTATTTCAATCTCCAGAAACATCGAACATTCTTTGGATAGGGAATCCATGGATTTTGAATTACAGGTTTCCTCGGCAGGCTTAGATCGTCCTTTAAAGCATGAAAAACAATTCAAGAAAAGTATTGGAAAAAAAGTTTCTATTCTTCTTGTCTCAGGCCTAGAAGTGGAGGGGACTTTAAGCCATTGTGATGAAAAAGTACTTCACCTTGCGAAAGAAATCGTTTCTCCAAAAGATAAAAGTAAAAAAGTTAAAGGAATTGAAAATATAGCGTTAGAACGCGAACAGATAAAAGAGGTTAAACGCCTAGTTACATTTAAATAGCAGCTTATGAATAGTATTGATTTAGTAGATTCGTTTTCGGAGTTTAAAGAGTTAAAAAACATTGATAAACAAACCATGCAGCATGTCTTGGAAGATGTTTTTCGAGCCATGCTTAAGCGTAAATTCAACACGGACGAACATATAGATGTTATTGTCAACATTGATAAAGGAGATGTTCAGATATTTCTGAACAAAGAAATTGTTGATGATGGAGAAGTTGAGGACCCAAACATTGAAATTGCGTATTCTGACGCGATAAAAATTGAACCGGATTTCGAAATTGGAGAGGAAGTAACGGAGGAGTTTAAATTTGCAGATTTTGGTCGAAGAAACGTATTGTCTTTACGACAGAATTTGGTTTCAAGAATTCTAGAATTAGAAAAAGACCATCTTTACAAGAAGTACAAGGAGCGCGTTGGAGAAATTGTGACCGGAGAAGTCTATCAAGTGTGGAAAAAAGAGATTTTGGTTATGGATGACGATCAAAACGAGCTTATTTTACCCAAGTCTGAACAAATTCCTTCTGATTTCTTCAAAAAAGGGGAAACCGTAAGAGCGGTGGTGTCTAAAGTTGACATGCGAAACAGTACTCCTGTAATTATTCTTTCTAGAACGGCCCCTGAGTTTCTGGAGCGCCTTTTTGAGCTCGAAGTTCCAGAAGTTTTTGATGGATTGATCACAATTAAGAAAATTGTTCGTGAACCTGGGGAAAGAGCAAAGGTGGCTGTGGAATCTTACGACGATCGCGTCGATCCCGTTGGAGCTTGTGTAGGGATGAAAGGTAGTAGAATTCATGGAATCGTTCGAGAACTGCGAAACGAGAACATTGATGTCATAAACTATACATCCAATAACCAGTTGTTAATTCAACGCGCCCTTTCTCCCGCCAAAATAACTTCCATGGAGATTGATGAGGAAGAAAGAAGAGTAAAAGTATTTTTAAAACCGGATCAAGTTTCCTTGGCAATCGGTCGAGGAGGAAACAACATCAAATTAGCAGGAAAACTGGTTGGATATGAAATTGATGTTTATCGAGATGGAGAAGTGGATGTCGAGGACGTTGATCTTGAAGAATTTGCCGATGAAATCGACGGCTGGATCATTGATGAATTGAAGGCCATTGGTTGTGATACAGCGAAATCAGTTCTTGAAATGAGTGTTGAAGAATTGGTGAAAAGAACAGATTTAGAAAAAGAAACCATTGAGGAAGTATTCAAAATATTGAATGCCGAATTTGAATAAAAACAATAAGTAACAGAACATGGCAGGAAAACCAATTCGACTCGGAAAAGCTGCAGGAGAGCTAAACGTAGGGCTACCTACCCTCGTGGAGTTTTTAGCTTCCAAAGGAGTTAATATTGATTCTAGCCCAAACACCAAATTGGAGCCAGAACATTTTGAATTACTTTGCCAGGAGTTTGCCGCCGATCAAAGCTTAAAAGAACAAGCAAAAGGCGCAACCATTCGGGAGCGCATGGAGTCAGTATCCTTAAAGGACAATAAGCCAGAACCGCAACCGACCAAAGCAAAAGAAGAGGATGAAGAGGAAGAAATAAACCTAGAAGAAATCAAGCGTAATGTTTTGTCTCCAGATGTAGAATCCTCAGCAAAAGACGTACAGGTTAATGTTGTAGGTAAAATAGACCTTGATCAATTCCAAAAAAAACCAAAGAAAGAAGACCCGCCGGTTACACCTCAGGAGCCTGAGGTTCAAAAAGAAAAGCCGGTTGAGATTGAAACAATTAAAACGGAACGAACGGTTTTAAGTGGCCCAACGGTATTGGGTAAAATTGAACTTCCTGTTGAAAAACCTAAAAGCAGCCCTAAAGAAAATGATGATGAGCCAACCAAAAAGAAACGGAAACGCATAAAAAAGATAGAGGCTCCGGGATCTGCTCAAAAACCAGGAACAGGACTTTTCAAGACGGAGAAGAAAGAAATTTCAGAGCAAGATATTCAAAAAGAAATCAAGGAAACCTTGGCTCGTCTATCGGGACAAGGCGCTAAATCGAAGTCTTCGAAAAACCGAAAGTTAAAACGAGAGAGCATTGCTCAGCGTCGTCAAGAAGAAATTATGGCGGCGGAGCTGGATGAGAAAATGTTGAAACTAACAGAATTTGTTACCGTTTCCGAGTTGGCGAATATGATGAATGTGCAGCCCACGCAAGTGATTTCTGCTTGTATGTCTTTGGGGATTTTTGCCTCCATCAACCAACGCTTAGATGCTGAGACCATTCAAATTGTTGCAGATGAATTTGGATTTGAAACGGAATTTGTTAGTGCGGAGGTTCAGGAAGCCATTTTTGTAATTGAAGATTCTCCAGAGGATTTGATTGCACGCCCACCGATTATAACGGTAATGGGGCACGTTGACCATGGAAAAACTTCCTTACTTGATCGTATCAGAAACGCCAATGTTATTGAGGGAGAAGCAGGGGGAATTACCCAACACATTGGGGCCTATTCCGTTTGTTTAAAGGACGGACGAAAAATGACGTTCTTGGACACTCCAGGGCACGAGGCGTTTACCGCTATGCGTGCTAGGGGAGCTCAGGTAACAGATGTTGCTATAATTCTAGTTGCAGCAGATGATGATGTAATGCCTCAAACGAAAGAAGCCATTTCCCATGCCCAAGCAGCAAATGTTCCAATGATTTTTGCCATCAACAAAATTGATAAGCCTGGGGCAAATCCCGATAAAATTAGAGAGCAACTTTCACAAATGAATATCCTTGTCGAAGATTGGGGAGGTAAGTACCAATCCCAAGAAATATCAGCCAAGCAAGGATTAAACATCACGGAACTATTGGATAAAGTATTATTGGAAGCCGAAATTTTAGATTTAAAGGCTAACCCGAACAAAAATGCGATTGGAACGGTGATTGAATCTTCATTAGATAAAGGGAAAGGGTATGTCACTAATATTTTGGTGGAGTCAGGTACCTTGCGAATTGGCGACATTGTTCTGGTTGGGCGTTATTATGGCAGAGTTCGAGCTATGCACGATGAAAATGGACAGACCACAAAGGAAGCGGGGCCCTCATGTCCTGTTTCTATACTCGGAATCAACGGAGCCCCTAGCGCAGGTGACAAGTTTAATGTGATGGAGGACGAAAAAGAGGCTAAAACCATCGCAGGAAAGAGGGAACAACTTTTCCGAGAGCAAGGCTTACGAACGACGAAACATATCACGTTGGATGAAATTGGAAGGCGATTAGCGATAGGAGACTTTAAGGAGCTTAATTTGATAATTAAAGGGGATGTAGACGGGTCCATAGAGGCCCTGTCTGATGCTTTACTTAACTTGTCTACGGCAGAAATACAAGTAAACATCGTACACAAAGGTGTGGGGGCTATTTCGGAGGCCGACGTTAACTTGGCTTCTGCTTCGGACGCCATCATCTTAGGTTTCCAGGTAAGACCTACTTCTGGCGCACGAAAATTAGCCGATGCCGAACAGATTGATATTCGAATGTACTCCATTATATATAAAGCCATCGATGAAATAAAATCGGCAATGGAGGGAATGCTTTCGCCGGATATCGAAGAGAAAATCATAGGTACCGCAGAAATTCGTGAGACGTTTGACATAACCAAAGTGGGTACAATCGCGGGATGTTATGTGTCCAGTGGAACTATTAAGAGAACCTCTAAGGTTCGGGTTATTCGAGAGGGTATTGTAATTCATAACGGAGAATTAGGCTCGCTCAAACGGTTTAAGGATGATGTCAAGGAGGTTAAGCATAATTATGAGTGTGGTTTAAATATTGACAAATTCAACGATATTCAAATTGGCGACGTGGTAGAGGCTTATGAAGAAGTAGAGGTGGCAAGAAAATTATAGCGGGCGAATAACCTTTAAAATTTTATATTTCTTCGTCATTTTGGATTGAGATTATTACCTTTGTGACTATGAAAATACTTCACATGCCCAACTTTCAATATGCGCAGCTTTTGAGCCCTGGTCATATTATCTTAATTTTAGCCATTGTGTTGTTGCTTTTTGGTGGAAAAAAGATTCCAGAACTCATGAAAGGTTTAGGAGAAGGCGTTAGAGAATTCAAAAATGCGTCTAAAGGAGAAGAAAAGGCCAAAAAAGAAGCGGACCAAAGCAAGCAAATCGAGGAGAATTAATTCATGCTATTGTCCATTCGGGATATTCGATTGGCTCTATCGAAGGGCACAACTGTTGTAGAAATTGTGCAAGGATATCTGCAGGCAATTGAAAATCAATCTTCCTTGAATGCCTTTGTTGAAGTTTTCGAGGAGGGGGCATTGGCCGAGGCCCACAGGATCCAAAATAAAATATCTCAGGGAACAGCTGGTCGATTGGCGGGTGTCGTAATTGGAATTAAAGACAACTTGTGTTTTCAAGGTCACAAAGTAAGTGCTGCGTCAAAAATTCTAGAACCTTTCGAAGCGTTGTTTACAGCGACCGCTCTGAATCGACTCCTTGAGGAAGATGCTATCGTTATAGGAAGGCTAAACTGCGATGAATTTGCCATGGGCAGTTCCAATGAAAAATCGTGTTATGGCCCTGTTCTGAATAATCATGACCATACCTATGTTCCCGGGGGGTCCTCTGGAGGCTCTGCGGTAGCAGTTTCAGCAGGACTTTGTACGGCAGCTCTTGGAAGCGACACAGGGGGGTCCATTCGTCAGCCAGCCTCTTGGACAGGAACCTTCGGGCTTAAACCGAGTTACGGAAGAATAAGCCGATCAGGGCTATTGGCGTATGCATCATCTTTCGATCAAATAGGAACTTTTTCTAACAATTTGGAAGATGCAATTTGTTTGTACGAAATTATGGCAGGATGTGATCCTTTGGATGCTACTACAACCACGATGCCTGTTGAAACTTCATTAGAGTTAAATCGCCCGTTGACGCTAGGGATACTATCTGAGTATATTCATCACGAGGGTATAGACCCATACATCAAGCATAAGTTGGAGGGGTTACTAACCACCCTAGTGGAAGCCGGTGTTACCGTGAAAACGTTAGATTTTCCATACATGGATTACATCGTTCCCGCATATTATGTATTAACTACCGCTGAAGCCTCTTCGAATTTAGCGCGATACGACGGTGTCCATTATGGCTTTCGTTCTACGGATGCAGAAGGAGTAGATGAGACGTATATTAAGACGCGCACTGCTGGATTTGGAGAAGAAGTAAAACGAAGAATCATAACGGGTACTTTTGTGCTCTCTAACGAATATTACGACACCTATTATACCAAGGCTCAAAAAGTCAGACGATTGTTACAAGAAAAAACAAAGGCCTTTTTCGAGGAGGTGGATTGCTTGATTTTGCCAACAACCCCCACTACAGCCTTTAAATTAGGAGAAGTAAAGGATCCTATTCAAATGTATTTACAAGATATTTTTACGGTTCATGCAAATTTGACTGGGAATCCCGCCATAAGCATACCTTTTGGTATGAATGAGCATAACTTACCCTTTGGATTACAGCTAATGACAAAGCAGTTTGACGAAAAAACCTTATTTTCAACCGCCAATTGGTTAAATTCCTATGTTCAATAAATCATCGTATCTTTTTGGGGTTCTTTTATTCTTAATTCCTTTATGGGAAAAAGGAGCTTTTGCGCAAAAGGGAAAAGAAGACAGCTTGTTTCCTTCGTGGTTCATTACAACCGTAAACCAAAGCTTAGATTATTTCTATAAAGAGTATGCCAAGGATGTCGACGGCGACTCCATAATAAAGAGATTAAACTATGAACCCAACGATATTCCAACCTTTACGGATGAGCAGTATTGTCAACATTTGAACGAAATGAGCAATCAAAGTCCGTTTCAATTTGATTGCAACCCCGTCACATTGGCTGCCGTGAAGAATTTCGTTGCGAACCGTCGTTCCTTTACCAAAATTATTCTTGGAAGAAGTGCATTATATTTCGACTTGTTCGAACAAAAACTAGCAGAGTATGAGCTGCCGATCGAGTTAAAATATTTGTCCTGTATTGAAAGCGGTCTTCGCCCTCAGGTTAAGTCAAAAGCGGGTGCACTAGGACTTTGGCAGTTTATGTACCAGACGGGTTTGTATTATGATTTACTAGAAACCTCATACGTGGATGAACGCATGGATCCAATCAAAGCTACTGAAGCGGCGTGTAAATATCTGAAAAAACTATTTGGAATTTATGGGGATTGGAATTTGGCACTTGCCGCTTACAATGCTGGACCAGGGACCGTTAATCGCGCCATTACTCGTTCTGGGAATCAAAAATCATATTGGGCGATACGCCGGTTCCTTCCTTCCGAAACACAGGGATACGTACCTACCTTTATGGCTGCAGCCTATTTAATGACTTACCATAAGCTACATAATATTGTTGCAGCTCCTGCAAAAATATATCACGCACAACTCGACACCATGTGCTTGAAGAGGGGATTAAATATGTCGACCATTTCCAAAGCACTGGATTGGGATCTTGATCAGATTAAGGAATTGAATCCAATTTATAAAACAGGATTTATTCCTGCCTCGATTCGACAAAGATGTGTTACAGGGCCTTTAGATAAAATTACGCTCTTGGTTGCCAAAGAGGATTCAATTTATAGAATTGAGCACCCACTCCCAAAGCCAGCCGCAGTTAAGGATACCCTAAGCAAATCCAATAACCCTTTTAGTACGAGCTCCGATCAGCATACCGTAAAATTAGGAGAAAGTTTGCCCTCCATTGCCGCTCAATATGCTGTGACAACCGAAGAACTTATGGTTTGGAATGCGCTTCAATCTAGTGAGGTTTCGGTGGGACAAACTTTAATCATAAAACAGGCTCAACCCATTAAGCCAGCCCCCCCTGCGCCGAAGCCCGTCCCTCCCGCTCCGAAGCCATCCCCCCCTGCTCCGAAGCCAGTCCCTCCCGCTCCAAAACCAAAACCAGCTACTCCGGCCCCGAAACCGGCTCCAAAGCCCGTACAACAAGTTAAAAAGTATTATACGGTTAAGTCCGGGGACAGCTTAAATAAAATTGCATCCAAAAATGGACTAACCATTTCGGAATTAAAAAAGTTGAATCCTGGGTTAAAAAGTGTGATTCATCCTGGAGAATCTATTCGAATCAAATAGGCTCGATGCGCATATCGGTGACTGTTATTACTCTGAATGAAGAAAGAAATATAGCAAGGTGTATCGACTCTGTTTTGTCTTTTGCGGATGAAATCATTGTTATGGATGCCGGTTCTACTGATAATACCGTAGAACTATGCAAAGAGAGAGGTGTTACCGTAGTTTTCCAACCTTGGTTGGGTTATGGAGCACAGAAAAATAAAGTAAACGCCTTAGCCACATCTGAAATGATTCTTTCGTTGGATGCGGATGAGGCCGTTACCGAAGCCTTAAAAAAAAGCCTCTTAGAAATAAAGCAACAAGGTAAGTTGGGGTATTATTCTATGAATAGACTTACGAACTATTGTGGGCAGTGGATTTATTTTTCAGGGTGGAACCCCGACATTAAACTCCGCTTGTTTCCAAAAGAAACCCAATGGTCAGATGATATTGTTCATGAAGAAATAATTTTACCGGAAGGCCATGAGGTCATTCAACTAGTGGGGAATCTTTCCCATTATTCCTATTATTCTCGAGAGGAACATCTTGCTCGAGCTAATGCATATTCTATACTTACGGCAAAAAAATATCATCAGCAGGGGAGATCCTGTTCTTTTTATACCCCTTGGACGGCCTACATTGGACGCTTTGTGAAGATGTATATTCTAAAAAAGGGATTTCTTGACGGAATCAATGGTTGGCATATTGCTCGAATTAGCGCAAAGTCGAATCATTTTAAATATTCAGAACTAAGGCGATTAAATAAAGAATCTAGGTCAAATGAATAGGATTATTATTTCACGCACCGATGGTATTGGAGATGTGGTTTTAACCCTTCCCCTTTGTCGATGGATTAGAACCACGTTTCCTAAGGCAACTTTAGTTTATTTGTGTAAAAATTATACCGCTCCGCTGGTATCTTGTTTTCGCCCCATTGATGGTATAATAACCTTCGAAGACTTAGTAACAATGGATACTCCTACTAGGAGAAACACCCTTAAGGCGGATTTGATAGTCCACGTTTTTCCAAATAAGACGGTGGCTAAATGGGCAAAACAAGCCGGCATTCCTCAACGGCTTGGGACAAGCCATCGATGGTTTCATCTATTGTACTGTAACCGTTTGGTTTCGTTTACGCGTAAAAAATCCGAGTTGCATGAGGCTGTTTTGAATTTTAATTTACTTACCCCATTAGGCCTAAAAGAGCTTCCAGATTTTCAATCAATAAAGGATATTGGTTCTGAATTTTATATAAAAGAGGAAAATCGATATCCTTATGAACGGTTTGTTATCCTTCACCCAAAATCTCAAGGAAGCGCCATTGAATATCCTTTGCAAAAATACAGAGCTTTGGCAATAGCATTGGTCGCCGCAAAATACCAAGTGCTTATTACAGGAACATCAAAAGAACGAATGGAAGTCGGCGACAGCTTCGATGGTATTTCCGGCGTTCGGAATGTTATGGGAGAATTTACCTTATCTGAATTTATTGCCTTAATCCAACAATCAGAAGGCGTGATTGCTTGTTCTACTGGCCCGCTGCATCTTGCAGGTCTTATGAATCGAAAAGCGCTTGGGTTATTTTCCCCTAGGGTTCCTATACATCCTGGACGGTGGAAACCGCTAGGCCTTAATGCTAGGGCTTTGGTATACGATGAGGGGTGTAAAAAGTGTTCCAAGGGAATTCCTTGCACCTGTATTCAAAATATACCCGTGGAAGCCATCACCGCCTATTTTTAGTGTTCGTCTTACAAGCGTAGAACAGAATTCGTGATGTGTTCCATCACGAATGCCTATTTTTGTAGCTGCAAAAGGATATGGAATACGCATTTAAGGATATAGAAAAGAAATGGCAGCAGTTTTGGAAAACGCACCATACCTACAAGACCGAAGAGGTGGAGGGGAAACCCAAATATTTTGTTTTAGATATGTTTCCCTACCCTTCTGGTGCTGGATTGCACGTAGGACATCCATTGGGTTATATTGCATCTGATATTTATTCTCGGTATAAAAAACTCTGTGGTTTTAATGTTTTACATCCCATGGGGTTTGATTCCTTTGGTTTGCCAGCAGAACAATATGCGATTCAAACGGGACAACACCCAACGAAAACCACACAAGAGAATATTGCTCGGTATAAGGAACAGTTAAATAAGCTAGGCTTTAATTACGACTGGAGTCGTGAAGTACAAACCTCCGACCCCTCCTATTATCGTTGGACGCAATGGATTTTTCTACAGTTGTTTAATAGTTGGTATAATCCCAAAACCAATAGGGCTGAGCCGATAGACTCGCTTGTGGACCAATTCAAACTAGAGGGAAGATCGAGCCATGGAGCGGAACCGCTTACAGGAGATATCGAAGAAGAACAAGAATCATTTACTGCGGAGGATTGGAATCGCTTTTCAGACAGCGTCAAGCAAGAAATCCTAATGCCCTATCGATTGGCCTATCTGGGAGAAGCTTTTGTGAATTGGTGTCCAGCCTTGGGTACCGTTTTGGCGAATGATGAAGTCGTAAATGGTTATTCTGAACGCGGAGCGCACCCGGTCGAGAGAAAGTTGCTCAAGCAATGGAGTTTACGAATCACAGCGTATGCCCAACGTCTATTGGACGACCTAGCCGTTTTGGATTGGTCTGAAAGCATCAAGGAAACACAGAAAAATTGGATTGGTAGAAGCGAGGGGGCCTCTGTGTTTTTTGTTACGGAGAATGGTGGAAAAACCTTGGAAGTTTTTACAACAAGACCGGATACTATATTTGGTGTATCGTATTTGGCAATGGCGCCCGAGCACAACTTGATTCAGGAACTCACCACTGAAGCACAAAAAGCAGATGTGGAGGAATATGTTTACCGTTCGAAGAACCGAAGCGAGCGAGAACGGATGGCAGATGTATCCTCAGTTTCTGGGGTCTTTACTGGGGCCTATGTAAAACACCCTTTAACCCAAAACCTTATTCCAGTTTGGGTGGCTGATTATGTTTTGGTGGGGTACGGAACCGGAGTTGTCATGGCAGTTCCAGCACATGACGAACGGGACTTTAAATTTGCCACACATTTTGAAATCCCGTTTCTTTCTGTTATCGATGGGGGTTCCAAAAATCAAGATGCAAAGCTTCCTTGGACGGAAAAGGACGGAACGCTAGTTAACTCGGGGCCATTGAATGGTCTAATGGTTAAAGAGGGAATCTCAGCAGCCATTTCATTATTTGAATCCAACGGTTGTGGTAAAAAAAGGATAAATTTTAGGCTTAGGGATGCCGTTTTCGGAAGACAGAGGTATTGGGGGGAACCTATTCCTATATACTATGACGGGTCGATACCGAAACCACTCCCAGTGAGTGCTCTACCGTTGACTTTGCCTGAAATAGATACTTATTTGCCCACGGAGCAGGGCGACCCACCACTTGGAAGAGCCGAAAACTGGAAGTTTGAGTCACATTGCACTTACGAGCTTTCTACCATGCCAGGATGGGCTGGAAGCTCATGGTATTTTATCCGATATGTTGACCCAGAAAACAAGGAGGCATTTGTTGATCAAGAAAAAATTAATTATTGGAAAAATGTAGATTTATATGTTGGTGGCGCTGAACATGCTACTGGACATTTACTCTATGCTCGTTTTTGGACAAAATTTTTATACGATCTTGGGTTAATTCCTTTCAATGAGCCCTTTGAAAAAATGATTAATCAAGGAATGATTTTGGGTCGAAGTAGTTTAATTCACAGAGTTAAAGGGGAAAACACCTTTGTTTCTAAAGGCAAATTAGAAGGCTTAGATACCAGTTCAATGCACGTTGACATTTCAATGGTAAACGCGGATGTTTTAGATGTTGAGGCTTTTAAAAAGTGGAGGCCTGAATACGCAGATGCAACCTTTGTTTTCGAAGATTCAGGCGCGTTTTTGTGCGATTATGAAGTGGAGAAAATGTCCAAATCAAAGTATAATGTCCAAACGCCGGATGAATTGGTTGAGCGCTATGGCGCAGATACATTGCGCATGTATGAAATGTTTTTAGGTCCAATAGAACAAAGCAAACCTTGGGACACACAGGGCATTACGGGCGTTCATTCTTTTTTAAAAAGATTTTGGAAACTTTTTCATCTATCGGGTAGGTTTGAAGTTAAGGAAGATGATCCAACCCAAGATAATCTAAGAACATTGCACAAAACCATTCGTAAGATAACCGAGGATTTTGAGCGGTTCTCTTTTAATACGGGGGTATCTACCTTTATGATTTGCGTTAATGAGTTGATGGATCAACAATGTAACAACAGGCAAATATTGGAGCCCCTTATCGTTTTGCTCTCTCCCTATGCTCCCCACATAACGGAGGAACTATGGTGTAAGGTAGGGAACCCCGAGGGGAGTTTAGCGCAAACGAAATGGCCTAAATTCAATCCCGAATTTCTTGTGGAAACGTCCCATGATTATCCTATTTCTTTCAACGGGAAAATGCGCTTCAAATTAAAAGCAGAACTTTCTTTATCGAAGGAGGAATTATTGCAAAAGGTCCTTGCGCATCCCGAGACCGATAAATGGTTAGAAGGAAAGAACCCCAAAAACGTAATTATTGTGCCTGGTAAGATTGTAAATGTGGTTCTTTAATAAGTTGAACCAACTCTTTCGTGTTTTTTACCAGCGTTATTTTGTTTTGGAGTAATGCTTGGTGTATCCCAATTTGGGCCCCTCCCGCAAGTACTCTTAAATCCGGAAATTGAGTTATCAGTTGCGCAAAATAACTTTGAGCAAAGGCTCCATCAATGGAGGTGAGCCATGAAGTTACCAGACATAATGGTTTTGTTTTTTCTATGCTTAGAACCAAGGCGTCGTAAGGCAGACTTTGTCCCAAATAAAAGGTATACATTCCATTAGAGCGTAAGATATATTGGTAAAACAACAGACCTATTTCATGCCATTCATGTTCCGGTAAATACAGTAAAATTGGAGCATCATTCCTTTCAGGAATGGGCAATTTATCAATTTCAACGATTATCTTTTGCCGTATGAGGTTGGAAATGAAGTGTTCTTGCGCAGGATTGATAGTACCTGTCAACCACATGACCCCAATCCGCTCGAAGAAGGGTATAAGACATTCGGAAAAAGCTTCCTCCAAAGAGGAGGCACTAATCACCTCTTCTAAAACCGATTGAAACATGACTTCGTCCATTTCTATGAGGGCTAAAATCAGTTTTTCTTGGGCTATTCCTTTTGGGGTTTTTAATTTAAGTTCAGCAACCTTATTGGCAATTTCTGGCTTGGAAAGTTCAGCAATTCGTGAAATTTTTAGACCGGAATCGAGTAGTATACGGATGTTCAAAAGTAGAACAAGTTCATCATCCGTATAGGTACGTATTTTGGTTTGTGTTCGCTCTGGGATCAAGATGCCATAGCGTTGTTCCCAAATCCTCAAGGTATGAGCTTTGATTCCTGAAAGGACCTCTAGGTCTTTAATTTTATATACTGCCACTTAATTTTAACAACCATTGTCGCTTCTTGTTCAATCGAAAGTGTAATTTTACCTTCCTAATGAAAATTAAGTCCGCAACGTTCCTTGTTTCAAATGTCGATTATAAAAGTTGCCCTACCCTAAACGAAGCCGAATTTGCTTTTATCGGGCGCTCAAACGTTGGTAAATCATCCCTCATTAACATGTTGATGGGGATTCCTAAATTAGCCAAGACGTCTAGCACTCCGGGTAAAACACAACTAATTAACCACTTTACAGTCAACGAACAATGGTACCTGGTAGATCTTCCTGGCTATGGTTATGCCAAGGTTTCTAAACACAAGAGAAATAAATGGCAAAGTGTAATTTCCGATTATTTATTAAAGCGCCCCAATTTGACGGCCGTTTTTGTTTTATTGGATGCGCGTCTGGCCCCTCAACCCATTGATGTAGAATTCATGAATTGGTGTGGCGAAAAGGCGATTCCGTTTGTGATGGTATTTACAAAAATTGACAAACTATCTAGTACCCAACTTCAAAAAAATCAAGCGATATACCGTAAAGAAATGCTCGCATATTGGGAGGAACTCCCCCCCGTTTTTTTAACATCAGCCACGTCAAGCGTTGGAAAAGAAGCCGTCTTGGACTACATAGAAAAGATCTTACTTCAAATTAAGGCCTAATTTGACATTTCTTTTGCTTTGCATTACCTTTGTAAGAAGCGACTGTTATGGGAAGAGCATTTGAATATAGAAGAGCGGCCAAAGAAAAACGCTGGGACAAAATGTCTAAAATGTTTCCTAAATTAGGAAAGGCGATTACAATGGCAGCGAAAGAAGGTGGAAGCGATCCTTTAATGAATTCTAAACTTCGAACGGCTATCCAAAATGCAAAGTCAGAAAACATGCCCAAGGATAACATCGAGGCTGCCATAAAACGGGCCACTCAGAAAGATGTTGATTCTTTTGTGGAAGTAAATTACGAGGGAAAGGGGCCACATGGGGTTTTGGTATACGTTGAATGTGCAACCGATAATCCAACCAGAACGGTGGCCAATGTGAAGTCTTATTTCAATAAATCTGGGGGCTCTATTGTGCCTAACGGTTCTATGGAATTCATGTTTGCAAGAAAAAGTGTTTTTGAAGTAGAACATTCAGGAAACATCGATGTGGAATCGTTGGAATTAGAGTTAATTGACGCGGGGTGTGAAGAAGTGGAAGTTGCCGAGGATCGTATTTTTGTATACGGAGATTATACAGCGTTTGGGACCTTGTCCAAAGCACTCGATGATTTAAGCCTCCCGGTTCAAAAGTCAAGTTTGAAGCGAATTCCAACTTCCCCGGTAGAATTTTCCGAGGAACAACTAAACGATATTGAGAAAATGTTAGATAAAATCGAGGATGACGATGATATTCAACAAGTATTCACCAATATTGCGTAAGAATAATAATTTAAAAAAAGCGTTCGTCGTAAGGCATGAAATTTAAGCTTGGTTTTTTGGGGTATGTTGTTGCTGGAGTTCTCCTTGTAGCTTGTTCTACGCAAAAAAATGCCTTCTTAAATAGGACCTTTCATGGAATGACCGCTAAATACAACGGTTATTTTAATGCGAACGAATTGCTGGCTCTGTCCTTAACCAGCACACAAAAAAATCGTACCGAGAATTATTTTGACATTTTACCCATTCAATTTGTTCCGTCCAAGGAAGAATCAAAAGGCATGTTGGCTGCGATCGATACGGCCGTCGTAAAATGTTCAAAAGTAATCCGAAACCATTCCATGCCCTCTGCTGAAGGGAACAAAGAAGCCGAGTTTAACCCCTGGATTGATGAGAATTGGATAACCATAGGCAAGGCATTTTATTGGCGAAGAGATTATCAAAAAGCCCTTAAAAATTTTCAATTTGTAAAGCGATTTTTTCAGAAAGACCCTTCGAAGTATATCGCTGAACTGTGGATTGCGAGAATATTCATGGCGGAGAATCAATTTACAGAATCAGGCACTATATTGGACGCATTGATAACTCAGGTAGAGGAAACGAACAAACAAAAGGGTAAAGGCAAAGAAGGACAGGACGAAATGCCGCCCGTTATGGATAAAAACACTCGCTTTGAGGTCTACAAAACGAAAGCGGCTTGGTGCGTTGAACGAAACCAACTTAGTGAAGCGATTTTGGCCCTGAAAGAGGCGCTTGTTTGGTGTCCCACAAAAACTGAAAAATTACGCTTGAGTTTTATTTTAGGACAGTTGTACCAAATTATGGGGGATAAAACATCTGCCCGACAATCCTACAAAAAGGTAATTAACCCATCGGCGAGCCCGGACATGGGGTTTAATGCCCGACTTAATTACGCGTTATTGGGAGGGAATGCAAAGGACATCGGGTTGCTCAATAAAATGCTCAAAGACGCTAAGAATGCGCCATATAAAGATCAAATTCTTTATGCCAAAGCGTTGATTGAATTAGAATTAGGTAATTTGCCAATGGCTAAAGTGTATCTTACTTCTTCTGCGTTTTATTCTGTAAAAAATCCTCGTCAAAAAGCCATGGCGTATGAAAAACTAGCAGACCTTAGTTATTCAGAAAAAGCCTATCCCTCTGCTCAGAAATATTATGATTCCTGTGCGAAGGCAATGCCCCAGGATTATCCAAACGCATCGGTTATCACGGCTAAAGCGGCGAAACTTCAACAGCTTGTGTTTGCCATTGAAGTGGCGCAGGTTGAAGACAGCTTGCAACGGGTTGCTAAAATGCCAGAAAAAGAGCAAACAGCCTTTATTAAAGAGGTAATTAAACAATTAAAAGAAGAGGCCCAAAGAAAAAAAGCGTTGGAGGAAGCCAAATTGAGAGCCTTACAAGAGCAAGCGATGACCAATTCTGGTGGTGGAGAAGGCAGTAAATGGATTTTTAATAATCAGAAATTGAAGGATGAAGGGTTTGTTGAATTTCGAAAAATGTGGGGAGACCGAAAGAACGAGGACGATTGGAGAAGGTCATCTAAAATGAGCGAAGAAATGTCACCTATCGCTTCGGAAAACCGTTCAGAAAACCCCCAGCAAGGACCTTCTTCAGAAGGAACGATAGATACCCTTACCGTAGAGAATTTAAGAAAAAAGCTTCCCCTAACAGATTCCCTTTTCAAACAATCTGTCGTTAAGGAAATCGAAGCGAGGTATACAGCAGGACTTTTATTCAAGGAATTACTAAATGAAGCGCAGTTGGCTGAATCCGAGTTTTTGAAGGTCTTGGATAAGGATACAAGGTCCTTAACCGATTTGTCATCCGCTTTTCAATTGTATAAACTAAACGAGGGAAGTGTGGAAAAAAGAGATGTATATAAGAATCACATCATTCGCCATTATCCAAAATCCGATGCCGCCAATTATTTTATGGACCCAGATTTTTTTGCCAAAGTCAAAGAACGCAAAGCACAAAAAGAAAAGGAATATTTAGCCTTACTAAAAGAGTATGAGTTGCAAGGATATAAAACCGTTTACAGTCAAACGGAAAAAATTCTTTTGACCGACAGTGCCAATGCGCTAAGGGCAGAATACCTATTGCTCAATGTTATGGCTTACGGTCAATTTACCAACGACAAAAAGAGTTTAGAACCAAAATTAAAGAACATCATTGCCGAAAAACCAGGAACGCCGCAAGCCGCAAGGGCTCAAGAGTGGTTAACTATACTCCAGAAAGGATATTCAACCTTTGAACCCTATGTTGCCAAGTCAAACGGTATTTATGTTTTCAACGATTCTGTTCCCCAATTGATTATGGTTTCATTGGATGAGGGGGAAGAATTAGAGGATTTGAAATATGAAGTATCGAATGTGGCGGCGATTGCTGGAAAAAATAAACTTAAAGTTACGGCGGCCCTCTCCTTAAAAGGAAGGAATTTAGTGTTGGTATCTGAATTCAAAACGATTGGATTAGCTACGGATTTTCTACAGCAAATAAAGGCTAGTTTTAATGAATCTGAGATCTTTGTTGACAATAAAATTCTGATTATAACTCAGGAAAATTTGAAAAAGTTGATTGAAACTGATACCTTTGATAGTTACAAGGACTTTTACGACCTTAACTATTAAAGCCATGTTAAAACGAAAAGATTTTTTTAATAGCACCTCCCAATATGAGGAAAGCAATGATTCAAACAAAATTGTTGCGGGTACTGAGCTTACGGGTGACGTAGTTTCAGATTCCAATTTTATTTTAGACGGCGAAATGGTAGGAAGTTTATCTTGCTCGGGTAAGGTAACCATCGGAAGTTCCGGTAAGTTATCGGGCAATTTGGTTTGTGTCGCCGCTGAAATCCATGGTTCCGTAGAAGGTGATATTACCGTAGAAAACTTGCTCGCCCTTCATGAAACCGCACGAATTAAAGGGGACATCCAGTCCATGAAATTAATCATTCAAGAAGGCGCTATTTTTGAAGGTTCCTGCGTTATGAAGAGTCCGACCTCCCATACGCCTTTTACGGCAGATGTAAGTTTGGATGATTAATTCTGACGATACTAAAGAACACCGTTCTCGATTTTTATCGTATTCTTCCCTCGGATTTCAGTTGCTTTCCTTTATGATTATTTTAGGTTTGGTTGGTTATTGGATCGATAAGAAAACCCTATGGTTTGGTGGAAAGGGGCTCATGATCGGTCTTTTACTGGGAGTGGTTTTGGGTATGATATATACCATAAGAGGATTGATGCGATTGAAATAGCAGCATGAAGCCCTTTTTTTTTCCCACGCCTTTTTTAATCTTACTTTATTTTGTCGGAATGCTGGTGTTTAAATGTCCAACAAACGATATTTGGTTTGTTGAGGGACTGGCTTTTTTCTTACACGGTCTATACATTTTATTGTTTTACAGTACATACCAATCCAGGAAACGCAACCTCATTAATTCGTTTTTAACATTAACCGTATTGCAAGTGATGACCGTTCTTGGGAGTACCTTTTATGTCTTAATTTGGGGCGATAGCATGGCGTCGATGATTCACCTGACCCTTCTTTTTTTGGCTATGCTTACGGTTCAAATCTTTCAACAGACGAAGTACCTAAAAGGACTTGAGGAAGGTGAGAACTAAAGTTTCTAACGCATTGAATGCAGAAAAACTTAAGGCATCATAGGTGTCTTTAACATCGTGATAGTTTTTATTTTCCCCCATCGTGTAAATAAATAAGGCAGGAATTCCTGCATTGGAGAAAACGAAATGGTCTGAATTGGCAGCCTTTCCTCTGGGCTTGATTGCCTTTAGTAGACCGTAGGTTTGGTTAATCTTCACCAAACGATCGAATAAGCCGGTGTACACACTTCCATTAACAACCGTTATGCCCTCCTCACCACTACCCATGATGTCCATATTAAGGACCATGGAAACCTTAGAACGATCGAGAAGGGGTGATTCCAAAAACGCTTGGGATCCTACCAATCCTATTTCTTCACCCGCAAATGCTATACAAAGCACATTGTACTTTTCGAGTGGGGTACGTTTAAGTTTTTTCGCGACGCTTAATAACATCCCAACACCACTTGCATTATCATTTCCTCCAGGGAAATAGGTTTTTCTTCCCATCCGCCCTAAGTGATCATAGTGCGCGCATAGGATAATTAGGCTGTCACTTGGGTTTTTTGAAGGAATATACCCAAAAACATTTTCTACCGTGATGTTTTCTTTGTAAACGGCATCAACTTTCAAATGAATCTGTTTTGGACAAGCATCGTTTGTAGACAAAATACATTGAACATAAGGGTATTTAAAGGTTTCCGATGACACACTCCACGTCAGTTTTTCTCTTGTAAACTCCAGGACCGGAAGCTCAATTCTCGCCAATTTTTCCAGTTTTAATCGCACCATTTTTAAGGTGTCAGCGGAAATACCGAGGCGAGGAACGAATGAGAGAATGTACCCTCGATTCTTTGATTTCCCGAAGGGATATTGCAATATTTCCTGAGCACTTAATGAAAGCACCTTAAGATGGCCTGCATATCCGCCTGAGCTTGGGTTGACAATAAAATCGATCCCAGGTTTTTTGTTTTTCCATCCAAACCGCAGCTTACATGCTTTGGGAAAGGTATTTACGCTTAATTTAAAGGGCTGCGTTGACACACCACGGTATTCCATGAGTCCCATAGTTTGGAATTCTTGCTTCAAAAAACGTGCGGCCTTCTGACAACCGGATCGCACATATCCTCTTCCTTCCATGGCGGGCGAACAAAGCTGCTTTACGATTTGTTGGGGGTATGCCAAGGGGTCGGAAGTTGGTTGGCCTTGCGAAAAGGCAACGATTCCGGTTAAAAAATATACGATTAGGGCATTAATGGTCTTCATAGCAGGCGACGAGCTTCTCCAGAAAACCAAGCAACACCTCTTTTTTCTTTTTTTCCCATTCATGCGTTGAAAAGTACTCTTTTAAATGTGGTAGCATCGTTGCAACGTCACTGTGGTGATCTATAAGCCGAACGGCATTGTTAAACCGTTCACTTGAACCCCCAAACAATTCATTGATGAAATCAATTTTCTCCCGCAAAGAATAATGGCCGTTGAAGGAATCAATTTTTTCATGCTTCCCTCTGCATTGCGCTATGAGGTCTTCTAAGGGATGCCGTTCTTCCGCCCCCTTTGCACCTTGGATTTTCGCATTCTTAGCCAAGGATACAACCTCCTCATTTTTCTCTACTGGTTCAACCCCCGTTTTAGACTTCAACTCAGCAAGGGTGTTATCGGATAAATCCTCAACAAGAACCTGTTCTTGGGCTTCTTCGATTAATAACTCGGGTGTTTCAAGGCTTTCCTCTTCGGAAAAATCATAGGCCATCGGTTCAGGGTTGCTTCCCTCTTGCGGCTCCGTATAGGCTTTGTATCGAACAATATGAAGCTGTTCCAAAACCAAACCAGTGAGGTATATGGCATGGTTTAAGGTAGAAATATCCGCCTTACCGTCTTCGATTTTTGCAACTTCTGATTCTAGTTCTTTGATTTTGTCGCGCATATTATTAACAGTTAATGGGATAATGTGGACAAATTTAATAAGGATTAGGGATGCGAATGCGATTCCTGTATGATTTAATTCAATTAAATTTGTTAAAAACACGAGCCCTATGTTTCTTGAACAATTCCCTTCAGAAAATAAAGTTAATGGTTGGATTGAAGTTATTTGTGGATCCATGTTTTCAGGGAAAACAGAGGAATTAATTCGCAGGGTGAAACGCACCCAATTTGCTAACCAAAAGATGATTCTCTTCAAGCCGGAAATCGATAAGCGATACAGCGAAGAGGATGTGGTTAGCCATCAAGGTTCAGCCCAAAAGGCCGTTATGGTTGCTCATTCAGACAGTATTTTGTCCATGGTAACCAATGAACAAGTAGTAGCCATTGATGAGGCTCAGTTTTTTGATGAGGGAATCGTTTCCGTTTGTTCACAATTAGCCAATCGAGGAATTCGAGTGATTTGTGCTGGATTAGACATGGATTATTTGGGGAATCCCTTTGGTCCGATGCCTTCCCTGCTCGCCATTGCGGAATACGTAACAAAAGTGCATGCCATCTGCTTGGATTGTGGGAATTTAGCTCAGTTTTCTCATCGATTTTCGGAAGAAACCGGTCAAGTTTTAGTGGGCGCTGTGGAACGGTATAAACCTTTGTGCAGGTCTTGCTTTAATGCCTCCTAGTTTTGAAACTTAGCTATACGTCCAAAGAACTTATTGCCATCCTTTCACCCATTCGTTGGTATGGGGAAACGGATCAAATGGTTCGGTTTATTTCTACCGATACCCGAAAGTTAATTGGTGAGTACAATGGCTGTTTTTTTGCATTAGACGGACCAACACGATCGGGTAATACTTACCTTTCAGAAGCCTATGAAAAGAAAATTCGGGTGTTTGTATCAAGTGCTTTGCCCGAGGTAAAGCGGGAAGACTGCTTATACCTTCAAGTAAACGATCCATTATTTGCCCTGCAACAGTTAGCGCTTCATCATCGCAATCAGTTTCAGATTCCGATTTTAGCCATTATGGGTAGCATTGGAAAAACTACGGTAAAAGAGTGGATTTATGATTTGATAAAACAAGACGTAAGGGTGGTGCGTAGCCCAAAGAGTTACAATACCGTGATCGGTGTTCCTTTATCGTTGTTGGAATTGCATCAAGAGGCCGAATTAGCGATTATTGAGGTAGGAGGAAAGGACGATCACGAACGTGAGAGCCTATTGCGATGGATAAAACCCACCCACTTGTTAATTACGCAATTCGCTTCAGAAGGAGGGGCCCCACTGTTTTCATCGCTTAACGCTGCCACATGGACCCCCTTGTTAAGGTCCATTCCTTCCATTTATTGCGGAGAAACGGGTCTTTTTGAGGGCATTAATCACCTTGTTTTTGACAAGGAAAAGGCTATGCCCGAGCACTTACACCTTCTATTATCGGATACCGCTAGCCAAAAAGCAGCAAGGCTAGCGATTGGTTTTGCAAAAGAATGGGGCATTAAAGGAGCTGTATTGGAAGAGCGAGTTGCTCAATTGACGCCTTTAGCAATGCGCTTAGAAACCTTTCTTGGGAAAAACAATACCCTCATCATTAACGACACCTATAATTTGGATATGGATGCCTTGAAGGAGTCACTTACCTATTTGTGTTCTTTTGGAAAAAAACGTCCGTTGGGAATTATTGTTGGTCTAGACGAGGAGGCCCTTCACCTAAAGGCGAATATTGAGAAAAGGATTGACCCTTTTGCCCTGGATTTTAGGTTTGTTGGCTCAAAAGAAGCATTGCCGACCACCCTGCCAGAGGATGCCGTGGTGCTGTTAAAAGGAACCCGTAAGGCGAAGATGGAACGGTATGCGGGTTCTTTACGAATGCAACAACATCAAACAAAACTAGAAATCAATGTGTCTTCTTTGAAACACAATGTGCTTGAATATAAGGCGAAACTTTCCTCTGAAACGGCGCTTTTGGTAATGGTGAAGGCACAATCGTATGGTTCCGGATTGGACCAACTATTTCCTTTTTTTGATTCGCTTGGTATTGCTTACTTGGGCGTGGCATATACCGACGAGGGAATTGCACTCCGAAAAAAGGGCATTACCTTACCCATTCTTGTGCTCAACCCCGATCAAGAATCGTATGCCTCGTGCCTTGAATATGAATTAGAGCCCTGTATTGGGACCCTGAAACAGCTTGATGCGTTTATTCGCGTGGTTATTGAGTCTCCCCATCATCGGGTTCCTGTACACATAGAAATCGAAACAGGAATGAACCGTTTGGGGTTTAACATTAATGAGCTTCTAGAAGTCTTGGCTGTCTGTAATGCCCAACCTGAGGTATATATTAAAGGCGTTTTTTCTCATTTTTCGGATTCGGATAACCTAGAAGACCGCTCGTTTAGTGAGAAACAAATGGCCTTATTTCAGGAAGCTAAGCAAATGGTTGAGGCAAACGTCACCTATTCTGTTTTGTACCATATGGCAAATTCTGAGGCCATTGTGCATTATCCTGAATCCCATTTTAGCATGGTTCGCTTGGGTCTAGGTATGTTTGGACTAAGTCGTGGGGACTTCGGTAAAAGGCTTCGGTTTGCCTTGGCTTGGAAAAGCGTGGTTTCTCAAGTAAAGAAGGTTAAAAAGGGAGATCGAATTAGTTATGGAAGTGGATTTATTGCCACCCGTGAATTGACCATTGCGATTATTCCTGTAGGCTATGCCGATGGTTTTCGGCGATCGTTGAGCGATGGCAATGGCTGGGTTTGGATTCAAAACAATAAATGTTACACGGTTGGGAAAGTATGCATGGATATGATGATGGTAGACGTTAGCCATTTGTCCAATGTTTCTGAGGGAGAACAAGTCGTTATTTTCAACGATGCTAAATCTCTATTGGATCTTTCTGAGCGACTTTCTACCATACCATACGAAATTATGACAGGCATCTCAAGCCGTGTTCAACGAATCTTTTTATCAGACTGATTAATCCTATTAAAATACATGAAAATACTAATTACGGGTGCAGATGGAATGTTGGGTGCGAGCGTATGTCGCGAAGCGTTATCTCAAGGATATGCCGTGCGCGCAATGGTGCTGCCCAACCGAAAGACTACGGTACTCGATGGGTTAGCGTTGGAACTGGTTGAAGGGGATTTAACCCAAATTGCAGCCTTGGAAAAAGCCGTTCATGGTTGTCAGGCAGTCATTAACGTGGCAGCATCAACCAGCATTTGGCCGCGAAGACAGTCGGTAATTTGGGAGATCAATTACCAAGGGGTAAAAAATTTGATGGCGGTTTCGGAACAGCAGCAGATTACCCGATTTATCCATGTTGGAACGGCCAATTCTTTTGGTCATGGTAACCCTTCTGCTCCGGGGGATGAAACCAAAGGATTTAATGGCAAGGCTTATAAAATGGATTACGTAGACAGTAAGTATGAGGCCCAAAAGCTGCTTTTAAGCGAACACCATCAAAAAGGATTTCCCGCTATAATTATTAATCCAACCTATATGATTGGCCCATTTGATTCAGGCCCCACATCTGGAAGAATGATACTAGAACTTTATAAAGGAAATTTACCAGGATATGCCTCTGGTTACAAGAATTTTGTTTATTCCAAAGATGTTGCCGTTGGTATTGTCAATGCCTTGAAATTGGGAACTTTGGGAACTTGTTATATTGCGGGCAATGAAAACTTATCCTTCGAACAGTTTTTTCGAAAGGCATGCTCCGTTAAGGGTATGCCATTTACCTTAAGGCGTGTTCCTAATGGTTTAATTTATACGGTGGGTCTCTTTAATTCCCTCTTGGCTCGCTTGACAAAAAAAACACCTAAGCTAGGATACCATATGGCACAACAGGCAACAATGAAGCAATGTTATTCGCCAGAAAAGGCCAGAAGAGAACTTAATATGCCATCGACTCCTATTGAAATTGCGATTTCAGATGCCGTTCGTTGGTGGGAGGAGCATCAGTATTTGTGAAAGGGAATACTAACAAAATAGAATTGTGTTATGAATTGGAAGGATAAGGTCGTTTTGGTCACTGGTTCTTGTTCTGGGTTGGGCCTGGAATTAAACCGACAGCTTTTGTTGATGGGGGCCAAGGTTGTATATCATTCAAGGAGCGGTTCAAAACCTCTAAATGCGTTTGCCTTAGATGCGGTACAAAAGGGAAAAGCGATTCATCTGCAAGGCGATGTCCAATCCTATGACGCTAATGTAAAACTGGTGGAAGAAACAATAGGTTTTTATGGACGGCTAGATGTTTTGATAAACAATGCTGGGATTTCTTCTGTTGGATCCTTGGAAGAAACGGAGGTTCAAACACTCAATGAAGTTTTTTTTTCCAATCTTATGGCAGGCCTCTATTTAAGTAAAGTTGCCATTCCCCACCTTAAAAACAGCGCCGGTAAAATTTATTTTATTTCCTCCTTGGCCGCTTTTTATGGCCTGCCTAATTACCTTTCCTATTCCTCTTCTAAAGTTGCCCTTAAAACGGCTCAAGAAGCCCTCAGTGCTGAATTGAAACCTCAGGGTATTTCTGTTGGCATCATATACCTACCTTTTGTTCAGAACGACCAGACTAAATATACGCTCAACGAAAAAGGGGAAAAAGTCGAGGTTCCTCAGCGAAATAAACGCTTGCTTCTCTCTCAATCGGAAGCGGCAATGAGAATTATTAAGGCGATTTCTCGTTCAAAGCAACGGGTATATCCAAGCCTAACGGCATATATTTACAAAACATTAAACCAGTATTCTCCCAGACTGGTTTCTTGGTTGGTTAATAGAAACTATAAAAAACAACGCGCCTGAGTTTTTAGTTGTTTTTATTGAACAGTTGTTTATTTATCCTTAATTTCGATTAAAATTTTGGTTATGAATCAACGAATTGAAAAGGCGTTAAATGAACAGATTAACAAGGAGGCTTCCTCTTCGCAATACTATCTATCCATGGCATCTTGGGCGGAGACACAAGGTTTGTCTGGCACTGCAGTTTTCATGTATGCTCATTCGGATGAAGAGCGGTTCCATATGCTTAAACTTATAAAATTCGTAAATGAACGGGGAGGCAAAGCCATCGTACCAAAAATTGAACAACCCCCTTCGGATTTCGAATCGGTTCAGCGCATGTTTGAATTGCTTCTGGCTCATGAGCTTACCGTAACCCATTCCATTAATGAAGTCGTAGACGTTTGTTTGAATGAAAAAGATTATACCACACACAATTTTATGCAGTGGTATGTTTCGGAACAAATGGAGGAGGAAGCTTTGGCACGTTCCATCTTAGACAAATTAAAACTCATTGGTGAGCAGAAAGGTGGGATGTATCTATTTGATCGAGAAATGCAAGAAATTACTGCCGCTGGTGCGAAAAATAACGATGGCGTGGCGTAAGCTTTGGCTTCTCCTCTTCTTTGGCTTTATCGGAGAGTCTGTTCTTGGTCAACAAGGGCTAAAATTCGAAAGCTATGGAATCACAGAAGGACTATCACAATCTGCTGTTTCTTGCATTGTTGAGGACGACCTCCAACAGTTTTGGTTTGGAACCCAGGAGGGATTGAATCGATTTGATGGACTAGAGTTTACGGTTTACCAAAAAGAAAACACCCCCGTATTTACAAATTCTCATTTCCTTTCAGGAGTAAAAGGAAAACAAAAAGAGTTGTGGTTTGGTACCAAAAATGGTCTCGTTCGCTATGATTTGCAGACGAACAAATTCCGATCTTTCGTACCAGAGTCTTCTAAAACAAATTCCTTCGACCAAATTTTTTGGTTAAACAATGACTGTTTGGCTGCTAAAACTACAAGCGGCATTTTATATGTTTTCAACACAAAAACCAATAGCTTTTTTCAACATGAACTGAGTAAAATAAATCCAAAAAAAATCGAAGGGGGAAACCAGGGGATTTACATCCTTGGTGCTAATAATGAACTTTATTTTCTATCAAAGGATTTTAAAGCTTCCTGCATTAAAACACCATCGAATGTTGGAATTGTTACGATTTTCTATCGAATTAATCGGCTTTTTTACTTCACGATGAACGAGGCGTTTAGTATTGATTTGACCTCTGGAAAGCAACAACCCGTTTTTAAATCGATTTATGACCATAAGAGCATAGAAGTTAGTGGCCTTCATTTTCATGAAAAGAAGTGGTATGTGTCCACAAGGCAGAATGGCGTGTTTGTTCAGGATCAATTGGGCATGGTTACCAACCACAAAGCAAATACCTTTCAACGCAACGCCCTCCTGTCGAACAACATCAATTGCCTTTACGTAGACCATAGTGGCGTCGTGTGGCTCGGAACCGATAAAGGCTTGTCATGCTTCAAAGACCAGGAGGATGCAATAAAGTATTTTGGGCCCTCGCTTATCCCTGAAATCGGATTACCCTCGGAAAACGTATGGAGTTTTTACCAGGGTTCTTCAAGCGATGAGGTTTTGATTGGAACCGATATTGGAATTTCAGTTTTTAGTTTAACGAAAGGGATATTTAATCACTTCTATCGTGACCCGGGCGGGGCATTATCTGCCCATAACGACGTCTCCGTTATGGATATCAAATCGATAGCCTCCGGCCGTTATTTGGTGGCTTGTTATGACGGGCTATATTTTTTTAATCCCACCCTTACCTCCCCGTTTTTACCTGTCAGAGCTCAGTTTTTAAATTCGCCAAAACCGCCCACACGTTTTTATAAATTGCTTGAATGGCGCAAGGGGACCTACTTGATCGGAACCGAGTTAGGCCTCTTTACGTTCGATTTGAACGCCAACACCATGAGGCTGATTAAAAATGGGTTAAATACGAATGGTTCAATAACGGTTTTGGATGTAAAGAAAAATTCGAAGGGGGAGGTTTGGGCTATTTTCGATAATATCGGGCTGTGTAAGGTAATTGAAGAGAAAAATGGTTTTTTGATTTCTCAAAGCAAATTCAATCCCCTAATTCTGAAATCAACCAAAGACCCTCTTACGTGCTTGCTGGAGGTAAAAGATGGACGCTTCTTTTTTGGAACCTTGGGTTCAGGAATCCTTTGCTTAAATACCTATACCGGAGTTGTTAAGCGGGTAACCAAAAAAGAGGGTTTACCCAATAATGTAATCAATGGCTTGGTCCTAGACAAGGAGCTTCGTGTATGGGCAAGTACAAACCATGGAATGGCGTGTTTAAACGTAGAAGGAAAGGTGCTCCAAGACATTGAAGTTTTGAGCTCGGAATTGATCGAATATAATACCAATGCTTATTTTATTGATGGAAAAGGAAGGGTATATTTTGGTGGGGTTTCAGGGTTTAATTTTTTTGATCCCCATCAACTTAAAACGAGAAAACAAGAGCATTATCCGATCATAACACGGGTTAAACTACAGGCAAAAAACGATCGGTATCCGGAAGGATTTTTAACGGGCATACAACTTAAAAACAATGGAAACGAGATAGAATTGTCCTATAATAACCGGAATTTTGAAATTCAATTTCAACCCAGCAGCCTTTATTTGGCAAAACGCATTCAGTATCAATGTGTTATTGTGGGAGACAAAAGCGACACGATTTACCTTGGGAATACCAACCGGATTTCTCTTAGTTCGCTTGCTTGGGGCACCTACTATATTCGCATCTATTCGAGGGTGGGGAATGGATCATGGACCAAAACCCCAGCGCTGTTAACCGTTACCATAACGCCTCCCTTTTGGGCCAGTTGGCCATTTTGGTTAGTCTCGATATTTGTCACCTTTTTCTTGATATTTCTCTATTTTCGATTCAAAATCAACCAAGAACGGCAAGAAAAAGTAGTACTCGAGTCTTTGGTCCTTTCTCGCACCCAAGAAATACAAGCCCAAAAAGACCAAATCGAGCGTAAAAATCTAGCTATTAACCGCGAAAAGGAGAAGGTATTGCTTCAACAAAAATTACTGTATGTTGAAAAAGAAAATGCGGAAAAATGGCTAAATAACGCCCTTCCTTCCCAAGTAGTCAAGGAATTGAAAGTGAATGGGAAAGTGGCAGCCAAGGCATTTGAATCGACTACAATTCTATTCACTGATGTGGTTGGTTTTACAAAAATATCAGAATCCATTACCCCCAATCGGTTAGTATACAAGTTGGATATTTTGTTTAAAAAATTTGATCAAATTATTCATGAAAATAACCTTGAAAAAATTAAAACCATCGGCGATGCGTATATGGCCGTTGGCGGAATTCCAGAAAAAAACTCAACCCATGCCATAGACGC